>MGRL01000108.1 GCA_001798165.1 Deltaproteobacteria bacterium RIFCSPHIGHO2_02_FULL_43_33
GTCTCTGTTCCTGACCATTTAAGAAATAAACCAGGCCCCTTCAATCCCCGAAATTTTCCCAAGGTGTATACAACAAAACGCTGATGCTCTGAAGCAATCTTAATTTTTAAGAAAATAAAAATGGCTAATATCGTAACTATAACACCGGCTGAGCTTATCATACCACCCTCTCCGGCCACCCATCTGCCGATACCCCAAGTTCCTCCAGCGATTTTTTCAACTCTTCATCCGACGGCGGAACGCCATGATACTGGTATTTGCCCTCAAATAGCGAAACGCCCTTGCCCTTTACCGTCCTCGCAATAATCATGGTTGGCTTTCCTTTTATCGTCTCTGCATCGTCAAGCGCCCTGATTATCTGCCCCATATCGTGGCCGTCTATCATGAGAACATACCAGCCAAATGCCTTCCACTTTTCGCTCAATGGCTCAACATTCATTACGTCTGTTACAGCGCCGTCTATCTGAAAACCGTTAAAATCTACAATGGCGCAGAGATTGTCTAATTTATAATGGGCTGCGCTCATGGCAGCCTCCCAGACCTGGCCCTCTTCAACCTCGCCGTCGCCGAGAAGCGCATAGACCCGCGAAGGTTTTTTATCAAGCCTTAAAGCTAATGCCATTCCATTTGCCATAGAAAGCCCCTGTCCGAGCGAGCCGGTGCATACCTCAATCCCGGGCGTGCATTTCATATCAGGATGACCCTGAAGAATACTCCCCAATTTTCTCAAGGTAAGCAGTTCCTTTGGAGAAAAATATCCGCACCTCGCAAGCGCAGCATACTGAATCGGCGCTGCATGTCCTTTTGATAATATAAATCTGTCCCTATCCTCCCATTTTAGGTTTTGGGAATCATGTCTCATCTTGTAAAAATAAAGGGCTGTAACAATATCGGCGGCTGAGAGCGAGCCGCCTGTATGCCCTGATTTTGACTTATTGAGCATCATCAAAACATCCAGCCGCAACTGTTTTGCCCATTTCTTTAGATTTTCTATGTCTGGTTTTGTCATAACTTCACTTATTAAACTCTCCATTTTTATCCGTGCTTACTCCTTTTCACTGAGACTTAGATACTCCAAAATAATATCATCAAGGCTTTTTTCTTCAACCAATGGCCCGCCCTTTTTTTCTACTGCCCCCCGATTAAGACCTTCGGGGGCAAGCTTTTCTGCTGTCTTTAGTTGTTGAGGTTCAATCTTTTCTTCTTTCTTGTCAAATACGCCATTTTTCAGATTCTTCAGCATAGTGCCGTGCTGGTCACGCATAATCTCTTTTACAACTATATCAAGTTTATCGGACTTTATAATATCTGCATAGCTTGTCCTTTTAGAGGATATAATAATGCCTTCTTTAAATAAGAGTGTAGTTATTACAGGGTTTTTCCTGCCGCCATCTTCTGTCTGGACATGGTAACGTACTTCCTTATGCATTACATTTTCATTAAAACCTAATTGCATAGCTTCACCTTATCTTAAATTTTCTAACACACTGTTTTGATTTATTCAAGACTTATATGCCTCCGTAAAAAAATCAAAGTCTATTTTGGGGTGCCTTTTATTATAAATGGTAAAACTCGGCATGAAATTTTCGTTGACGCAATGAGAGGCTTTCTGATAACCTTCAAAAAGGCCGTGAGCCGTGACCGTGTTCCGTATCCGTGTATATTTTACGGTCACGGCCAACGGACACAGGAAACGGTATTTTTCTATGGAATCATTAGCCTCTATAATTCAGGACATAGCCATACTTGCAGTTCCGGTACTTTTAGCCGTAACCTTTCACGAGCTTGCGCATGGTTGGGTGGCGGATAAGCTTGGAGACCCCACGGCAAGGCTTTTGGGAAGGCTTACCTTAAATCCTATTAAGCACCTTGACCCCATCGGGACCCTTGTATTTTTTCTGACCCGAATGATTGGCTGGGCAAAACCTGTGCCGGTAAATCCTTTCAATTTTAAAGACCCGGTAAAGGGTATGATGTGGGTTGCCATAGCAGGACCTGCGACAAATCTTTTTCTGGCAGCAGTGAGCGCTGTTCTCTTTAAGGCGCTGTTTGCGTCAGGCATATTATTCGAGCCTTCTCTTTCATTCATTATGAAGCCGCTCTTTATGATGATTCAGGTGAGTGTTGTGATAAACATCGGCCTGGCTGTCTTTAATTTTATTCCCATCCCGCCCCTTGATGGAAGTAAAATCCTTATGGGCCTTTTATCCAGAGAGCAGGCAATGGTTTTTGCAAGATTTGAGCCGTATGGGTTCATAGTGTTGATTCTTTTAATTATGACAAATGTTGTTACTACAATTATTTCTCCTATCATTAGTTTAGCAGTGGGTTTGCTTCTTGGAGGCGGATTTTAATGACTATTAAGCGGGTCTTAAGCGGCATGAGGCCTTCCGGTAAGCTGCACCTCGGCCATTTCCACGGCGTTCTTGAAAATTGGCTCAAGCTGCAAAAAGAGCATGAATGTTTTTTCTTTGTGGCTGACTGGCATGCGCTTACCACCGAGTATAACAACCCTTCCGCTATTCAGGAGAATATCAAGGAGATGGTGATTGACTGGCTGTCTGTGGGGATACTGGGGACAGATTTGAAATCTGTCCCCAACTCAACCATATTTCTGCAATCCGCAATCAAAGAACATGCGGAACTGCATCTTCTCCTCTCCATGATAACACCGCTCTCGTGGCTGGAGAGAAATCCCACTTACAAGGAACAGGTGGACGAGGTAAAAGATAAGGATTTGCACACCTACGGATTTCTCGGGTATCCTGTTTTGCAGACCGCTGATATTATTATTTATAAGGCAAATATGGTGCCGGTAGGCATTGACCAGGCGCCGCATCTGGAGCTTTCCCGCGAGATTACCCGAAGATTTAATTTCCTTTACGGCGAAACATTTCCTGAGCCGCAAACGCTTTTGACGGAAACGCCGAAACTCCTCGGCACTGACGGCAGAAAGATGAGCAAGAGCTACAACAACGCCATATTTTTGTCGGACCCGCCTGATGTGATAGAAAAAAAGCTCCTGCCCATGTTCACAGACCCGGCGCGCCAGCGGAGGACGGACAAAGGAAATCCTGAGGTATGCCCGGTATATTTTCTGCATAAGATTTATTCCATTCCTGAAACCATCACGTGGGTTGAGCAGGGATGCAAGACCGCTGGCATCGGCTGCATAGAATGCAAAAAATCGCTCATCCCGTCTATCGTCAAAAAGCTTGAGCCAATTCAAAAGAAACGGGCAGAGATTGTAAAAAATCCTGACATCGTGAATGAAGCGCTGAACAAAGGAAATAAAAAAGCGTTAAAAATAGCGCAGGAGACTATGACCGGGGTGAGGAAGGCGTTGAAACTACAGTAGGCAGTACGCACTACCTGACTCGTTCCCAAGCTGGAGCTTGGGAACGAGATGAATGTTGCAAATCGAGACAAACATGATTGAGACAAACAAACTGTTAAATATAAAAGAAGCCAGCAAATGGGCAACGGGGCATCTGGGCAAGACAGTGACGACCTCAAATATTTCTTATCTTATTCAATACGGAAGAATAAAGAAGATCGGTAGCAACGGCACAACTCTGGTTTCCAAGCATGAGTTAATTAACTACTACAAATCTTACAACGGCCACAGAGAACTTTCATGGAAAGACCAGCTTGGCAAGGATTTGAACTGGGCTTTGTCTTTTGACCAATACAAAGAAGCCGAAACAACAAAACACGTTCACCGGCTCCATCCCTACAAAGGAAAATTCATCCCGCAGTTGGTTGAATATTTTCTTGATAGCCATACCGATAACTTTAAAAAACAGATTTATTTCAAAAAAGGGGACATCGTTCTTGATCCGTTTTCCGGCAGCGGAACCACATTGGTTCAGTCTTGTGAACTCGGGATGCACGGCATTGGGATAGATGTTTCAGCGTTTAATTCTTTAATCGGAAATTGCAAGGTAGCCAGATACGACATGGCTGATATTCAAAATCAAATCAACCGAATCAGCAAAGCCTTCAAAGAGTTTCTTTCAGACTCGCACACGCTTGAGTTTGAGGGGAAACTGCTGAAGGAGCTTTACCGGTTCAACAACAAATATTTTCCGGTTCCCGATTATAAATACAAAGTGAAAAGAGGAGAAATCAACGAAGACAAATACGGCGCAGAAAAAGAAAAGGAATTTCTTCCTGTCTTCAATAAACTCGTTAAAGAATACAATATCAAATTGCGGCAAGACAAGGCAGACTCCTTTCTTGACAAGTGGTATTCACAACACATCAGGGAAGAACTTGAATTTGTATTCGATGAAATAAAAAAGATTGAAAACAGAGACACAAAGAAAATCATCAGCATTATTTTAAGCAGAACGATTCGCTCCTGCCGTGCCACAACCCACGCGGATTTGGCGACGCTCAAAGAACCGGTAACCGCAACTTATTATTGCGCTAAACACGGAAAGATTTGCAAGCCGCTTTTCTCAATTCCCAAGTGGTGGGAGACCTATTCTCAAGACACTGTGAAAAGGCTTATGCAGTTTGACAAGCTGCGCACACGGACTTATCAGGCTTGCTTGACCGGCGACAGCCGCGCCATTGACATTTTCAAAGAACTTGAAAAGAAAAATTCTCCATTTGCAGCATTGGCAAAGAAGAAAAAAATCAAAGGTATTTTTTCCTCTCCGCCTTATGTCGGACTTATTAATTATCACGAACAGCACGCTTACGCTTACGACCTTTTCGGTTTTAAACGACAAGACGATTTGGAAATCGGCCCGCTTTTTAAAGGGCAGGGCAAGGGAGCAAAAGAAAGTTATATTGCGGGAATCGCCGATGTGCTGAATAATTGCAAAAGGTTTTTAGCTGATGATTATGATATTTTTCTTGTCGCCAACGATAAATATAATATGTATCCTGCTATTGCAGAAAAGGCAGGAATGAAAATAGTCAATCAATTTAAACGCCCCGTGCTTAACCGCACAGAGAAAGATAAAGGGGCGTATGCGGAAATAATTTTCCATTTAAGAACAAAGTAATTATGCCACTATCACAAGATAAAATTGAAAAAATATCTTTTCAAATCATCAAGGTTCTTTTTACGCGGTTTGAAAGTTTTCCTGAAGATGCTTCAAGCAACAGAAATGCTCCCTTTCACACTGCATTCTTAAATGCCTTTGCAGACAAGTTTCAAGGTAAAGTTTCCGATGTTCCGTTTTTTGTCAGTTTAAGCAGTTGGCTGCAAGGATTGAACACCACATTAGGGCAAACATTCTTTGAGAATGTTGCTCATATTTTAAGCGATGGCGAGAAAAGAGAATACACCTCTAAAAAGCTGGGCAATCTTTCCATTGATAAAAAGCAAAAGGAAAATGCAAATACCATCATAACCGATTTAAGCACAGCGAAAAATATCCCGCATCTTGATAACGAGAATCGGAAGCTATTCATACATGATAACACCGAACCGGTGAGCGCTCTGGATTTTTCAGCAGATGTTTTTATAGATGATGGAACTCAAGTAACTGCTATTGAATTGAAATCAGTAAGACCAAACTCCGGAGAGATGCGCGGTGAAAAGCAGAAAATTTTAGAAGGAAAAGCTGCGCTGTTCAAAAAGTTTCCGGGTAAAACGGTTCGGTTTTATATCGGTTTCCCATTTGATCCTACACATGAAGCATCTGCGACCGGTTATGACAAAGCAAGATTTCTCAGTTCAATTATCAATATGAACAAATACTTTGCCGGCAGCGAGGTTTTACTGGCAAGCGAACTGTGGAATTTTTTATCAGGCGAAACCGCAACAATGGAACAATTGCTGCAACTCATTAACACGATTGCAACCACTGAGTTTTTAACCAAATACGATTTTCTCAACAACCATCAGAACAAACAGCAAAACCTTAAACTCTACAAACAAAGATTGGCAGAATGGAACCTTCATTCCGAGATTGAGTTGATAAACAACGAGGCAACAATAAAAGCTAAAACAGGAACAGATAAAAAGTTGGCGAGAATATTTAACCAACTTGTATTTAAAGACGGCGTGTATAATATAGACAGATTTAAGGCATTAAACGAAATTATCTGATCCGCGCCGTGTTCCGTGCCCATAAAGACAAGAATCATCTTTCACGGTTGACTTGTTCCCAAACTGGAGATTAGGCATTAGATGATAAGGTGATTCAATGTTAAGAAAATTTATTGCTGGCTACCGTTTGAGATTTACGATATGAAGGAATGGCAATGAGCAAAAAGGTAGTTAAAAACTGGCTTGCCCTTGCAGAGTATGACTTTGAAACGGCAAAGGCGATGATGAAAAGCGGAAGATACCTGTATGTTGCCTTCACCTGCCAACAGACGATAGAGAAGGCATTAAAGGCTTTGTATGTGAAAGAGAAAGAAGAAACCCCGCCGTATACGCATAATCTTATAAGACTTGCAGAAGAATTATCCATTGGTAAACAGATAGACGAAGAAACAAACAGATTTTTAGAGAGATTGAATTCTTATTATATTCAGTCAAGATATACAGAGGAAATATATCAAATATCAAAATCCCTTGATAAAAAGAGCGCACAGGAGATTTTATCCAAAACAGGAGAGTTGTTTAAATGGCTAAAAAAACATGTGTAATAGAGGAAGACACTATTAAAAAAGAGATATCCGTTTTCTATAACTTGATAAAAGACGCTTATCCGGTAAAGAAGATGATCCTGTACGGTTCTTATGCAAAAGGAGTTGCAACAAAGGACAGCGATATAGATGTTGGAGTTATCATTGATTTGCCTGACAGTGTAAACAAAGTGGAAATAACGGCAAATCTGTTTCATATCGCCAGAAAGATTGATACCCATATTGAACCTCTGTGCATTTTATGGAGCGAATACAAAAATTTTGAGCGCGGCAGTATTCTTTCGGAAATAGTTAAAACCGGAATTGAGGTGGTTTAACTTTATCTACTGTTATGTCCTACAAAGTCAAACTTGAAATATTTGAAGGCCCTCTTGACCTTCTCCTCCACCTCATAAAACAAAATGAGGTGGATATCTATGATATTCCCATTTCCATTATTACAGCGCAGTATCTGGAATATGTAGAGATGATGAAGACCCTCAACCTTGAGGTGGCAGGGGAATTCCTGCTCATGGCAGCCACTCTCATCCACATCAAGTCAAAGATGCTTCTGCCTTTTTCAGAGGAGGCGGGTGAGGAAAAAGAGGAGGGCGGCGACCCGCGGCAGGAGCTTATCAGGAGACTGCTTGAATATCAGAAGTATAAAGAGGCTTCGGCCCAATTGGAACAAATGATGATTCTCGGCAGAGATACATTTACCAAAGGCCAGATGCCTGCTGGGGACAGATTTCAAATCTGTCCCCAAGAAGAAGGGGGATTGGTAAATTTATCCCTCTTTGATTTGCTGGAGGCATTAAAAGATGTCTTGGCAAAGGCGCCGAAGACTATCGGTTTTGACATAGCATTAGAACATATCACCATCGCAGACAGGATAAATTTTATCATGGAGCTTTTGAGCAAGGAAAAGAGCATAACATTTTTCTCCCTGTTTCCTTCAAGCAGCAGCAGGGCTATGATAGTTACAACGTTCCTTGCAATGCTTGAACTTACCAAGATGAAGGTGATAAGAATTTACCAGTCCGAGCAGGATGGGGTGATACGGCTTTATGTGCCGGAAAGCAGTTCGGAGTTGGGAGTTCAGGATTCGGAGATAGTAAGTCAGGAGTAAGAGGGCGGTAAAATGAAAACAACCGGCAGAATTACAAGGTCTTATAAGAAACATTTTATAAAAAAGAAACAACCTGTAGTCAAGGAATCCCCTGTTCTCTATAGACCAATTGAAACGTCATTTCAAGATTTGCTGAATAATATAATACAGGGAGATAATCTTGAGATATTAAAATTGATTCCCGACAATACAGTAAATTTGATCATCACTTCCCCTCCCTATTTTAAACAAAGAGATTACGGCGGCGGCATCGGGAATGAAAAAACCGTTGAGGAATATATTGATAATCTGCTGAAGGTTTTCTCGGAGTGCGTTCGTATTTTAAAGGATGACGGAAGTATCGTATTCAATCTGGGCGATAAATATTTGGAAGGAAGCCTTCAATTGATTCCATATCGATTTGCCGTTGCGTCTTTAAAATCATTTCCGGTCAAACTGGTGAACAGCATCACTTGGGTAAAATCCAATCCTACACCAAGACAATATCAGAGAAGACTTGTGAGCAGCGCCGAACCATTTTTTCATTTTATAAAAAACGACAACTACTGTTATAACTTTGCCGACTACATGAGTAATAACGGATTGAAAAGCAAACGAACCGCAGGCAATAACATCGGAAAAAAATATTTTGAGCTCATAGAAACCTCTGCTCTAACACTGGAGCAAAAGAAGATGGCCCTCTGCGAATTGCAGGAAATAATAGAGGCGGTTAAATCCAGGAAAATAGAGAGCTTCCGCATGAAGATAAAGGGCATTCATTCCGAGCCGTTTGGCGGGCAAGACGGGGGCAGAAAATATCAGCTCATGAGAAAAGGTTTCACAATCATAAAAATTAAAGGCGAACCGATAAAAAGGGATGTGATAGAGTGCGCGGTAGAAACAATAAAAGGATGCAAACACCCCGCCATCTATCCGCTGTCTATTATTAAAGAACTCATAAAACTCCTTTCCTTGCCCGGCAATATTGTATTGGATCCGTTCATGGGAAGTGGCACCACGGCGGCGGCGGCCAAAGAACTGGACAGAAGGTATATCGGCATTGAAAGCAATGAGGAATATTGCAAATATGCGCAAGAGCGGATTAAAAATATCGGGATAGGGAAACCGCTGGAGCTTTTCAGGTGAGAGAAATGACTGCCGATAAAAAGAAAACGCATAGAGATATTCTTCAGGAAATTTACCGAAAGGCATTGACCATAGTCAATGACGCTGTTGTCCGGCATTTGTTTGATGAGTTTGGGACTGAAGAGAAAAAATATTTACAGACGGTAATAGATAATTTTGAAAAAGGCAAAGGAGTTTTAACGGTTCTCATAACAAGCCTCGTTCATAAGCTGCACAATCCCGCGCAGGATATTCGGCTGCATCAGGATAATATGAACGGCGGATATTCCGGCAGAGGAATTGATACAAAATATGTTACTCCTTTTATGAAGGAAATGGAATTTCCTTCAATGGCGGAAAGCGGTTGGTTGACGAGATCGCTGGAGCAAAACCTTCCGTATGATTTTCATTACCCGGGAAAAATAACTCCCGATGAGTTGAAAAGAGCATTTCTTAACCTGCTTGACCTGATCCAAAATCAAAACAGGTCTCCTGAAAAATATTTATTGGCGTTATTTGTAAAACTGATTGAGTATCGTGAGCAGAAAAAGATTGACTTGGCAAAACCTACCAACCTTTCCATATCGGCCATCGTTCATGATCTCAAAGAACATTTTGAAGCAGGCTATTCATGCCGAGGGGCTTCCCGCTTGCCTACCTTGGCTGTTTATGCCGTTTATCAATGCATGATAAAAGAACTGAAACGGTTCGAGGGCAAGCAATTGATGCCATTGGAAGAGCATACTTCCCCTGATAAAAGATCAGGCATGGTAGGTGATATTGAAGTGAGGAATGCAAAGGGAAGGGTATTTGAAGCCGTTGAGATTAAACATGGAATTTCCATAAATACCAATTTAATCAGAGACGCTTACGAAAAATTCAAGTCGCATCCGATAGAACGGTATTATCTGTTGACCACCGCAGAAGAAGATTTATCGCATGCCGGGAGCATTGCAAAAGAAGTTTCCAGAATATCAAAAATCCACGGCTGCCAAGTAATTGTGAATGGCATCTATCCGACGCTCAAATATTATTTGCGGCTTTTACACGATCCCTATGATTTTATTGACAACTATGTGGAAAGCTTAAAGAGCGACAAAACCATAAAATATGAGCATAAACTGAAATGGAATGAGATTGTCAGCCGGCAGGTATCATAAAATTTCACAATGGAGTAATACAACATGGACAAAGACAGCTTAAAACCGCTCATAGAAACCATAATCTTTGCCGCTGATCATCCCATCAGCTTTGAAAAACTGATGAATGTATTGGAAGGGGAAAAGCGGGATGAGGTGAGGCTTGCACTGAATGAGTTGATGGTTGACTATGTGCAATCAAGGCGAGGATTTACCATTGAAGAGGTGGCAGGCGGATATCAGCTCAGGACAAGGCCTGAGTTTTCGCCGTGGCTCAGGCGGCTTTTCAAGATAGGGTTCCAGAAACTGAGCAAGGCATCTATGGAGACCCTTGCCATGATTGCATATAAGCAGCCGATTACAAGGATGGAGATAGAAGAGATCAGAGGAGTTGACTGCGGCGGGGTTTTGAAGACGCTCATGGACAGGAATCTCATAAAGATTATCGGCAGGAAAGAGGTGCCTGGCAGGCCGGCAGTATATGGGACGACAAAGGAATTTCTTGAGATTTTTGATTTGAAAGACCTTTCGTGTCTGCCCACATTAAAAGAAATTATTATGCCGCAGGAGGAAGAAATTGCAGGAGAGATTACAGAAGATAATAGCGCAAGCGGGGATAGCGTCCAGACGCAAGGCAGAGGAGATGATTCTGGAGGGGAGGGTCACGGTCAACCGCAAGGCAGCGACGAAACTGGGGACCAAGGCTGACCCTGAAAAGGATAGGATTGCGGTTGACGGCAGGGTAATATCAGCGGGGGCAGATTTAAAATCTGTCCCCAAAATATATATCCTGCTCAATAAGCCCAAAGGGGTTATAAGCACGGTTTCAGACCCTGAAGGAAGGCCTACGGTCATTGACCTTGTAAAAAAATTGGGGACAGATTTCAAATCTGTCCCCAGGTTAAGACTCTTCCCCATCGGAAGATTAGACTTAGATGCGGAAGGTGTTTTGCTCCTCACCAATGATGGAGAGCTTGCCAATAAGCTCATCCATCCCAGATATAAAATTCCCAAAAAATATCTGGTCAAGGTCAGCGATGCGCCTGATGACAAGGATATTGCCAAGCTTAAAAAAGGCATCTATCTTGAAGACGGCAGGACTCTGCCTGCTGAGGCTAAATTCATAAAGGCAACAAAGACAAATTCGTGGATAGAGCTTACAGTGTATGAGGGGAGAAACAGATTGGTGAAGCGGATGTGCTTTGCAATAGGCCATTCCGTGCTAAAGTTACAGAGGACGGAATTTGCAGGCATAAAACTCGGCAGCCTCAAGCCTGGAGATTTCAGGATGCTGACAGCAGGTGAAGTGAAAAAACTGAAGGGGTGGACTGAACCTTGATGAATGTAGTTGCCGATTTATCGGCGTTTTTAAAATGCGCCCATAAATGGGCAAGCTACAGATATGAAGAACCTGACGTTATCCACTAACCTCAAAAAAACCTACAAGAAACTCTTTGCCGCCTTCGGCCCCCAACATTGGTGGCCTGGTGATACGCCGTTTGAAGTAATCGTTGGCGCAATCCTTACCCAAAATACCGCATGGACAAATGTCGAAAAGGCTATTCGTAATCTTAAGAGGGCAAAACTTCTTATTCCTAAAAAGCTCCACGACCTTTCCCATGATGAACTTGCAAAACTTATAAAACCGGCAGGTTATTTCAATATAAAGGCAAAGAGACTGAAGCATTTTTTAAATTATCTCTTTGATAATTACAGCGGCAGTCTCAACAGGATGTTTAAAAAGAGGACTGATGCATTGAGGCGGGAATTGCTTCAGGTAAACGGCATCGGGCCTGAGACAGCGGATTCAATCCTTTTATATGCAGGCAATCATCCTGTCTTTGTTGTTGATGCGTATACAAAGAGGATTTTTTCAAGACACCAAATTATAAAGATAGACGCTGATTATCATGATGTTCAGGCATTATTTATGAAAAGCCTGCCTCATGATGTGCGTATGTTTAATGAGTATCATGCGCTGATTGTAAAAATCGGAAAGGATTTTTGCAGGAACAAAAAACCATTGTGTAGCAAATGTCCTTTAATGTAAAGCAGGTAATATCCATGCCATTTGAATGGACGCAGAATTTATCTATAGGTGTCGCTGAGATTGATAATCAGCATAAAGAATTGTTTAAAAGGATTAACAATCTGCTTGATGCGATAAGCCAGGGTAAAGGCAAGCAAGAATTATTCGCTGTGCTTGAATTTCTGGAAGATTACAGCAAGTTTCATTTTGCCAAAGAAGAGAAGCTGATGCTCGCGCATAATTATTCAGCCTATAAAGCGCATAAGGCTGAGCATGAGCGGTTTATACAAGAATTGAATGGGCTTAAGAAAAAATTTGAGACAGCAGGTGCATCCTTGGCATTAGTTGTCGAGGTTCAACGTAAGACTATTGATTGGTTGATAGAGCATATATCAAAGATAGATAAGCAAATGGCAAATATGATGCATGGTCTGCCGAAAGAGAGACAATAAGGATGTTTAGAAAGAGCATTCTATCAAAGATTCTTGGCGTGGTCATAGCTGTTGCAATTATCGGTTTTGGCGGACTTATTTATAGAGTGATAGAACAGGGAAAAAAGAATCTCTTGGAAGAAAGAAAGAGGGCCAGCGAACTCATGGCAGAGCCTATATTGGAGAGTATATATGATGATATGCTGCGTGAAAGGGCTGATATAGCCCGTTATTTTATAAAAGGTGTTCAAAGTATAAAGGGTGTGGAAAGGGTGCAGATCATCAGAAGCAACGGCATAGAAGAGGCATTTCAAGATTTTAAAACACTAAAGACTGTAGAAAAGGAATATGGAAAACTGAAGCCTGAGTGGACTGCAGATCACCCAGATAAGCAAAATAATGTTGCCCAGGGGGTTGATAAGCCGGAATTTAAGGAAGCTGTCAAGTTATTTAACAAAGGCAAGAAAGAGAGCGTATCCTATATTGAAGAATCTGTTGACAAGCGCCTTTTAACTTATCTTGTGCCAATAGTGGCAAGGCCAAAATGCAAGTCCTGTCATGGAGTGGAGCAAAGCGCAAGAGGCGTGCTGATGATATCCACCTCTCTGGAAGATATGTATGCATCTTCAGCATCCAACAGGGAGCGCTGGCTGATATACGGCCTATTTACAATCCTGAGCATTACCGTCCTTCTTGCTTTTCTTGTTAGAGGTATTATAAGACCGCTCCAGAGGCTTTCTTCTGCAGCAGAGGATATTGCCAATGGCAACTTTAAAATTAGCGTCCCTGTTCAAACCAGCGATGAAATTGGAAGGCTCTCTCGTTCGTTCAATAAAATGGCGCATGAGGTTGAAGTAAGAACCAAGGAGCTTCAAAAGCTTTCCATGGCCATAGAGCAGAGCGTCAATGGTGTATTTATTGTAGGCCGTAACGGGGTTATTGAATATGTGAATACGATGTTTGAGCAGATTACCGGGTACTCTAAAGAAGAGATGGTAGGCCATGATTTGCGAACCTTTGCTTCTGAGATTATGACAAAGAACGAATATGAAGGGTTATGGAAGACTATTTCTGCAGGCAATACATGGCAAGGATCGTATAAGCATAAAAAGAAATATGGCCAGCCTTACTGGTGCAATTGCTTAATCTCTCCGATTAAAGACAAAAAAGAAAATATCACCCATTTCCTTCTGATTCAGGAGGACATTACTAAAAAGAAAGAATCTGAAGAAAGGATACAACATCTTGCCTCATACGATGAGTTGACAGGCCTTATCAATCGTACACGGTTTATGGAACTTATGGATGAGTGGATAGCGTATGCCAAAACCAAACCTGCTATTGCCGGGCATCCGCAGACAGGCGCCTTATTATTGATTAATATAGATGAATTTAGATATATCAATGATACTTATGGGCACAATATTGGAGATGAATTCCTGCGCGGCGCAGCCAAGATATTGGGAAACACCATAAATGATATGGCTGCGCAAAACATAAAAAGGGCAAAGGAGAAAAGTATCATAGGCCGGCTCGGCGGAGATGAGTTTGCAATCTTTATGTCTTACACCGATGTAAAAGAAACAATAGATGTTGTTGAACTAATCCGTAAAAAGATAGGAAGTATTCATAGTTTTATATCCGCCTCTGTACAGTTGACTGCAAGCATAGGAATTGCGTTTTACCCCAAACATGGGGCGGCGACAAAAGAACTCTTTATAAAGGCAAACGCTGCTATGTCCCAGGCAAAGGAAGCAGGCGGGGATAGGCATCATATCTATAGCCCTGAAGATAGCTATTTAGAGAAAATGCGCTCGCGATTTGAGTGGAAGGGGCATATACAGAAGGCTATAGAAGAAGGCCGCTTTGAGCCTTGGTTTCAGCCCATACTTGACTTGAAAGATGATAAAATACATCATTATGAGGCCCTTGCCCGGATGCGCAGCGAGGATGGGAAGATACTCCTCCCTGGCGTATTCATTGACACAGCAGAGATATTCGGTCTTATTGGTACAATTGACAAGATTATTACAGAAAAGGTAATGAAGCTCCAGGCAGAGACCAGCCGCCAGAAAAGCTCTTTAGCCTTTGGGATGAATCTTTCAGGAAAAGACCTGGGGAATGAAGAGCTTCTATCCTTTCTGCAATCCAAGATAGTGGAAACGGGCGCAGACCCCAGCCATCTAATCTTTGAAATAACGGAGACTGCGGCAGTTCGCGACATGGATAGAGCCATAAAATTTATAAATGCATTAAAGTCTATAGGATGCCTGTTTTCTTTAGACGATTTTGGCGTTGGCTTTACATCTTTTATCTATTTGAAGGAGATGAATGTGGATTATATCAAGATTGACGGCTCATTCATAAGACGGCTCAATGAAAATCAGAATGATCAGCTCTTTGTAAAGGCTATTGTAGATGTGTCAAAGGGAATGGGGATTAAGACCGTCGCCGAATTTGTGGAGAATAAAGAGATAATAAAGCTTCTTAAGGAGCTTAATGTAGATTATGCCCAGGGTTATGGCATAGGCAAGCCGGCGCCGTGGAAAGATTTGTAGTTGCCCATTTATGGGCATTTTTAAAAACGCCGATAAATCGGCAACTACAGAGGAGATAAACCATGAACCTCACCCTTGATTTCAACAATGTAATGTCAGATGTTATAGGCCATGAGCATGGCCTGAGGCCAGAGGATATTGATGTCGTGAAGGGCAGGGGGGCCGAGATCCATAAAAACCTTCAAGAAAGGAGGAAGGCGGATATTGGTTTTTATAGCCTTCCTTATGACAATAAACTGCTGAGGGAAGTTTTATCGCTTTCAAAGGAACTGGCCGGCAGTTTTGACAATCTTATTGTCCTCGGCATAGGCGGCTCGTCTCTGGGCGGAAGGGCTATATTCAATGCCCTGTGTCATCCGTATCATAATCTCCTGTCAAGAACAGGCAGCGTCGGGGTTTATCCCCGACTAAAGAGAAATGCCTCAAGTATCTTCTTCTGCGATAACATAGACCCGGATAGCTTTGAGCCTCTCCTTAAAATGCTTGACCTGAGAAAAACCCTTTTTAATGTCATAACAAAATCAGGCGAGACAGCTGAAACCGTTGCCCAGTTTCTTGCCGTAAAAAAGCTACTTGAGAAAGAGGTTGGGAAAAAATATAAAAATCATATTGTTATAACAACCGACCCGATAAAAGGCCCTTTAAGGAAGCTGGCCGGCGAAGAAGGTTTTAAGACCCTTTCCATTCCTCCAAATGTGGGAGGCAGATATTCTGTATTTTCAGCGGTAGGTCTGTTTCCATCGACAATGGCAGGGGTTGATATAAAGAAACTTCTTGCCGGCGCCAGAGACATGGACAAGGTATGCAGCATAGACAATATATGGAAAAATCCGGCATATATGTCTGCAATCATTCAATATCTTGCATATCAAAGAGGAAAAAATATATCTGTGATTATGCCTTACTCCAATGCGCTCAGGGATTTTTCCGAGTGGTATATCCAACTCTGGGCAGAGAGCCTTGGCAAGAGCGTAAACCTCAAAGGTAAAGCAGTCAATATCGGGCCAACGCCGGTTAAGGCCATCGGCACAACAGACCAGCACAGCCAGCTTCAGCTTTACATGGAAGGTCCCTATGACAAGATTATTACATTCATAGAGGTTAAAAAGTTTAAAAATGAGGTGTCCATACCAAAGATGTTTGAGGATTTTAAAGAGATTGGCTATCTTGGAGGGCGCTCAATGGAAGAACTGTTCAGGGCAGAGTTAGTAGCAACCAGAATTGCCCTGACAAAAAATAAAAGGATGAACTACACCATCACTATCCCTGATATAAATCCATTCACAATCGGCCAGCTTCTTTTTTTCTTTGAAGTCCAGACCGCATTTGCCGGCGGCTTATTTAATGTTAATCCATTTAACCAGCCCGGTGTGGAAGAGGGGAAGAAACTGACATACGGCATGATGGGAAAGAAGGGTTATGAAAAAAAAGGGGCAGAGGTTAAGGAAGGACTGAGAAGGAATAAGAGGTATGTAATTCAAGGCTGAGGTTAAGTCTAAGGCTAAGATTAAAAACTCCTTCTCTTATCAACCTCAACCTCAACCTATAGCCCATAGCCTGTATTCTTGCTTATTGCTTACATCCTGTCTTTTTGTTACTATCCTTTCATATGCAAGACATTGTCTTAAATTCACAATCCGAAATCCCAAATCCGAAATCCGAAGACCTCACCCCTGCCATGAGGCAGTATCTGAGAGGGGGCTGCGTCGAAAAAATGGCCGCAGGAGTAAACGAATTAAATTTGTAGTCTGCCTATCCCGTTTAAATACATAACGGGACAAGTTTATCGGCGATTTTAATTCGCCTCAGGCGGACGCCCATAAATGGGCAAACTACATCTACTTATTTTTGTCGTCCACTATAATACATAAATCTCCCCGTTGTTTCAGTAATTATTAAAACGCTATTTGCTGCTGAAAGGAACATTATGGATATTAATTCCACTACATCAAAAGATAAACTCTTCAGGCGCATATGGGGCATGCTGCCTGCGCTGTTCCTTGTACTGATAATTATAGTTATCGTTGCAATGTTTTCGCGTATCAAAGGTGAAAGCGAACGTATCAAGGCAGAGAAGCTCGCTGCTTTTAATAAAGAACGGCCCCCTGTAAACGTAGTTGTTCTGGATATTATTCCAATGCTAATACGTGACCGGCTGAATCTCCCGTCGCAGGTTGAGCCGTGGGTTGAGCTAAAAATTCTTGCCGAAGTGTCCGGAAAAGTGATTAAACTTTCAGCGGATGAAGGCGCTTACGTCCGGAAAGGCGACATAATTGCCGTTCTTGATTCACAGGATTATGAGAATGAGCTTGCCTCTATTCGTTCTGAGTACGACCTTGCCCGGAAAAACCTGAGCCGCTCAAAGGACCTCTTTGAAGAAGAACTTATTGCAAAGGCAATACTCGATAAAGAGCAATCCATAGTTGATTCTCTTTCCGCTTCAATGAAGAATGCTGAGCTCAGGCTCCAAAGATGCACTATCAATGCCCCGATCTCAGGAATAATAAATCGCCTTGACGCAAAAGAGGGGCTTAACCTGAATGTTCAGGATCCCATAGCTGTAATCCTTGACATCAGCAGAGTGAAGATAAGCGCAGGAATCCCCGAGTCTGATGTGGATGAAATAAGAAAGCTCACACAGTTTGATGTGACTATTGATGCCCTTGGCAGCAAGACTGTAAAGGGGCAGAAGATTTTTCTTTCAAAAAGCCCTGAATCGTTTGCGCATCTATATAAGCTTGAGATCGAGGTTCAGAACCCGGATAGCGCAATACTCCCCGGCATGTTCGGAAGGGTCAGCATTGTAAAAAAAGAGGTAAAGGACAGCGTCTCTGTGCCTCTCTATTCAGTCATATCCCGCGGTAACGAACAGTTTGTATTTGTGGAAAAGGACGGCAAGGCACATGTAAGGATGGTTGAGACAGGTATCCTCGAGGGCTGGAGAATACAGATTTCCAGAGGTCTTAAAAGAGGAGACCGCGTAGTAGTCGTAGGCCACCGCAGCCTTGATGAAGGGCAGAAAATAAATGTGGTCCGCAGCATATCAGACCCGGAGGACCTTTTTAAGTGATACTGTCGGACAACGCAGTGCGTCAGAGAATAAGTGTAATGGTCCTGGCGGTTATCATAATCGTTTTTGGCGTATACTGCTATAAAGTCCTGCCCCGTGAGAGCGAACCTGATATCACTATTCCATTTGTATTTGTCTCAACGCCCTACAAGGGTGTCTCACCCTCGGATATTGAAACCTCAATTACGATCCCTATAGAGAAAAAACTTAAAGGCCTTGAAGGGGTAAAAAAGGTCAACTCCATAAGCTCCGAAGGGCAATCCTCTATAAGTATAGAGTTCGTAACCGGCACGGATATAGACGACGCCATTGAGAAGGTCAGGAACAAGGTAGACGAGGCAAAGAATGAACTGCCCTCTGACCTGGAAGATGACTCCTCGGTTTTTGAGGTGAATTTTTCCGAGATGCCGATTGTAATATTTTCACTGAGCGGCACCTGTGGAAACCCATGTCTGAAGAAAATAGCGGACGAGATAGAAGACGAGATTGAGGCTATTCCGGGCGTGCTTGACGCAGAAATATCAGGTGCGCTTGAGCGTGAGATCCGCATTGAAATCAATCCTGAAAAGCTTGCCTATTATAATATTCCTATTACTGCTTTCCAACGTGTAGTCTCCGGCGAGAATCAGAACATATCAGGCGGCGCCATCAGACTTGGCGATGGACGCTTCCAGCTCAGGGTGCCGGGGGAATTCAGAATGCCTGAGGAGATATACGGTCTTATTGTCGGCACTCACGATGGCCAGCCAGTTTATCTGAAAGACCTGGCGCGTGTGAAGGACGGGTTTAAGGATGAAACCAGCCGCTCGCGTCTGAACGGGCGTGAATCTGTAAACATCGCTGTAAAAAAGCGGGCAGGTGAAAACATAATTGAGATAACGGACAGGGTTGACGAAATACTTGCGCGCCTCAGTCCAGGCTGGCCAAAGGGCACTAATATCATTAAGGTCATGGACAAGTCCAAGGATATACGCATTATGGTCGCTGACCTTGAAAATAATATCTACACCGGTTTAGTACTGGTAGTCCTCGTGCTGCTCTTTGCAATGGGTATCAGAAACGCAATACTTGTAGGCCTTGCAATACCTTTTTCAATGCTCCTCTCTTATGTTGTCTTGTATGTGATGGGAATTACACTGAATATGGTGGTGCTCTTCAGCCTGATACTTGCGCTTGGGATGCTCGTAGACAATGCCATTGTTATCGTTGAGAATATTTACCGCTATATGCAGCAGGGGGTTTCACGAAGCCAGGCGGCAATGCGCGCTGCATCAGAGGTTGCATGGCCGATAATAGGCTCTACACTGACGACGCTCGCTGCATTTTTTCCGATGATCTTCTGGCCCGGGATAATGGGGGAATTCATGAAATATCTCCCGATTACACTTATAGTAACTCTTACGGCAAGCCTGTTTGTTGCATTAGTCATAAATCCCGCGCTTGCCTCTTTCTTCATGAAGACAAAAAACAGCTTGGGCAAAAGCCTTAGTTCAGAAGAGGCATTTGCAGCAGGAGAAAAGCCGATAGAGATAAAGGGTGTTGTGCTTATCCTTTATGCCGGATTACTAAAAGCCGCTCTAAGGCATCGTCTAACAGTAACACTCTCCACCTTTCTCCTTATGATAATCCTTTTTCAGGGGTGGCTCCTTGTTGTGGGGCTTGAAAGGCCGGTCGAGTTTTTCCCGCACATAGACCCGAAGTCAATGTATGTGAATATTGATGTGCCTGAAGGAACGGACATTGATTACAATGACCGCATACTCAAGCAGATTGAAATGCATATTAACGGCGCTGTCACTGACATTGGCGGCGCTATTGATGATATGTATAAAGAATCTTATCTGCCAAAGCGCCATAAAAAAGCAGGCAATGATGAATATACAAGCTCCAGCGACCTTGAAAACATAGAATATATTTACGCGCGGTCAGTGGCCTTCCCCACTGCGGGTTCGGCATTTGAGCCGATGGCTGCAAACCATGTAGGCATACAATTTATCGACATGAAAGACCGCCGTGTCCCTTCATCTGATACCCTTGATAAGGTCCGTGAGCGTGTAAAAGATATCCCCGGCAGCAAGGTGACAATAGCAGAGGCTGAACAAGGTCCGCCAACAGGCGCTCCGATAAATATTGAGATATCCGGCACTGACTTTAGGGTGCTTGGCCGTCTGGCAGGGGAGATACGCAAGGTCATCGAACAAATCCCGTATGTTGAAGATATAAGAGACGATTATGTCGAGGGTACGCCGTCAGTCAGGGTGTCTGTGGACAGGCAGAAGGCAGCGCTTTTCGGGCTCACGACCGACTCCATAGGTTTTGCGCTCAAGACCGGTTACAACGGCCTTAACATTTCAACATACCGTGAAGAAGATGAGGACTTTGATATCACTGTTCAACTTGCTGACCCGGACCGCAGGGTAATAGATATACTTCGCGAGCTGATGCTGCCGACTCCGGCAGGCAAGATCGTTCCGCTTACAACTGTTGCGAAGATAGATTATTCAGGGAGCCTTGGCAATATCATAAGGATCAATCACTCGCGTGTGGTTACAGTCAAGGCCAATGTTGACGAAACAAAGATACCCGGCGCTGTGGCGCGTCTCCAGGCAGAGGAGTTGCTTAAGAAATTCCCGATCCCCGCTGGATACAGGATGAAGTTTACCGGCGAGTTTGAGTTTCAAAAAGAGTCTGAGGAGTTTTTGTCCAAGGCGTTTGTTATCGCGCTTTTCCTTATATTCCTTATTCTTGTTGCCATGTTTAATTCTGTTTCACAGCCCTTTATCATCATGACCTCGGTAATCCTTTCATTGGGCGGGGTCTTCCTCGGTCTAATGACCATAAGTTCTCCATTCGGCATCATCATGACCGGCGTCGGGGTAATATCACTTGCCGGCGTTGTGGTTAACAATGCCATCATACTTGTTGACTACACAAACAAACTTCGCAAGAGGGGGATGAACATCCATAATGCAGTTGTTGCAGGAGGCGCTACCCGGCTGAGGCCAGTGCTCCTTACCGCGATAACGACCATACTCGGCCTTATTCCCATGGTAACCGGCGTATCGTACGATTTTAAGAATTGGAAAATTTCATGGGTGAGCGAATCTACACAGTGGTGGCGCACTATGGCCGTAGTCGTAATCTACGGACTCATGCTCGCAACATTCCTTACCCTTGTTGTTGTGCCGACTCTCTACTCGCTTTTCGACTCATTCCAAAACAGGGCGGGTTCGTATGTTGAGAGTATAAGAAGGTTTTACTGGAAGCCTTATGAATGGCTGACAGGCAGAGCAGGGAATAGGCAAAACGAGTAACCCGGAAAATGAAATGGCATTTTCTGATAATACATCATATGGGATAAGAATCATGTGATGTTGGCCAGACACTGGCCAAGTGCGAAAATGGTGTATTATTCAACCAGTCAAGTCTAATTAAATTAACAGGCTGTTGAAAAAGGCATCAACAGCCTTGATTACACAGATTAGGAAAAACGATTACACAGATATTTCAATGGGTTTTAATCTGTGAAATCTAATCTTTTATCCGTGTAATCGGAGTTTGTTGAGTTTTTCAACAAACTGTTAAATAGTTGCGGCGATTTGATTTTGTGATTTGGTTGATATGGCTCTAAAAGTTGGATAAAGTCCAGAAACTGTATAATCAGTTCTTAGGAGGAAAATCAGGAGGATTACCATGGATACCGCTGGTTCTGTTAAAGGGTTTAAAAATTTCCTAATTTCAATTCCTAATTCCTAATTAACAATTCCCGTTCCCTGTCTTTATTATTGCCTCTCACCTATCTTTTTGTTACTATCTTTTTTATGCAAGATATTATCTTAAATCCCCAATCCGAGAGCGCAACTCTTAACTCCGAAGCCTCAAATACTGGCGAACGGCAGTTCGCCCCTACAAACTCTCTTACCCCAGCGATGCAGCAGTATATGGAGATTAAGCAGGGTTGCAAAGACGCCATCCTGTTTTTCAGAATGGGCGATTTCTATGAGATGTTTTTTGAAGACGCCAAGCTTGCCTCAAAAACCTTAAATATTACCCTTACAACAAGAGACAGAAACAAAGAAAATGCCATTCCCATGTGCGGCGTGCCGTATCATGCGGCAGCCGGGTATATAGCAAGACTTGTTAAAGAAGGGCACAAGGTGGCTGTGTGCGAACAGGTTGAGGGCCGAAACCCCCTCACAGATTTAAAATCTGCCCCCACTGCAAAAGGCATCATGCGGCGGGAGATAACGCGGGTCATCACACCTGGTGTTGTGTTGGAAGAAGAGTTGCTGGATGCAAAGACAAACAATTTCATAGCAGCCTTAACATGGACTGAAAATATGGGCGGTCTCTCTTATATGGATGTGACCACAGGTGAATTTAAGGTGACAGAATTTTCTGGAAAGAATGAACTATTGGATGAGATGAAACGGATAGAGATGAAAGAACTGCTTATCCCGGAAGAATTAGCTAACAGTAAATCTTTTGCAGAATTCTCAAAGGCTGCAAATAATGTGAGGGTTACGCTCTTACATGGATGCAATGTGCGGCATGAGGAAGCTGTATACGGTTTGACATCTCATTTTCAGGTTATATCTCTGGATGGTTTTGGATGTGCTTCGCTGAGTGAGGGTGTAAAGGCTGCGTGGATTCTGCTCAAGTATGTGAGGGAAACACAGAAAGGTGCACTTCCTCATATAAAAAGATTATCTGCCTATCATCCCAGCCAGTTTATGATAATAGACTCCATGACAAAGAAGAATCTTGAGCTCATAGAGACCATACGGCACAGCGGGAAAAAGGGGACGCTCCTCGGTCTTTTAGACAAAACCAAGACTGCCATGGGCGGAAGAAGATTAAGGGCCTGGTTAGACTCGCCTCTGAAAGATGTGTCAGAGGTAAATAGAAGGCTTGATGCTGTTGAGGAGATGTCCGGAGAAAAGCTGGTTCGGGAGGAGATTCAGGTCTATCTGGTCAAGGTGTATGATATTGAAAGGCTTGCGGTAAGGGTAGCCCTTGATACAGCAAATCCGCGGGATATTATCAGCCTCAGGGATTCGCTCAGGATTATACCAAAGATAAAGAACCTTCTAAAGCCCTTTAGTTCAGCCCTCATGAAGGGCATCTATCATGGATTGGATGATGTAAAAGAGGCTGCTGATTTGATCGAGGCCGGTATTATTGATTTACCTCCAATGACAGCAAGGGAAGGCGGTGTTATCAGAGAGGGATTCAATGCAGAATTGGATGAGTTGCGAGGCATCATGAGCAGCGGCAAGGATTGGATTTCAAGATTTGAGGCAGGTGAGAAAAAGAGGACAGGCATAAATTCTTTAAAGGTTGGATATAATAAAATCTTTGGATATTATGTTGAGATTACAAAGGCCAATCTGCCGCAGGTTCCGGTTAATTATGCAAGAAAGCAGACCCTTGTGAATGCTGAAAGGTTTATAACGTCTGAGTTGAAGGAGTATGAGACCAAGGTTCTCGGCGCAGAGGAAAGGGTGATAATTCTGGAGCAGAGGCTCTTTCATGAAATAAGAAAGAAGGTTGCTTTTTACAGGGATAGGATTCAGGAGACTGCAAACCTTTTGGCAGGCTTGGATGTCCTGACTGCCTTTAGTCAAATAGCAGATGATATGGATTATGTCAGGCCCAAGATAAACGACGGGGATGCAATAAATATTATGGAAGGCAGACATCCTATTATAGAGGCGAATAAGGAAGAGCGGTTTGTTTCCAACGACACCTTATTAGACGGCGCAGATAATCAGATAATAATCCTTACAGGCCCTAACATGGCAGGCAAGTCCACTTACATAAGGCAGGCTGCCCTTATCGTGATTATGGCGCAGATTGGGAGTTTTGTGCCTGCAAAAGAGGCGATGATAGGTATTGTTGACAGGGTGTTTACACGGATAGGCGCGTCAGATGACATAAGCAGAGGTCTTTCCACATTCATGGTTGAGATGAGCGAGACTGCCAGCATACTCAACAATGCTACGGAAAAGAGTCTTGTTATCCTTGATGAGATAGGCAGGGGCACATCTACCTATGACGGTTTGAGCATAGCATGGGCTGTTGCAGAATATATCCACGACCATCCGCAGGTCAGGGCAAAAACCCTTTTTGCAACGCATTATCACGAATTGACAGAACTTTCTTTAACAAAAGACAGGGTAAGAAATTATAATATGGCGGTCAAGGAATGGAATGACAAGGTTATCTTCTTAAGAAAGGTAGTGCCGGGCGGAAGCAACCGCAGCTATGGAATTCAGGTTGCAAGGCTTGCTGGTATGCCGGAGCATGTTATACAGAGGGCAAAGGAGATATTGCATAATCTTGAAAAGGGCGAGCTTAATGAGGCAGGCATGCCGAGACTGGCTTCGTCAAAAAATATGGAACAGACAATCCCGCAGATGAATCTTTTCGGCGAAAAGGATTTGGTAAAAGAGGAGCTGCTCAAAATAGATGTAAACAGCCTTACGCCGGTAGAGGCGTTGGTGAAGCTGAGTCAGTTGAAGGAGATGGCAGAGGAGTGAGAAGGTATAGTAAACAGTATGCAGTAGGCAGTAGGCAGGAGGCAATTACGAATTACGATTTACGATTTACGAATTTAAAATCGAAAATCTTTTTACCCTTTACTGCTTACTGCTTACTGCTTACTTTTTTTATACACGCATCTTCCACCTATGCCGCAAAAGCTGGCCATGCCAAGTCTACGTCAAACAAGGCGGCAGTCAAGGTGACGGATATCAAACACTGGTCTAACCCAAATTATACAAGGGTGGTTATCAGCTTAAGCGGAGATGCTGCTTTTACCCATCGCCTGCTTAAGGAAGACCCTGCAATAAAAAAGCCGCGGCGGCTTTATGTAGATATAAGGAGAACACGTTTAAGCCCTTCTTTGAAACAACCTATACCAATCAATGATGGACTCTTGAAGATGGCAAGGGCAGGCCAGTATGCCAAAGATGTTGTCAGGGTTGTCCTTGATATAGAATCCATAGAGGATTATAAGATTTTTTCATTGGCAGAGCCTTTCAGGATAGTTGTAGACGTAATGGGGAAACGAGAAGTCAGGAGTCAGGAGTCATCCGCCTCCGGCGGAAGAAGCCAGCCAATACCATCCCAACCTTCTTTGGCGCAGCAATTAGGGCTGAAAATAAAGCGCATAGTGATTGACGCAGGGCATGGAGGAAAGGATTCCGGAGCTGTTGGAAGGAACAGATTAAAGGAAAAGGATGTTGTGCTGAAGATAGCAAAAGGGTTGAAGGAGACTCTATCAAAGGAGACGGGCGCAGAGATTATTATGACAAGGGATGATGACACCTTTATTCCGCTGGAAGAGAGGACTGCCATTGCCAACACAAAGGAGGCGGACATATTCATATCTGTGCACGCCAACGCAAGTTTTAACAGAAAGGCCGGCGGTGTTGAGACATATTTTCTTAACCTTACCAATGATGCAGTCGCCATAAGGCTTGCTGCGAGAGAAAATGCCGTTTCAAGCAAGAAGATGAGCGACCTTCAATATATCCTGAATGACTTAATAAAGACATCCAAGACCAATGAATCCAGCAGGCTTGCAGCAGTTGTCCAGGAATCTCTGGTTTCAAATTTAAAGACAAAATATAACGATGTAAAGGGGAACGGTGTAAAGGGTGCGCCCTTCTATGTGCTTGTTGGCACGCATATGCCGAGCGTATTGGTAGAGGTGTCATTCATAAGTAATCCAAAGGAAGAGGCAAGGCTTTCTGATAGCAACTATATAAAAGAGATTGTCGCTGGCATAACGAATGGGGTGAACAGGTATGTAAAAGAGATGGAGGTTGCCAGTGAGTAAAGTCAGGAGTCAGGGGCCTGCCCCTGCAGGCTGTAAGCAGGGGTCAGGAGTCAGGAGTTTTAACTCCACGTCCCAATCTCTTCACCCCATAGATTTAACAGGCAATGACATCTTATCAAGGGTAAAGGAGTATCTTAAAAGCGGTGTTGAGACATTAAGAGAAAGGCATAGGCAGGGCGCATCCGGTTTTGAGATTGTGCAAGGCTATACTGTTTTGATAGATACATTTCTCAAGACGCTTTTTGAGAGGATAGAGGCTGAGGTTAAGAGTCAGAGAGTCAAAGAGTCAGAGAGTCAGAGAACTGCCATTGTTGCCCTCGGTGGATACGGAAGGGGAGAGCTGAATATTAAATCAGATATTGACCTGATGCTTCTCTATTCCAACAAGCTTACCCCTTACATAGAAAAACTCACCCAACGGATGTTGTATATTTTGTGGGATACTGGCCTTGATGTAGGATTCAGCACACGGTCTGTTAAGGAGTGTATTAAACTTGCCAAATATGACCTCAAAACCAAGACTGCCATATTAGACGCCATGTTTATCGCTGGAGAAAAGACTGTATTTGATGAGTTCAAAGAGAGGGCTCAAAAAGATGTTTTCAGGGAAAAGGAGACAGAAAAATTTATCGAAGAAAAAATGGAAGAGAGCAAAACACGGCATGCGAAATACGGCGGTTCGGTCTATATCCTTGAGCCCAATGTTAAAGAGGGCGAAGGCGGATTAAGGGATATTCATACTGCTCTGTGGATAGCAAAGGTAAAGCATGGCATTGACTCTATTGATATGCTGGCTGAGAAAGGGTTTTTGCTCCACGATGCAGCAGAAAGGCTTAAGGCATCCATAGATTTCTTGTGGAGGGTCAGAAATGAACTCCATTTTGAAAGCAAAAAAAAGACTGACCAGTTGACCTTTGACCATCAGGAAAGGATGGCAAGGTTATTTGGTTTTGAGAATACAAAAGAATCTCTTGCAGTTGAAAAGTTTATGCAGGAGTATTACCGCCATGCGTCAAATCTCAGCTATTTCTCTTCTCTTGTCATTAACAGATGCATCCATGGAGCAGCTTCATCCATGCCTCATTATTGCAAGGTAGAAAATGAGGTTGACGGCAACTTTAAGATATGCGACGGCGCGCTTACGTTGTCCAACCATAAAGCATTTGAAGATTCTCCGGAAAACATCATGACGGCCTTTGAGCATTGCGCAAGGCTTAATATAGAGATGGATAACTTTACCAGAGAGAGGATTATCAAAAACCGTATCAGGGTTGATGATAATTTTATAAAATCCAGAGATGTAGGGCGCTCCTTTTTAAATATCCTAAAGAGCGGCAGGCCGTTTGAGACCTTGCAGGAGATGAATAGGTTAAGATTTTTGGAAAGGTATATGCCGGAATTCGGCGATATTACCTGCAAGGTTCAGCACGATATGTATCATGTCTATACCGTGGATACCCATTCTTTGTTTGCTGTGAGGGAATTGGAAAGGCTTCGCAGCGCAGAATACAAAAAGGATTTTTTCCTGCTTGCAACACTTTTAGAGGAGGTTAAAAAACCTGAAATTCTTGCGCTCGCTGTTTTGCTGCATGACATAGGAAAATCCTTTGGCAAGGGCCATGCAGAAAAGGGCGCTGAACTTGTTCCGAAGATATGCGGAAGGTTGGGGATGAGCGAAGAAGATGTTGCCGCAGTGAAATTTCTTGTGAAATATCATCTTATCCTCGCCGATACCGCCCAATACAGAGACCTGCACGATGAAAGGCTCATCATAGATTTTGCAAAGACAGTCGGAGATATTGAAAGGCTCAATCTTTTGTATCTCTTGACCTTCGCGGATGTGCGGGCTGTTGGGCCGGAGGTCTGGAGCCACTGGAAAGGCGCATTGTTTCAAGAATTGTATTTTAAGACCTTGACCGTCATAGAAAGAGGGACTTACGAGATAGAAGAGGCCAGAGAAAAAATTCCAAAGATTATGCAGGAAACTGTCCAATCGTTGGGAGGTGAAATTGCGGCAGAGATAGTGGAAGACTATTTTCAACTCCTGCCCCAGCGCTATTTTCTGGCAAATGGAGCAGAGGCAATTATTGAGCATATAAAGATTGTTCGCCAACTTGGCGACAAGCCGCATATCATGCGGGTCAAACAAAACCTTGAAAGGCAGTATTCAGAAGTGACGATATGCACCGTTGATGTACATGGCCTGTTTTCAAAAATAACCGGCGTTATGGCTGCAAACAATATCAATATCCTCGGTGCGCAGATAAACACGCTAAAAAACGGCGTGGTTCTTGATGTGCTGTATGTGAATAGCTCTACCGGCGAGATTATTTCCGACGAGCGCAAATGGGCAAATGTGGAAAAAGATTTAACAGATGTGTTGACTGAAAAAATTCTTGTAGAAAGGCTTGTATCCCGGCGAGGGCCTTCCATCCTTGACAAAAAGGCAAAACCCAGGGTGCATACGCGGGTGGATGTGGACAATGAGGTTTCCGATGCCTTTACGGTCATTGATATTCACACACAGGACAGGATAGGACTTTTATACACAATTACAAGCACCCTTTCAAAACTTGGCCTCTATATCCACATTGCAAAGATAGCTACAAAAGGAGACGCAGCAGCGGACATATTTTATGTAAAGGACATCTTTGGCCAGAAGATATATTACAAGGAAAGGCTGAAGGAGATACGAAAAACCATCTTTGAGGCGCTGGGGGAAAAGGCGCCGGGGGAAGAAGAGGAATAACTTAAAAGTTAAAGTAGATAAAGATTGAGCTTACGCACCAAAAGTCAGAACTACACCTCATCTTCTGCATACACAAACCACCAGCCTGCGGGCAGTTTTGGCTATATAATTGAAAACAGTTATCAGAACGCATATCTACCATTCTTCAAGGCTGTTTCCAAATATCCATCTATAAAACCATCATTTCGTAGATGGCCTTCAAGCCTTCAGCATATCATGCAAGGTAATAAGTTTGTTTATTGAATATTCCTTTTTTCCTGTAGGAAGCTGGATAATCACTTCGTCCCCAACCTCTTTGTTTAAGAGGGCATTGCCAATGGGAGAGGCGATAGAAATCTTTCCATTTTTAGGGTCAACATCTTCAGGCGTGACAAGCTCATAGATGACCTCGCCTCCTGTATTCAAATCCTCTAAAAAGACCTTTGAACCGAATGCAATCTTATCCTTTGGCAATGTGTTTAAATTTATAGAGGAGAGGGCATTGATTCGTGTATGTAAATGTGCAAACCGTGCCTGAAGAAAGGTCTGCCTTTCTTTTGCAGCATGATATTCAGCATTTTCCCTAAGGTCGCCATGGGCTGCTGCCTTTCTGATCTCTTTTGGTAGTTCAATGCGCAATTCTCTTTCTACTTTTTTAAGTTCTTCTTCCAATTGTTTTATGATAGGAAGTTTATGCATGTGATTCTCCTAAAATACAGGCTATAGGTAATAGGTGATAGGCAATAGGTAAAATCTAATTTTATCGCCTATAGCCCATCACCTATTGCCTGTATTTATACCATATCTTTTTTAACAAGTCTTTTCATTTTTTCAACTGCTTCCAAAGCATCTTTTGCATAGCCGTTTGCGCCTATCTTGTCTGCAAAATCCTGACTTACCACAGCGCCGCCTACCATAGTCAGCACAGGCACTCCCTTTGCCTTAAGCTTTTTTAGGATATTGTCCATCTCCATTACCGTTGTTGTCATGAGCGCCGAAAGTCCGACCACATCCACTTTGTTTTTTACTACCTCTGCGATTATCTTGTCAGCAGGCACATTCTTTCCCAGATCAATAACCTCAAATCCGTGATTTTCTAAAAGTGTGGCTACAATATTTTTTCCTATATCATGTATGTCGCCCTCAACGGTAGCCATTAAAATTTTTCCGAGAGGTTTTCCCTTCTTATCTTTAAATTCGTTCTTTAATCTCCCAAACGCCTTTTTCATAGTATCTGCTGAAAGCATGACCTGAGGGAGAAAATAGATGTTCTGCCCGAAGAGCCGCCCGACCTCCTCAAGCCCTGGTATGAGCCCTTCATTACTTATCTTCAACGGCTCCCAGCCTTGTTTCAAAGCCTCTTCGACCAAAGCCACAATCCCTTCTTCATCGCCATCTATAATTGCCTTCTTTAATTTTTCGTCAATTGTCCTCGGCTCTTCTTTAACCTCTAACCTCTCACCTCTAACCTCTGTTTTTTGACTGTACCTCTTTATATATCTTTCTGCCCTTATGTCCCTGCCTGTCAATACAAGCGCTGCATGATAGGCATCCATCATCTGATTGTTGTGCGGGTTTATAATGGCAGCATCAAGGCCTGCCTCAATTGCCATTGTCAGGAAGTTTGCATTTATTATTTCTCTGTTAGGAAGGCCGAATGAGATATTGCTTACGCCGAGAATGGTTGAAAGCCCGAGTTTCTCTTTTACCATGCGTATTGCCTTTAATGTCTCTCTCGCAGATTTTTGGTCAGCGCTTACGGTTAATGCCAGACAGTCTATTACTACATCAGATTTTGAAAGCCCTTCTTTTAATGCCCTCTTTAATATTTTTTCGGCAATCTTAAACCTGCCTTCTGCTGTGGCAGGAATTCCTTTGTCATCCAGTGTGAGGCCAAGCACAGCAGCCCCGTATTTTTTTGCAAGAGGAAGTATTGTATTTAGTTTTTTTTCTTCTCCGCTTACTGAGTTGATGAGAACCTTTCCATTAACTGCTTTTAAGCCTGCCTCAAGCGCTGTCGGGCTTGAAGAATCCAAAACAATGGGAAGCTGGCAGTTCTCATTTACTGCAAAGACTGCCATCTGCATTGAAGTTGGTTCATCTATTCCAGGCACGCCTACATTTACATCCAGTATATGGGCGCCTGCATCCTGTTGCGATTTTGCCTCTTTACGAATGATAGAGGTCTTTTTTTCTTTAATCTCCTGTTGGAGGAGTTTTTTGCCAGTTGGGTTTATCCGTTCTCCGACAATTACAGACGGCTGGCTATCGCCAAATTCTACAAACCCCGAACGGCTTGCAAGCCTTGTAGTTTTAATTTCTGAGACTTTGACCCTCTGACTCTTTGACCTTCTGACTTTTGCCTTCATTGCCTTAATATGTTCCGGTGTTGTGCCGCAGCATCCGCCGATTATCCTAACTCCGGCATCTATAAGTTTTGGCACATAGGCTGCCATTTCTTCCGGCGTTGCAGGGAAAATTGTCTTGCCGTCTTTTAGATACGGTATGCCTGCGTTCGGTTGGGCAATTAAAGGAAGTTTAGTAACTCTGCTCATGGCCGCAACAGCTTTATAGATACCTTCTATTCCAAGGCTGCAATTGGCGCCAATGACATCGCATCCGAGTCCTTCAGCAATAATGGCAAATGCCTCTGGCGGAGTGCCTAATACAGTCCTCATGCTTTCATCAAAGGTCATTGTAGCAACTACCGGCAGGCCTGATGCCTTTGCTGCAATGATTGCCGCCCTCATCTCTCGCATGTCCATCATGGTCTCAATAATGATTAAATCTACGCCGCCATCCTTCAGAGCATTCACCTGTTCTGAAAATACAGCTACTGTCTCGTCAAACGACAAATCACCTATAGGCTCTACGAATTTTCCGGTTGGCCCAAGTCCGCCTGCAACAAACCCTTTCTTACCAGCCGCCTCTCTCGCTTTCTTTGCTGATTTAAGGTTTATTTCGCGAAGTTTATTTTCAAGGTTGTATTCCTTGAGCTTGATTCTGTTGGCCCCGAATGTAGCTGTTGTAACAACATCAGAACCTGCATCTATATAGCCCTTATGAACCTGTTTGATCATTTCAGGGTTTGTCAGATTTAGTTCATCCGGGCACCCGCCTGGTTTGAGTCCAAGCCTCTGAAGCATCGTGCCCATAGCCCCGTCAAAAATAATTAGCCGCTCTTTTATAGTTTTTAAGAAAGTTTTCTTCATGGGTATTATCCTTTGATAAAGTCTTTATCAGAACTCAGAGGGAAGGAAATATCTATATGACCTGCGAGGGTTTTTGCCTTTTTCCCTTCTATGAGAAGCTGCACCTTTTTTACCTCTGGGAAGTTAAGCGTTACTGTGTTAACGATTGAGTAGATAGTCTGGAGTTCAGCAGAGCTTCCGCCATGGTGATTTTCAGAAATCTCTTTGCTGAAATTTAAGTATGCAATGCCTTCTTTAATATCAACACTGAGAAGTTTTGTCCCAGCAGGTATTGTATTGGTAAATTTTCCCTCTGGTCCGCTTATTAGTCTTTTTATAGTCTCTTTAATCTCCTTTGTTAGAGATCCTTTTTCTATCCCCCCCTTTTCTGCATTCAGCGCCAGACCTTCTTCATTAGAAAAATAAAGATTTACTGTTTTTATCTCTGTTCTATCTATCTTCCGGGGGATGAGGTAAGTCGGAATCTTGTCGCCATACTTTGCAAGCAAATAGATTCCAATAACCACAGTAAGAAAGGCAACGATAATTACTGTCAGCATAGCCTTACCGCTGCTATCTTTCTTTTTCCTTAAGCCTTGTGTTTTTGAGCGAGGTCGTGAGGTTGATTTTTTATCAGGCGCCTTTTTCTTAGCCATGCAAGTCATCTCAGTCAATCTTCCAGATTTACAAGTTCAACATTATTAAGCCTTGTGCCCATAAATCTGCTGCCAACCTGCCTGAACCTCTCAGGCGAGTCTGTAACAAAGAACCTGTGGAAGCTCTCTCCTGATGATATGGTCTTGAGCAGATTCTTTTCCATAAGGCACTTGGCGACTTCAGCCGCAGTTTCGTGGCCAGAGTCTATCAGGGTGACCGTATTACCCATAACATCGCTAATTATACTCTTTAACAGAGGGTAGTGGGTGCAGCCAAGTATAAGCGCATCTATCCACTGTTTTTTTATATCATTCAAATATGCATGGGCGGTCATGCGCGCTATCTGATTGTTTGTCCACCCCTCTTCTGCAAGAGGCACGAACAAAGGGCATGGCTGGGTGAATACAGCAATAGATTGGTCAATGGTTTTTATTGCGTCAAAATACGCCCCGCTCCGTATCGTGCCTTCTGTCCCGATGATGCCAATCCTTTTTGCCTTTGTTACCTCCACAGCCTTTTTTGCGCCAGGCTCTATCACGCCAATCACGGGGATGGATAATTCTTCCTTTAGCTGAGGCAGGCAGTAAGCAGAGGCCGTATTGCATGCAACAACCAGGAGTTTTATGTCAAATTTAAGAAGAAATTTTGCATTCTCAAAAGAATATCGCGTAACCGTTTCGGCAGACTTTGTGCCATAAGGTACTCTGGCGGTATCGCCAAGATAGATTGTATCTTCACCGGGCATGGCATTTAATATCTCCTTTAATACAGTAAGTCCGCCTATACCAGAGTCAAATATGCCGATTGGTCTTTTCATTGCAAAATATCTTTCTTGCTTAATTCATTGAATTTTTCAATGGCTATCCGCTATTGTTTGTAAATCGTTGGCAGAAACAAAATCATTTAGTGTTTTACAGAGTAAAACACATAATTTGTCAAGGGTCAAGGTGAGTTTTTGTTTATTATAGATGTTATTATAGATGTTATGTTGTCAACAAATAGATTTGTCCGCTTTTAGAGCAAATGAATTGTCCACTTTTAGATTGGCAGGAAAGGCACGTAGG
>MGRL01000109.1 GCA_001798165.1 Deltaproteobacteria bacterium RIFCSPHIGHO2_02_FULL_43_33
TTTTCTTTATTATCCTCGTCGGGATTTTATTTTGATTACGGAGAGAATAGCCTTTTTTGTTACTTATTTCAAAATTACACAGAGGATTTTACATTACCCTGTTCTTGTCTGTTCTTGCATCTCTATCCTCAATATCTTTTTTGTCTTTGCTTCCACTTTCCCATACTCTGCCTGCCTTATGCCGGCCACCCATATTATTTCACTGCCGGAAATTATAATCGGAATCAGACTCCTCTTGCGTCTCGCAATCTTCTTTTCTATAAAAAGGTCTTGGAGCTTTTTATGCCCCTTCATGCCTAATGGTATAAAGCAATCGCCATGTTTAAAGTTTCTCACAACTATAGGAAGTTTGAGTTTGTCATAATCAAAATAGGCAACCCCCTCCCCCTTCCCTCTCCCCTTATGGGAGAGGATTAAGGTGAGGGGGGCTTGGATTTCAGATTCAGAATCGCAGTTTATGATTTCAGCTTTTAACTCTGCAATTTTAAGCCCTTTTCCTTCAACAACGTTGGTTTTGCCAGTTGTCTTTAATTCCTGCTCAAATGAAATGTTAGCTTTTTTCTCCTGACTCTTGGCTCCCCTGCTTACTGCCTGCAGGGGCAGGCCTGACTTCTGACTCCTTGCCCCCTTGGCCCCTTGACCCCTTTCTATTGTGACATTATCATATTCCTTATAAAGAACCATGCCGCCGGGAAGGTTTATTGAGATATTTGGAAGCTTATTAGATAATAATTCCAGAAAATCCTCAATATGACAGCTGTAGAATCCTTTTGATGCCCCTAAAAGCTCCTCTACTGCAATAAAAAAGATTCTTGCCTTTATTGCATCGTGCAAATTACGAAGCTTCTTTAATGAGAACGTAATTGTATTTGCATCTCGCCGAGCCACGAGATTCTTATAAAAGTCTTTTGTCTTATTTTTTAGATAATCCTCGTCCCTTGATAGGATACGGGCAAGCCGTGCCATGTCAATTTTCATATTTGGATTATAATCGTCAAAAATCGGCATCAGCTTAAGTCTTATCTTATTTCGAAGATATTTTGTGCTTTTATTGGAGCTGTCTTTTACAAACTTTAATCCATGCACAGCGGCATATCTTTCTATCTCTTCCCTGGTTGTATCAATCAATGGCCGTATGTATTTACCTCTGACAGGCGGTATACCGCTCAAGCCGCTAAGCCCTGCGCCTCTCAAAAACCTCATTACCATTGTCTCTGCCTGGTCATCCATAGTATGCCCTGTTGCTATCCTGTCTGCATTATATCTATCTGCAGCCTCTTCAAAAAATCTATACCTCGCCTGCCTTGCCACATCCTGCAAAGACTCGCCTTTCCTGGCAAGCGCAGAAATATTCATTTTTCTGCAAATGCACTTAATGCCAAGCCTCTTTGCAATTTCCTTTACAAACCCTTCATCCCTGTCAGATTCTCTGCCTCGCATACAATGATTGAGATGCGCAACAATGAGAGAAAGTTTGCATTCTTCCGCAAGCCCTGTCAGCATGTGCAGCAGCGCAACAGAATCTATACCGCCGGAGACGCCGACGACAATAGTGTCTCCCTTGCTTAACATTCTGAATTTTTTAATTGTATCCTTTACTCTGCTCAGCATTTCCTCCCCTACTCCACATTCCCGCTCACTCCCCCAACCTGCCCTATCCCTAACAGGTTAAATGATAAAAAGACTATCTTCTCTTCCAGTCTCTCTGTGTAAGTAAGCTGAGCGCCCCAGCACTGATGATGATATTCAAGGCCATAGGTATCTTCAATGGGATGCTTATCGCTATAAGCATATCTTTTGGTGTAGGTAAGATCAACAGATTGAATAAGCTTAAACCTTATGGATAAATCTAAATATTCCGTAGGCGCCGGGCTTCTTGTATATCTATAGCTTACATCAACTCTATCACCCCTCTTATCCCAGAGACCAAGGGATGAATCATATTCTTTCATCAAACCTTCATAAGGATCATACTTGCCCTTTGATGTTATAGATGTCCACCGTATAGGCATGATTCTGATCTCACCTGTAACATCGGAGAACGGCCGTCTTTTATCTGTCTGCGAGATAAGCTTCCTTGTTGCCTCATTGACATTATAGCTCTGGCTCAGATCCAGATAGATATAGTCACGGTAGGATAGGTTGCCGTCATCTATAAATTTACCGGTTAATATAGAATTTATTGAATAGGTAAAATCATTCCTCTGGGCAATCCTGTCTACGCCGTCGAATGTAGGAAGATCATCCTGCACCTGTTCGGGAATATAGGTATATACAATCTTTGGCCTTATTGTGTGCCTTAATTTCTTTAACCCTTCACCCGCCTGTTCTTCATCCACTGTAGATGTTTTTACAAATGTGGTAGTAAGGTCAACGTTTAAGTCATAAGAGGTCCTGTCGTGAAATCTATCCTGAGGCGGATTTTTAACCCAATACAAAGTCTCCCTCACCCCTGCCGATGGTTTAAATTCAAAATATCCCCATGGGTTGAGGGGAAGGGATACTGTCGGGTGCACATCAACGCGCTGGCCTGTCGAGCCTTCTTTTCTCTCAAAATTGACAAACGAAGAATCAAGAGAAAAATAGAACGGAGAATCCATTATCTGCTTATCTGAACCGGCGAGAGTAATTTCAGGAAGCCTTTGCAGGGTTGTCCTATTGCTCTCAACAAGGAGGTTATCAAAATATCTGAACTGGGTTACAAGATTAAATTTATCCCATGTCTTTGTAAGGGAAATGTTGCTTTCCAGGCTTTCCAGCGATCTCTCCTTAATATCTTTTCCAAAATCAATAAAATATTCATCATCGCTTGCTTTATTTATATTTGCCTTCAAGGCAACATTATATAGCAAAAGCCCGTTATGCGTATATTTTAAGGACCATCTGTCATCTTCGGCAGTCTTTGGCCGGGATAGATTATTACTGCCTTTTCTAAATTCTCTAACCCTCTCTATATCCTTTTCCTTGAAGTGGTAGAAATAAAATTCTCCCCCTGAAGCGCTGCTGAGCGCATACCTGTATTCTATGCCCTTGCCGAGGCCTCTTCGCGTTTCTATATCAAGATAGAATGTTGCGTCAGCAGAGTCGGATATCGCCCAGAAAAAACTATTATCAAATTTGAAACCACGCAATCTGGAATATCCAAACTTTGGAGATAAAAACCCTGTCTCTCTCCCCCTTTTTACAGGAAAGCTAACGTAGGGTGAATACAATACAGGCACATCCTTTATATAGAAAAAGGTATTCCATGCTGTCAGATATTCGCCGAATGTCACATTTGTCTCGGATGAATAAAAACTCCATGCAGGGGACTCATCTGTCTCACAATCGCATGTTGTAAAATATCCGTTACGAACACTATAGCTTACCTCGCCTGTCTTTTTTACCTCCTCGCCAGTAATATGGACATTTTCTCTTTTAAAGAATAATTTGCCGTTCATTACTACACCTACTTTAGTATCTATATTGAGCTCCCAATTATCGCCCTTTAATGAGTTCCCTTCTTCATCTATAGCCTCCACATTACCAACAGCTACAGCGTGAGATGCTGTCATATCAACCGTCATCCTATCTGCCTTTACAGATGACTTTCCCTGAACTGCCACTACATTGCCCTCGGCATAGTATGTATCTTTAGATTTGTCATAGATGAGAGAATCTGCCGTCACCTCTATCGGCTGGTCTTTTTTAAAGCCGGTCTCCGCAAAAGCAGAAATGGGATGCAAAAGAAAAATACAGAAATTAGAAATTAGAAAAGATAACAACAAGGACTTATTTCTCATTTCTTTTGCTCCTCATTTCTGTATCTAATAAAAAAATCCCTCGCCTCTCCAACGGTAAAAACAGAACCGGTAATGCATAGCATATCGCCGGCATCTGCTAAAGATAGCGCAAGTGAACAGGCATCATGAACATTTTCAAGCAACTCTATCCTGTCTGCATAGGGAGCAACCTTTTTGTAAAGCATGTCTACTGACGCAGCCCTTTCAAGCTTGGGGCGGGTAAGCATTATCATATCTGCAATAGGCGCAAGCCTTGACAATATCCCTTTAATATCCTTATCTGCCATGATTCCTATCACAAGTATTATTTTCGATTTTCGATTTTCGATTTTCGAATTGTTATTTTTATTTTTCATTCGCAAATCGTCAATCGCAAATCGTAAATCCAAAAGCGCATCCCTTAAAACATCCGCACCTGCCGGGTTATGAGCGCAGTCCAAAACAATCAGAGGCCTCTCAGACAATATCTCCAATCTGCCTGGCCAAGACACATTCTGAAGCCCGTTTCTTACAGCAGATTCGGAGATGCGAAAACCTTTCCCCGATAGAAACATTCGGGGACAAGTTTCCTCCAAAACCTCCAGCACAGCCAAAGTGCAGGCAGCATTCAGGCGCTGGTGTCTACCCAATAAGTTCGTCCGTAAATCTTTTAAAAGCCATCGTCTACCCGTAAAGGTAAAAGGTGAAGAGTGAGACATAAACGAATCGGGGAATCGGGGAATCGGGAAGTAAATTTCTCCGTTTTTCCGTTTCTTTTCATCCATGAAGAAATCTCTGTCAAGCCTGTAAAACACAGCCCTCTTTCTATTACACTCAGTCGTCAAAACCTTCAGCGCCGCAGGCTTTGTCTCTGCAGATATGAGAATGCCGCCTTTCTTAATTATCCCTGCCTTTTCTGATGCTATCTCTCTTATGCTGTTTCCAAGGGTTGCCTGATGGTCTTTGGCCACATTTGTTATGATAGAAACAAGGGGATTGCCTACATTTGTTGCATCAAGCCTTCCACCCAATCCCACCTCAATGACTGCAATATCTACCTTTTCTTCCGCAAAATAAAGAAATGCCATTGCGGTGGTAAATTCAAAAAAAGTGGGGGCACATTTGTGATTTGTGATTTGTGATTTGAGATTTGAGATTTTAAAATCCGAAATTCGAAATCCGAAATCCGAAATAGACTTTATCCTTCCCGCCAACTCCGCTATTTTTCTATCGGGTATTTCTCTGCTGTTTATCCTTATCCGCTCATTAAATTTTATAAGGTGCGGCGATGTATAAAGCCCAACCTTATAACCTGCCTTCTGCAAAACAGCCGCTATCATAGCAGAAGTGGAGCCTTTGCCGTTTGTTCCGCCAACATGGATTATATTTAATTTATCATGAGGATTGCCTAATGATTTTAAAATGGCTGTTATCCTCTGAAGCCCCAAGTTGATACCGTGTATTTCGAGATTATGGAGATATTTAATCGCTTCTTTGTAGGAAGGTTTGACAGGCATGGATTATGGAATTGAGGTATAAGGCTTGAGGTATGAGGCAAAACCTCCAGCCTCTAACCTCTAACCTCTAACGCATTGTTGGCGGGGGTAAGCATCGCAAGGAGTTTTCCAAGAACATCTCTCATATTTTTCCTTTCAACTATCATATCTATAACGCCATGCTCAAGAAGATATTCTGACCTCTGGAAACCTTCCGGCAGTTTTTGCTTTATAGTCTGCTCAATAACACGCGGCCCTGCAAACCCTATAAGCGCCTTCGGTTCCGCAATGATAATATCGCCAAGCATGGCAAAACTTGCGGTTACCCCTCCCATGGTAGGGTCTAAAAGAACAGATATATAGGGGAGGCCTGCCTTCCTAAACATTGCCAGCGCTGCACAGGTCTTTGCCATCTGCATAAGCGAAAAAATACCCTCCTGCATCCTGGCGCCGCCGGATGAAGAAAATATAATAACGCCGCATTTCTTATTGATTGCCCGTTCAATAAGCCTTGTAATCTTTTCGCCGACCACAGAACCCATGCTCCCGCCCATAAACTCAAACTCAAATACACCAGCCATGACCCTTTGGCCGTTTATACGGCCTTCTCCGTAGATGAAGGCATCCTTTTGCGGTAATGTTTTATGCGCAGTTTTAAGCCTATCTTTATACTTTTTGGTGTCTTTAAAATCCAGGATATCAATAGGCTCAATCCCCGCGTCAAATTCAACAAAGCTGCCTTCATCAAACACCATCGCCAATCTTTTTTGACTGTTAATCCTGAAGTGGTAGTTGCATTTGGGGCAGACCTCAAGGTTTTTTTCTATCTCCTTTTTATATATTATCTCGCCGCAAAATTCGCACTTCACCCACAGACCGCGAGGAACCCGCACCCTTTTATCTTCAGACCGGACAGAATACTCTTTTTCTCTCTTAAGAACCATCTTGCCTCCGCTTTGAAAACAGGTTGAGGTTAAGGTTGAAAAAACTTTTTTACTTTTCCTTAATCTTAATCTCAACCTTAACCTGTCTTCTATATTTCTATTACATCGCCCTGCTTTAATACCTTGATTTTCTTGTTATTGAGCAGACTAATCTCTTTCTCTATAATACCCAAATATTGCGGCTTCATATGAAAGACATACACAGGGATATCTTGCTTACCCAACTTTCCCAATTCTTTCTTCAAACCTTCTGCTGTCAGGTGGCCGCTTCTATCCGCCAGGTCTGCCATGCTGTTCGGAAACGACACCTCGGCAAATACAGCCTTGAGTTTCTTTTCCTTTGCAGCAACCTCCCATATCCAATCTGTACAACCTGTATCGCCTGTGTAAACAATAGCGCTATTCTTAGCTCTTATAATATACCCTGTTGCCTCAACAGTATGATTCACCCTTACCGGTATCACGGTAATATCTCCTATTGAACATGCCTCTTTCCCCTTAACAGGGAGGAATTTAAGCACAGCCCCATTCTGAGATGGGATGGTTGTAAAATCAGGCCATATGATATTATTCAGAATATTCGCCCTCAGGATATCCAAAATACCATGGGTGCTGATTAGATTTATCGGCTCATCCTTCTTACCTATAACATTATCTGCCAAAAATTGTATATCCTTTATATGGTCGAGATGAGTATGGCTTATGATAATATTCTTTATCTTAAGCTGTTCCTCAACGGTGAGAACTGAGACCACAGTCCCTGCGTCTAAAAGCGTATCCTCGTTTATAAGGAAACTGCTGGCCTTATAACCCGGCACTTCAGCGCCGTAACAGCCCAAAACCCTTATCCTCAGAAAAACCTCCTATTCTTTATATCCTGCCTGATTCCTTTTTGAGCGCCAAAAAATCAAAGAATTTCAGTTTATGGATACTTTTTATTCTTATAACATTTTCTTCAAGCATAACAATATTTATCTGAGATAACCTTTCTATTAAATCATTGACCACAGGAATGTCTGCGTCTGCCTCCCGAGCAAGCTCCTTGGCAGTCACGTTTATAATTACATCATCTCTATCTTTAATACCCTTGGTTTCAGCCATCTGCGTCAGTATATGGACAATCCTGCTCATATTGTCTTTCAGCATAAGGCTCTCTATCTTCTCATTTGCCTCCAATATGCGGCTGGCAAGCTTTTTTATTATCTTTACCGCAATACTAACATCCGTTGCAATCATTGTCTCAAATGTCTGCGGGGCTATGACAAGGAGGAGGCTGTCTTCCATAACCTCTGCTGTTGCAGACCGCGGTTTGTTGAGCAGAGCAGCCATCTCTCCCACAAATTCTCCTGGCCCAAGCACAGCAAGTATCTTTTTAGCATCGCCAGCCTGTTTTGATATCTTAACCTTACCGTTATGTATAACATACATCTCTTTGCTAATATCGCCATCTCTGAAAAGGATAGTCCCTTTCCGGAAATCCTTACCAAATCTTTGAAGCATCATATCTTCGCCTGCCATATGCTGACTCTGCCTTTACAGTTTCATCCCTTTCTTAAGCTCTGCTGCAAACCTTCCGACCTTTTTTGCCAAATCTGGTAAACTCTGATTTTTCTCAATCAACTTGACAATGGCGCTGCCTACAATGACACCGTCTGCCAACCTTGACACCTCTCCTGCCTGCCGGGCATTAGATATACCAAACCCAACACACACGGGCAAAGATGTAAAACGTCTGACCTTCTTTACATATTCCTGGATTGTATTTGATAATTCTTTTCTGGCGCCGGTAATCCCGGCAACCGAAACATAATAAATAAATCCGCTTGCCAATCTTGATACAAACTCCATCCTACTGTCATCGCTTGTCGGGGTCAGAAGGAATATAAGGTCAAGGCCTGCCTTGTCTGTATACAGCTTCAATTCCTGAGCCTCTTCCGGAGGGAGGTCAACTATAAGCACTCCATCTGCGCCGGCGCCTCTTGCGTCCTCAGCAAATAGAGCAGCGCCGTAAACAAAAATCGGATTATAATAGCCAAAAAGGATAATCGGAATCCGGCTTTTTTTTCTTACCTCCCCTACGAGTTCAAGAACATGATTTAAGGTTGCCCCTTTTTTTAATGCCCTTTCTGAGGCAGCCTGAATAGTCGGCCCGTCTGCCATCGGATCGGAAAATGGAATGCCAAGCTCAATAATATCTGCGCCGGATTTCTCAAGCTCAAAAATAATCTCCTTGCTGGTTTTGAAATTGGGATCGCCTGCGGTGATAAAGGTTATGAGCGCCTTTTCGCCCTTTGCCTTTAATCTCTCAAAGGTCTCGCCTATTCTATTTTGAACCTTGAACTTTGAACTTCGAACCTTCATATCTCAACCCTCATTTCTTTGGCCACCGTATTCAAATCTTTTTTCTCTCAAAACAGCAAGCATCTTTTCCATGCTATTCTCGCTGATAGTCAACAAACGAGGTATTTATCATGCTCAAAACCTCCTGAAATACTGTTGATTTGAGCCTGCCAATCTTTTTGAGGATTATACCCTGTTCTATGTTTGTGATAGCATCAACTCTTATTTTACTGGTAAGTTTCAAATATCCTTCATCCAGACTTTCGGTAGATATTTCAATCCCATATTCTGATTTTTCAAGGTTGCTGCTTATGCCGCAAACAATGACATCCGCATATTTGCGATTGTAACCATCTTTTGAAAGAACAAGAACCGGTCTAACTTTAAAATCAGCCAGATTGGAGAATGGAAATTTCGTAAGCATTATCTCCCGCTGGCTATAAGTAACTTTCCCAGACTTCATCCTTTTCCTCTTTCCATATTTCCGCAAATTTTTTTTCTGAGGCAAGCCGCAAAGATTTTATGTCTTCGGCGCCGCCCTCTTTGCCAATCCCGATTCTAAAATAATGAATAAGGTCGTATATCTCTTTCAATTTGCCTTTTGGTATACTTTTAAGTTCAACCTCAATAAGCTTTTCTATAGACATGGTCTTCATTTTAAATCACTCCTTTCACCTTTTCCCTATATTTTAAATTGCAAAATTATAACTCTGAACTCACTGTTCATATCCCCACCCCCATCTCCTTAGCAGCAGTATTCAAATCCTTATCGCCTCTGCCGGAGAGATTCACAATTATTATTTTACCCTTGCCCAGTTTCGGCGCCAGCTTCATGGCATAGGCAACTGCATGTGAGCTTTCAAGCGCAGGGATAATCCCTTCTGAAAGAGATAAAATCTTGAATGCATTCAGCGCCTCTTTATCTGTTATTGCCGTATATTCAATCCTGCCTGTGTCATGCAAAAAGCTATGCTCAGGGCCTACACCAGGGTAATCAAGACCTGCTGAAACAGAATGGGTATGTATAATCTGACCGTCTCTATCCTGCAATAGATATGTCTTGCTTCCATGCAAGACGCCAACCTTGCCGGCACAGATAGATGCCGCATGTTTGCCTGTTTTAAGACCAAACCCTGCTGCCTCAACACCGACCATCTTCACCGCCTTATCGTTTAAAAATGGATAGAAGATGCCCATTGCATTGCTTCCCCCGCCGACACAGGCGACAAGATAATCGGGAAGCCTGCCTTCTATTTTTTTTATCTGCTCCCTTGCCTCTTTTCCTATTACTGACTGAAAATCCCTTACCATCATCGGATACGGATGCGGGCCTGCCACGCTTCCGATGATGTAAAATGTATTCCAGACATTTGTAACCCAGTCGCGGAGCGCCTCGTTCATAGCGTCCTTGAGCGTACAGCTTCCTGAAGTAACAGGGTTGACCTTTGCGCCAAGAAGTTTCATCCTGAAAACATTCGGCTTCTGCCTTTCAATATCCTCAGCGCCCATGTAAATCTCACATTCAAGGCCAAACATGGCTGCAACTGTTGCTGTTGCAACACCATGCTGACCAGCCCCTGTCTCTGCTATGATTCTTATCTTCCCCATCCTCTTTGCAAGAAGGATTTGCCCCATCGTATTATTGATTTTGTGCGCGCCTGTGTGGCAGAGGTCTTCCCTTTTTAGATATATCTTTGCCCCGCCGCTTTTTTTTGTAAGCCTCTCTGCAAGGTAAAGCGGTGTCGGCCGACCAACATATTCCTTAAGATAATAATTCAGTTCTGCCTTAAAATCTTTGTCGTGTCTAAATTTAAGATAGGCCTTTTCCAGCTCCAATACCACCGGCATTAAAGTCTCAGATATATACCTGCCGCCGTAGATGCCAAAGTGACCTTGTCTGTCCGGCAAGCTTTTAAACTTCTGACTTCTTCCGCCTAAGGCGGGTGACTTCTGACTTCTCATATTGCTCCTTTTGCCGTTTCTATAAACTCCATTACCTTCTTTAAATCCTTTTTGCCGGGCATCTCTTCCACACCGCTGCTCACATCAACAGCATAAGGCATGACTATCTTTATAGCCTGCTTCACATTTTCCCCAGTCAAACCGCCGGCCAGGATTATTTTCCCTGCCTTTATCGCATCCTTCGCAACTCCCCAGCTAAAGGTAGCGCCTGTTCCTCCTTCAACACCTTCCTTGTATGTGTCCAAGAGATATGCAGAAACATTATACCGTTCCATTTCTTTATTGACCCCCTGCTCCCCTGTCCCGATGCCCATGACCCGCGCCCCTTTGATTCTGAATGTCTTTATAATCTTACTCTGTATGCCTTCACAAAACTCAGGAGATTCGTTACCGTGAAGCTGTACCGCATGCAACCCAATCTTTTTGACGATTTCATTTATCGTATTTGCGCCTTCGTCAACAAATACACCCACCGTAGTTACAAACGGCGGTATAGCTTTGACAATCTCCTTTGCCTTTTCCGGCTCAATAAACCTCGGGCTTTTATTATAAAATATAAATCCAAGGGCATCTGCGCCATATTCACAAGATGCGAGCGCATCCTCAAGATTCGTTATGCCGCATACCTTTACCTTAACCACTGTTGGGAACCTCCTTCATTACACCGTAAAATAGCGATTAAAAACCTCGCTATTTTACAGTCATGCCTCTGTGTCAAAATAGGCAACATCTTACCATATAAGCTTCTATACAGAGCGTCATAACTTCGCATACCTGCGTTGCTCTTCACCTTCGTCACGCCTTGGTCTGCTTTGTTCTGACGCTCTGTATGCGGCTCTATTTATGTCGTTGTGTATAACATAGTTAACCATTTCCCATCAACTCCTTTAGTTTTTTCCCCATATCCTTCTCCCTCATCAATGCTTCGCCTACGAGAAAAACATGGACGCCTCTCCTTTTTAGCAGGTCTACATCATTATAACTATTTATCCCGCTCTCGCTCACCACTATCCTGTCTTCCGGAACCTTTGCAACAAGATTAAGCGTATTTTTAATGTCTGTCTTAAATGTCTTTAAATCCCTGTTGTTTATACCTATAAGCTTCGCCTTGGTTGATAAAACCTTTTCCAATTCATCTTCATTGTGTATCTCAACAAGACAGCTCATGCCAAGACTGTGGCTTAAGGCGCGGAATTCTTCTATCTCTTTCTTTTCCAAGATGCTCGCTATAAGCAATATGGCGTCTGCGCCTGCTGCCCTTGATTCATATATCTGATATTCATCAAATATAAAATCTTTTCTAAGAAGCGGCAGAGAAACTGCATCCTTTATCTCTTTTAAATAATCTATGCGCCCCTGAAAATACCTTTCCTCTGTTAAAACCGATATTGCAGCAGCGCCATTTGTTTCATATATCATGGCTATTTCAACAGGATTAAAATCATCCCTGATAACCCCTTTTGACGGCGATGCCTTCTTGACCTCAGCGATTATCTTTATACCTTTGCCTTTAATAGCCTTAACAAAATCTCTTGTTGGAGGAATCTGCTTAATCCGCATCTTCAACCCTTGAATAAGCCCTTTGACAGGAAAATCAGCCTTCAGCCTGTCTAATTCTCTTTTCTTATCGGCTATAATCTTATCAATCATCATCTGTTTGTCATCTCTACTAATTTATTTAGTTTCTCAAGCGCCTTGCCCTCGTCAAGAGAGCGTCCGGCAGCTAATATGCCTTCTTCCAAAGATCTTGTCAAACCACCTGCAACAATAGCTGCTGCAGCATTCAAAACAACCACATCCCGATGAGGCCCTTTTTTGCCTTTCAATATTGATAGTATTATCTCTGCATTCATTTCAGGGGATCCGCCCTTTAAATCCTCCGGCCTGCACCGCCCGAAACCAAAATCCTCCGGCTTGATATGGTATGTCCGCAAATTCCTGTCTTTGAGTTCCGTAACCTTTGTTTCGGTTGTAAGCGTTATCTCATCAAGCCCATCCTCTCCACGCACAACAAATGCGTGTTCAGCGCCAAGATTTGCCAAAACCTTTCCAAGTATGTCAGTAAGGCTGTCATCATAAACCCCGACAACCTGGCATCTTGCACCTGCGGGATTTGTAAGAGGCCCAAGAATATTAAATATAGTTCTTATGCCTATCTCTTTTCTTACAGGCGCCGCATATTTCATTGCGCCGTGGAGCATGGGCGCAAATAAAAAACCTATGCCGATTTCTTTAAGACACTCCTCAACCTTTGCAACATTCGCCTCAATATTTACACCCAAAGCCTTGAGCACATCAGCGCTTCCGCTTTTGCTTGATACAGACCTATTCCCGTGCTTTGCAACCGTCAATCCCGCGCCTGCCGCCACAAATGCGGCAGCAGTAGAGATATTGAATGTCATGGACTCATCGCCGCCTGTGCCGCAGGTATCAACAACCTTTTTGCCTTTAACCTCTATCTTTGTGGCCTTCTCCCTCATCACCCGTGCTGCGCCTGTAATCTCATCCACAGTCTCGCCTTTTATACGAAGCGCGGTAATAAATGCCCCTATCTGGCCGGGGCTTGCACCACCGGTCATTATCTCATTCATAACCTCTTTCATTTCAGATTCGGTCAAATCCTGATTTTTTACTATTTTAGATATGGCCTCTTTAATCATGGTTTGTCTTGCTCCTTTTCAAGAAAGTTTGCTATATGCTGAACAAACTCCTCTATATCCTTTAAGTTATTTTGAATTATTTCATAGACCTCTGCCTCATTTACTTTCCAGTAAAGATGAACAAGTCTGTTCCGGAATTTCACCATAGGAATCAATTTCTCAGCAAATGCATACGGCAGGATGCCTTCTCTGCCGAGTATAATAAATACATCCTTATATTCTCTTGGCCTCTCCAGACCGCATCTTGAGATAATATGATTTCCTATATCAAGACAAGCCTCAATAGATACCTGAAGTAGTCTTTCCGCGCTGCCAGTTGCCTTAAAATCAGAAACAAACTCCTTCATGGGCAGCTTTCCCAATTCTTTCAGATGCTTTATATTCTCACGCACCCTTGCCAATCTATCAAGAATAAGCTCCTTATTAACCAAAGGCTGTCCCCTCTTTTATCTGTTTTAAGAACTCCCTGTCATACTCTTCCAGAAAAGGCTTAAAATCCATATATTCATCAATCACCCTTTCCTCAAAGGAAAGCCGCGCATCTTCATCTCTGGAATAAAGAACCTTTGCATCCATAATAACCCCATACTGACCTGTCAATGGGGCATTGTTCAGCAATACGAAACTCACTTCATCTGTATGGAGGATTTTATTGGACATACCCAGATAAAACAATTCCTTCTTGCTGTAGGCCTCCTTTCTCAAGCCCTCTTTGAGCAAAATCGCTATATCAATATCGCTCAAAGGCCCTGCTGTTCCATAAGCCCTTGAGCCAAAAAGATAAAGGGCAATAATATTCTCTTGAGTCTTACAGAACTCAATTAGGTCTTTAAGATATTTTTCCGGTTCTATTGGTTTTTGGCTGAATTTAAGCATAAAAAACCTCTATAGGTTTCCTTCTTATCTTTCATCATTACACAGATATTTTTCATATCCCTGCATGAATCCTTATTTGTCATTCCGTGCTTGACAGAGCCTGCCCCGCACTTGATGCGGGGGAATCCAGTTTTTTGGTGGGCGCAGCCCAACCTGCTTGCTTGCATTCAAGACTAAAGCCTTGAGTTACTGTAACTCAAACCTGGAAAAGAGGTCTTACTACCAGGTTTGAATTTGCTGGATTCGCTTTGCTTAATCTAAATTCACTGGGCTATTTACCCCGTTAGAAAGGCGAAGATTTTCTAACGGGGTTTACTTTTAATGGTATCTGTTATTTTCTTAAAGAATATGTCTACTCGATTATGGACTCTTTAGCAGTTGCTGAAAAAATCTTTTTCTGTCTCGAGGTTTTTATCCCCGATTGAAGCACTCGGGGACGAATCCAGTTCTTGTAAATTCAATAAGTTATGGATTCCCGCTCCCCGCTTAAAGCATGCGGGGACAAGCTTCGCGGGAATGACAACTTTTTGGTTCAATTCGGACTTTTTCCGCAGCCTGTTAGTGTATCCCTACCACTTTCAACACCCTTCCCACAGCCTCTAAAGTGACTTTTTCCTTTTTTACCTTCTCCTCTATCTCTTCCAGAAAGCGGACAGTCCGCCTGTCATAATACTTCTCGCCGCAGTTTTGACACACCAAAGTCTCTACAGGGACAAAAACAACATCCTTCCCCTTTTTAATCTCTTCTTCGACTTTTTTCTTTACAACATCTTCGCTTTTGCAAATAATACATTTCATTTTTTCCTCCTTCTATAATCCAGCCAGATACTTTCATCCGGCTGATAGGCTGTGATAATAACAGTCAATCCTTCTGTCTCAGAATATGCACAAACAATGTGCAATGGTCTTCCTTTCCCAGTCTTGCCGTATATAAGACAACTCGGATATGGTTCATTTTGCTGATAGGATTCTATAACCTCACCGCTCATTATTGCTTCACAAATCTCCTTATCACTGATTAATCCAAACTCCTCGTTTCTCATCTCCTCTTTGGCATGGAAAGAATACAATACCTTGTCTTTCTTAAAACAATTCTTTATTTTATCAAGCATATCAGAAATTGCCTCACTCCTCCAATAAAGGCATTTACTCCATGTGTTTCAGATTCATTCATATATTTTTCATACCCCTGCATAAATCCTTACTTGTCATTCCGTGCTTGCCACGGAATCCAGTTTTTTTCTTGATTCCTGCTTTCGCAGGAATGACTTCGTCTTTTGGTGGGCGCAGCCTACCCTACTTGTTTAATGGTATCTGACCCCTATTATTTTCGACCCCTATTATTTTCCGCACCTAATGTAGAATCTCATGCCTTTTTAGTGGCACAACCCAATTTTTTAAGAAATAGGGAAAAATGTCCCTTATTAATGTCCCTCAGGCGGCTTAGCTGGAAGTTTATCCTGCCTTTTTCTTTTCAGCGTGTTTCTTAGCTTTTTTGTAGATGTCCTCTACGCTCATGCCTTTAAAGAGATCATCCTGAAGTTTCAGGTAGTCTCTTTTTTCATATGTAATCTGGGACAAAAAACGCATGGCATCCACCTCGCCGAGGTTTTTAAATAAAATGCTCAGCCCCTTTTTTCTTATCTCCATGTCGCTTGTCATCTGTGCCATTTTAATTCACCTCCATATCTTCAATAAACCTCAAAGGGTTT
>MGRL01000110.1 GCA_001798165.1 Deltaproteobacteria bacterium RIFCSPHIGHO2_02_FULL_43_33
AGATAAAAGGATAAAACAGTCTGATTTTGTGGAAGAAGGTTCATCTTCCTTTTTAAAAAGATACAGCTTCCTTATCAGCCTTTCCCTCATAACCATAACAGCCTTTCTCATCTATTCCAATACCTTTGCATCTCCTTTCCACTTTGATGACGAACCCAATATTGTAGAAAATTATAAGCTCAGGGATCTTTCTAATTTCTGGCCTCCTTCAGGCTCAAGATATGTAGGGGTTTTATCCTTTGCCCTTAATTATCATTTCGGCGGACTTAATGTCTTTGGCTATCACCTTGTTAATATCATCATCCATATTATAAACGGCCTTCTGATATGGTGGCTCATTATCCTTACATTCAAGACACCTGTTATGCAAGTTTATGTAGGGCAGGGCTTAAGCCCTGCTTTAACCCCCGATAGAATCATTCGGGGGCTAAAGGCTGACTTGCCCTACCTGACTGCGCTGACAGCGTCTCTTATCTTTGTCTCACACCCTATCCAGACCCAGGCGGTTACCTACATAGTCCAGAGATTTGCATCTCTGGCAACGCTTTTGTATATCCTCTCTCTGACTCTTTATATAAAGGCAAGACTACAGACAGTACAGACAGGGGCTAATGCTGTAGGCAAGTTTTTCTCAACCTCAACCTTAACCTTTTATTTCCTCTCTCTTGTCTCCGCCATCCTTGCCATGAAGACAAAGGAGATAAGCCTTACCCTGCCGTTTGTTATTATACTCTATGAGGTCATGTTCTTTGCACCCACAAAACAGAATTACGGTTTCGCAAAACGGCTCCTCTATCTTATACCCGTTACACTGACCGCCTTTATTATTCCCTTAAGCCTTATAGGCACAGATAGACCCGTTGGAGACATGATAGGGGAACTAAGAGAGGCAGCACAGGAGACAGAGGAGATTTCAAGGGATGTTTATCTCTTAACACAATTCAGAGTAATAGTTACCTATATAAGACTTTTATTCTTACCCATAAATCAGAATTTGGATTATGACTATCCTTTATCTCATTCTTTATTTGAGCCGCAAACATTTGCTTTTTTTCTTTTCCTTTCAGCTATATTTGCATTTGCAATTTATCTCTTTATACGGTCACGGAGAACGGCAAAATCTCCCTCTCGCCTTGCTGGCGAGAAAACAAAATCCCCCTCTCCCCATAGGGGAGAGGGCAGGGGTGAAGGGAAATGTTATGGTCTTTTAATCTCCTTCGGCATCCTCTGGTTCTTTATCACCTTATCTGTCGAATCATCCATAATTCCTATTAGGGATGTTATCAATGAACACAGACTGTATCTGCCGAGTGTGGGTGCGGTTATTGCCTTTGGTTCAGGTGTGCTTTATGGCTTTAGCTATGCAAGGGAAAGATTGGGTATTAAGGTCTCTCTTTTACTTGCAACTTGCGTCTTGCTGTTTGTAACTGCTTTTACTTTAGGTATTGCTACTTATAAAAGAAATCTTGTGTGGAAGGATGATATCGCGCTTTGGGATGATGTGATAGAGAAGAGTCCGGAGAAGGCGAGGGGATATAATAATCTTGGGAAGGCATTACAAGAGAAAGAGCTTTTTACTGAATCTATAAAGGCATTACAACAAGCTATACAACTTAAGCCTAATTTGCCCGAACCCCATACTAACCTTGGAAATGTATATTCTAAACAAGGCCGATTTGATTATGCAATAAAGGAATATAGGGCAGCTTTAAAACTCAATCCGTATGATGCAGAAGCCTATAATAATCTTGGGAATACCTATTATAGTCAAGGTCTGTTCAATGAAGCCATGCAAGCATATGTTATAGCAGTAAAGCTTAAACCTGATTACCCTGATGCTTATAATAATTTGGGCAGCCTGTATGCTACGCAAGAACGAATAGATGCAGCTATAGAAGAATTTAAAAAAGCATTGAGGCTGGAGCCCGCGATAGCAGAGACTCATAATAATCTTGGGAATGCTTATTCTGAACAAGGAAGGATAGATGAAGCTATTAAAGAATATAGAATTGCTTTAAAACTGAAACCTGACTATGCAAAAGCTCATTATAACCTTGGTCTTACCTATAAAAAAAAGGGATTAAAGGACGAGGCAATAAGGGAATTCAAAGAGGCATTAAAAATACAGCCTGATTATGTAGAGGCACGTAAGGTGCTTGAATCTCTTCTCAAATATTGAAATTGAAATCAATAAAAAGGTAGGCTTGGAGAAATTCCACGCCTGCCTTAACGTTGCCAATGTCCGGTTATGGAGTCGGAGCAGAGTCACCATTGGAATTCACATTATATAACCCCACTCCAGTTGAACCGGTAATATCATCATAAATATTGAAGCTGATATTTGGTGTAGCAGTATCGTGCACATAAATATCTGTGTTGGTCGTTCCACCATTATCAGTAATCTTGTTATGAATAATAGTAGGAGAAGAGTAACTCATATAGATTCCAGACGCACCATTTCCTGTAATCGTATTTCCTATAATGGTCGGTGCAGAATAGATACCGTTGGAGACACCAATGCCGGTATTTCCTGTAATCGTATTTCCACTTATCGTAGGGGAGGAAGAATTATTGGAAATCCCCGCACTATTCCCCACAATTGTATTTCCATTAATCGTAAAGAAGGAAGATGTAGCGTTGGCAATGCCCGTGCCAGTATTTCCTGTAATAGTATTTCCACTGATTGTAGGTGAGGAAGAACTATTGGTAATACCATTACTATTCCCAGTAATACTATTTGCACTAATCATTGGTGAGGAAGAATTATTGCGAATTCCAGAGCTATTCCCGACAATAGTATTCCTTATGATTGTTGGCGAAGAGGATACATTGTAAATTCCACTGTGACCGTTTCCAGTGATTGTGTTGTCGATAATTGTTGGCGAAGAGGAAATATTATGAATCCCATAATATCCTCCTTTGATAGTAAAACCTGAGATGGTTACATTAGTGAGGTTGTCTATAGAAATAATCTCGTATATGTAAGCTCCCCCAGATGAGTCTTCAATGATTGTTACATCAGCGCCCGCCCCTTGAAGATGGACATAGCTCTTCATTGTAATATTCTCAGTTAATGCTGAATATATGCCGGGCATTACCTTAACTATATATGGATTGTTGGCTGTAGGATTAATGGCATTTAAGGCAGTCTGAATGGATGTAAAATCCCCACCAGACTTTCCTACCACTATCACATTGGCAGGCTTTTCAAGTTTTGATGCGCTTATATGCCCGGTAATCTTTGCATCTGTTACAGCACCGTCCTGAATCTTTGTATTTGTTATAACCCCTGTTCCCAGTTTTGGCTCTGTGACCGCACCATCCGCTATATCAGCATTACCAACCTGGCCATCCTGAATTTCAAACGAATTGATGCAAGGATTCTTGCATGCAACATCTGTTGCAGCAGCAGCCATTGCATCCTTTAATCCTAAAGTCATGCAGAAGATAAACGCACTCAATAAAGCAAGAACCTTGTTCTTCATAAATACATTCCTCCTTTAATTTACAATTTTTTGTAAAACTAAACGCGCGCAACTAAACCTCCTGCAATCATCACCTCCTTTGCTTTTTGATTAAACACCGTCCGTATAGCATACCCCCCCCGTAATTGTCAAGCATTTTCTAAATCCAGCGTTCTTCTGTAACGCGGTAGAACTTCTCTCAACAATGTTGCCATTTCAAAGATATTGATATATCCTTCTAAAGAGGCAGAAAAATAGAATAGAATAAAAAAACTGAAAGAGGGAAAACTTATTTCTACCTTCTTATCACTTTCCACCTATGGGGGTCTTTATGAGAAGATTTGATGTCTTGATAGTCGGCTCTGGCCCAGGAGGGCAGAGGGCTGCATTCCAGGCGTCAAAACTCAAAAAAACCGTTGCTGTCATAGAAAGGCAGCCGTATATCGGCGGCGCAGGCCTTCATACAGGCACATTGCCGAGCAAAACTCTGCGAGAGGCGGCGCTCTTCCTGTCAGGTTTCAAGCAGAGGGCAATCTTTGGCTTCCAGCTCGCAATCGGCAGAGAGGTGACCCTGCAGGAGTTAATGCACAGAAAGATGGACGTCATTAAAAAGCAGATGGAGGTTATAATAGACCAGTTTAGCAGAAACAATGTGGAGATAATTTATGGAGATGCCTCATTTACAGACGGGCATAAGTTAACTGTAAAAGGCACAACTGCCACAGAAGAACTTTATGGGGATATTATCATAATAGCCACAGGCACAAGGCCGCTTCGGCCAAGAGATGTTCCGTTTGATGAAGCACATATATATGATACAGACACGATTTTGAAGATAGATAATATCCCAAGAACCCTTGCCATAATCGGCGGCGGCGTAATAGGCTGTGAATACGCATGTATATTTGCGTCTCTCGGGGTAAAAGTCACGCTTATAGAAAAAAAATCAAGGCTATTGCCATTTGCGGATGAGGAGATTGTAAACAACCTTATCTACTGGATGAGGCACAGCGGCATTACCCTGAGATTGAGCGAAGAGGTAGTAAAGATAACTGTAGAGGCAAAGGATAGAGTTGTTACAACATTAAAAAGCAGCAAGCAGGCTGTTTCTGAAAAACTGCTATACACCATGGGACGGGTTGGAAATACTGACATGCTGAACCTCAATGCAGTAGGAATTAAATCAAATGAACGCGGCGGCCTAAATGTGAACGAGAATTTTCAAACTGCGCTGCCGCATATCTATGCAATCGGAGATGTTATAGGATTTCCAGCCCTGGCATCCACCTCAATGGATCAGGGCAGGCGGGCAGTATGCAACGCATTTCATACAGAAGGCGTTACCTGCGAGGTTGTATCGCATCTGCCGTTCGGCATATACACCATCCCGGAGATATCCATGGTCGGCGAAACAGAGGAAGAATTAACTAAAAAAGGAGTGCCTTACGAAATCGGATGCGCGCTCTTTCAGGAGGTTGCAAAAGGCCAGATAATCGGCGACACCCACGGCATGTTAAAACTCCTCTTTCACAGGGAAACGAGGCAACTCCTCGGCGTTCACATCATAGGAGAGAGGGCCACTGAACTCATTCACATAGGTCAGGCAGTTATGAGTTTTGGCGGGACAATAGATTATTTTAAAGATACAGTCTTCAACTATCCAACCCTTACTGATGCGTATAAGGTTGCGGCATTGAACGGATTGAACAGGTTGTAGGGCGATGCCTAATGCTTGAACTGTGCGGCGCAGTGAAACGGAGTCCGCACAAGTGATTTGTTAGGCATGTCTGAATTGTTTCAATATACTATTATATTCTGAATGAGAGCCTATCCAGAACCAAATGATACCCGAAAATAGCCTTTGATTTTTGGGGAAACCTGCAAGTTGCCTGCCAGACGAGGCAGCGGACAATTTTTACGACGAGCCGTATGTTCACCAATACGGTGAGGAGTAAAAATTGTCCGATAACGAAGTATGGCAGGCAAATCGCAGGATTGTAAAATAGCAGGTCTTTAATCGCTATTTTACGGTAATATCTTCTCCTTGAATAATACCAACAGCTCTATAGTCTTTTGTAATTCTAACTGAAAATATAGGACGCGTAGAATGGACCTGTTTGAAGTTTAAGCTTGGGTAGTAGGGGTTTGTCTGAAATTGCTTGTAAGCCTCTTTTGCCATCCTCTTGATTCTTATCGGCAATTTTTCATAGCACTTCCAAAAGCGTTCCGTTGTTTTTGAATTCATAACCGCTCAATATTCAACGGCTTTGTTTTACCTTTCTTGTGAGTCTCAATGGCTTCATCAGCAAGATGCTCCAGAACATTTTCTGACTCGGCAAACATCTGCTCCCATTTCTTTTCTGACTCTAACTCTTCAAGAAGCCACTTTGCCAGTGCATTTTGATT
>MGRL01000111.1 GCA_001798165.1 Deltaproteobacteria bacterium RIFCSPHIGHO2_02_FULL_43_33
AGCCTTTTCCATAGTATCCTCCTATCCTACCGCAAAGATAACAAATATGGTCATTTGAGTCAAACGGAAAAAATTGAATATCTAAACTGCGCCCATTTAACACAATAAAATTCAACTGCCTGCCTGTTTTTTTATTGTCGGCGCGATAGGAAAAAAATAAATCGTTTCTGCATGATGTGCATAAGTTTTCTACGGAAATATTTTTTTCCAAGATGCCGCTGCTTGCCATCTGGCTTAAATTCGCCTTTTTTAAATCAAGCCGCCAGCAAGAATCCCCCCTGCTCCCCTTTGATAAATCCCCCTTTGTATCCCCCTTTTTCAAAGGGGGATACAGGGGGATTATAAATTCATTGCCCCCGAACTTTTTTGCGACTACCTCATCAACCTTATAACAGCATTGGCCGATGGACGGTCCGATTGCGGCCAGAATTGTCTTTTTGTCAGAGCCAAACTGTTTTACCATAGTATCTATTGTCTTTTGAACAATGGCTTTTACTGTCCCCCTCCAACCTGCATGGACTACCCCGATAACCTTTTTAACAGGCTCAAGCAATAAGATTGGCACACAATCCGCTGTCAAAATCCCGATTGCAATGCCGCATTGATTGGTTATTATAGCATCTGCTGAGATTTTTGAAATGCCTGATATGTTTTTTACGGCTTTGTCAATCACCAGAACATCGCTTCCGTGAACCTGATTTATTGTTAAAAGTCTATTTGCACCAAAACCAAACAGCCTCCCAACTTGAGCCTTATTATGCTCTACATTTGCGATATCATCTCCATCCCGCATATCAAAATTTAAGGATGAAAACGGCGGTTTGCTGACACCGCCGATTCTGGACAAAAAGCCGTGGCTTATGAAATCAACGGATTCCAATATGGATGATGAAGCATATTGTATGCCGGCAGTTTGCTTTAGCAAGCCTCCTCCAATGCAGTTATGATGCCCTTTATATCATCGGGCAAGGGCGCTGTCCACTCCATATATTTTTGTGTTTCAGGATGGATTATGCCGAGGATTTGCGCATGGAGGGCCTGACGTTTGAGATTTTTTAAGAGCATGGTTAGTTTTGGCGAAAGCCCGGACGGCATATTCTTTTTGCCATACACAGGGTCTCCCACAACAGGATGGTGAATGGCTGACAGATGGACTCTTATCTGGTGCGTCCTGCCTGTTTCAAGCGTTGCTTCAATGAGCGTGAAATTATCAAATCTCTTTATTACCTTATAATGCGTAACCGCCCTTCTGCCCCTGCTTGTTCTGACAGACATCTTTTTTCTTTCAGATACATGTCTTCCTATGTGGAGGTCAATGGTTCCAATATCATTTTTAACGACACCCCAGACAAGCGCTAAATATCTTCTTTTCATAGAGTGTTCTTTAAATTGTTTGGACAGGAATTGATGGCTTTTATCGGTTTTTGCTGCGACCAAAACCCCTGATGTGTCTTTGTCAATACGATGGACTATGCCGGGTCTCAAGGCGCCGCCGATGCCGGAAAGGTCTTTACAGTGATAAAGGAGTGCATTAACCAATGTCCCTTTTGTGCGGCCTGCGCCCGGATGCACTGTAAGGCCAGGGGGTTTATTGATAACTATAATATGTTTATCTTCATAGAGTATATCTAAAGGAATTTTTTCAGGCTCTGCCTTGATAGGCTGAGGTTCTGGAATGGTGACACTAATCTGGTCTCCGGTCTTTATCTTAGCGCCTGCTTTTGCAGATTTATTGTTAAGAGATACCAGCCCGTCTTCTATTAAGTTTTTTATTCTTGACCGGGTTAAGTCAGGGAGTTTTTGCGAAAGGAAGATATCAAGGCGGATATTTGCATCTAAAGAAGCGACTGTAAAGGTATGGGTCATAAAAAGACAGGCTATAGGCGATAGGTTATAGGTTATAGGAAAATACAAACATAATCACATTTTTTCTTATGCTTTTACCTATTGCCCATAGCCTATTGCCTATCTTTCACCATATATCGGATTCTACATCGCCGCTCCTCTTTATAAGAATATCAACGATTGCCTTGTTAAAGAAATTGGTTTTTTTTAATAAGGCGGGATCAACCCTGCTCTTGTAAAGGTCTTCGCCCTCTTTTAATTCCTTTTCCAGCACCTCAAAGAGATTGTCATTCTTTAAGCCTCCCTTTACCTTTTCCTTATTATATAAAGCGATATCGGAAAGAATAGTTCTTGCGAGTCTGGCGGCAGCCTCTGGGGATGTAATAAACGCCATATTAAATCTTTTCCTTTAATATCTCTTGTGCCAGCAGTTCGCCGCCTTTTTCTGCATTTGCCTTTACAAGCCTTTCTACAAGGTCTACATCTCTCTTTTTGAATGCTTCTACGATATCAGCATGCTGGTTAACGGAGCTTTGCATCCTGCCGGGCAGAGAAAGGGAGGTTCTTCTAAAACGTTCAAATTGCTGGACAAGCGTATGAATCAGATTATATAACTTATCATTCCCGCATATCTTTAGAAATATATCATGAAATTGATTGTCTAATTTGAAAAAGTTCTTTGCGTCATTCTTTTCAGCACATTTGGCCATCTGTAAATTCAAGTCTTCCATCCGTTTTATCTCTTCATCGCTCAGTTTACAACAAGCCATTTTTGCTGCATAGCCTTCAAGCATACCTTTTATGGCATAAAATTCCTTCACATCTTTATCTGTGATTGGGCTTACAACCGCCCCTTTACGCGGCGTAAAGGTGATAAACCCCTCAGATTCCAGCTGTCTGAATGCCTCCCGCACAGGGGTTCTGCTTATACCGAACATCTCGGCAAGTTCCGGCTCCGGCACCCGTTCACCCGGCTTAAGCCTCCCTTTTAGGATTGCCTCTTTGACAAAATCTACAATCCTCTCCCTTAAAGTGGGATGTCTTTCCACAGGATATTCAAAAATTCTACTGGTATTTTGTTTCAAGATTTCAGTAACCTCAACTTATTCTATCTCCACAATTATACATTATTATGAAAATAATATATACAGTATACACACCTAAAGGTCAATACCTTTTTGGCGTTGAAAAGCAGTATAAACTTTGTGAATAACGCAAAAAAGGCTTAACCCTCCAACTTTTTCTCTTGACAATGGAATACCATCTGTTTTATGGTTTTTATCCCAATTGGTCGGAGGTAACTGGCTATGCTCTTGTCTTATCTTCCTGTCCTTATAATTATCGGTTTTGTAGGTTTTATTGCTGCTGCGGTTTTATTTGTAAACAGCGTTGTAAGTCCAAAAAATCCCTATAAAGATAAACTCTCTCCGTGGGAGTGCGGCATGGAGCCTATCGGCAGCGATGCTGATACAGGCCGCTTCAAGGTGCACTTCTTTATCATAGCCATATTGTTTCTTGTCTTTGATGCAGAGACCCTCTATTTATTTCCGTGGGCAGTAGTGCTTAAACAACTTGGCATGGTTGCATTTGTAGAGATGTTTATATTTATAGCCATATTAGCGGTCGGTCTTATCTATGCATGGGCAAAGGGGGCTTTGGAATGGGTGTAATTACATTGCGGATTTCAGATTTCGGATTGCGGATTTAAAAATCTAAAATCAATCTGTGGAGATGATATGGGTATATCAACAAATGAATTGGAAGGGATTGTGCAATTTACTACCCTTGAAGAGATTGTCAATATAACAGGGAAAACCGCTGCCACGGTGGCCAGGGCAACAAAGATGGATACGGTTGTTGACAGCGTGGTCAGCTGGGGCAGGCGCTCTGCGCTTTGGCCCATGACATTTGGTCTTGCCTGCTGCGCCATAGAGATGATTGCAGCCGGCTGTTCCAGGTATGATACAGATAGGTTTGGCATAGTTTTCAGACCCTCTCCAAGGCAGAGCGATGTGATAGTCATTGCAGGCACCATGACAAAGAAAATTGCTCCGGCTGTGAAGAGATTATATGACCAGATGGCAGAGCCGAGATGGGTTATTGCTTTGGGGGGCTGCGCATCAGCAGGCGGGCCTTACAATACCTATTCAGTGGTGCAGGGTACCGACCTTGTTATACCTGTCGATGTGTATATACCAGGCTGCCCGCCGCGGCCTGAAGCCCTTTTATACGGATTTCTCATGCTGCAGGAAAAGATAAGAAAAGAGATGCCTTCGGTATTTGCAAGGTATGAGGGAAAATAAAGACCGTGAACCGTGACCGTGAACCGTGAAAAGATTTTTTACACGGACACGGACAACGGACACGGATAACGGTAGTTAAATATGACGATCGACCCCGATTCAATTCTGATAAAAAATATTAAAGAAAAGTTCGGCCAGTCTATCCTTGATACCGTTGTATTCAGGAATGAGGCAACCCATCTCGTCAAGAAAGACAGCCTGATTGAGATATGTAACTTCTTAAAAGACGACCCTGCGCTTCAATTCAACTTCCTTTCAGATATAGCAGGCGCTGATTATTTCCCCAAAAAACCAAGGTTTGAAGTTGTATATCACCTCTATTCAATTCCAAAAAAGCATAGATTAAGGCTAAAGGTTACGATAGGCGAAGATGAGACTGTTCCGTCTGTTACATCAATCTGGAAAGGCGCTGATTGGGCAGAACGCGAGACATACGACATGTTTGGCATTGCATTTGAAGGCCATCCAAATCTAAAACGAATCTATATGCCGGAGGAGTGGGAAGGCTTTCCTCTGCGTAAGGATTATCCGCTGAAAGGATATAAAGATAGGTATAACCCGCTTGGGGAAGAAAAATAAGGATCGTTGACCGTGTCCGTTTACCGTGACCGTGAAATACAATTACGGACACGGAATACGGTCACGGATAACGGCAGTTTATGACAAACACCGAAGAAGTGATAACAAAAGAAATAACATTAAACATGGGGCCTCAGCACCCTTCCACACACGGCGTGCTGCACCTGCTTCTGGATATAAAGGGTGAAAATATCATTAAGGCGTATCCTGATATCGGCTATCTGCACAGAGGCACTGAAAAGATTGCAGAAAACCTCCTTTATCACCAGTTTGTTCCGTATACAGACAGGCTTGATTATATGTCCGCCATGTCAAATAATCTTGCCTATGTCCAGGCTGTTGAAAAACTGTTGGGCATTGAGGTTACTGAGCGGGCAAAATATATACGTGTGGCTGCAGCAGAGCTTTCAAGGATTGCCAGCCATCTCCTGTGCATTGGCGCATGGGCCCTTGACCTTGGGGCAATGACCGTCCTTCTTTACGCATTCAGGGAAAGGGAGATGGTGCTTGATTTGTTTGAAATGCTCTGCGGCGCAAGGATGACCCTTAACTATTTGAGAGTGGGCGGCGCGAGATACGATATTCAGCCTGCGTTTAAGGAAAAATGCCTTGAATTTGTGAATATGCTGCCCGCAAGGATAAACGACTATGAACAGCTTTTAACAGAGAATAGGATTTGGCTCAAGAGAAATAAAGCCGTTGGCGTAATATCAGCAGAGGATGCGATAAACCTGGGCATGAGCGGTCCGATAGTGAGAGGCGCGGGCGTAAAATGGGACATAAGAAAAGATGAACCATATCTTGTCTATGACAGGTTTGACTTTGATATCCCGGTTGGCGAAAATGGCGACTGCTTTGACAGATATACTGTCCGCATGGAAGAGATGAGGCAGGCGGCAAAAATAGTCAGGCAGGCGCTGGAGCAGCTGCCTGACGGCAAACCATGCATTGATATGCCGGATGTGGTTCTGCCGCCACGAAGAGATATTGAAACAAATATGGAGGAGCTCATCCATCACTTTAAGCTTATCTCTCATGGATTTAAGGTTCCGAAGGGCGAGGCATACTCTGCTATTGAATCGCCAAAAGGGGAGCTTGGTTTTTATATAGTAAGCGATGGCTCTGAAAGACCGTTCAGGTTAAAGATAAGGGCGCCATCCTTTGTAAATCTGCAGGCTATAAACCCTATGTGCAAAGGTGCGTATCTTGCTGATGTAATAGCCGTGGTCTCCAGCCTTGACCCTGTGTTTGGCGAGGCGGATAAGTAAGAGAAAGTATAAGGTATGAGGTATGAGGGCTGAGGCAAAAGCCTCCTGCCTCAAACCTCTAACAAGCGATATGCTTTCAAACAAGGCCATAGAAGATATTAAAAAAGCGATAGCCAAATATCCAAAGAAGCGGTCTGCTTCCATGGATGCCCTAAGGATAGCGCAGGAAGAGAGCGGTTATCTTACCAAAGAGGCATTAGAGCAGATTGCTGATATGCTGGATATGACGCCGGTTCAGCTCAATGAGGTTGCCGCATTTTATACAATGTATAATAAAAAACCTGTCGGCAAACACCATGTCCAGGTATGCACAAATGTTTCATGTTCTTTGCTTGGTTCGGAGCATATAGTTGAATTCCTTTCAAAAAAACTCGGCGTAAAAAAAGGCGAAACAACTTCAGATAAAAAGTTTACCCTGTCAGAGGTGGAGTGCCTCGGCTCATGCGGCACAGCGCCCATGATGCAGATAAATGACGATTATTATGAAAATCTGACAGAGGAAACGATAGAGGAGATATTGAAAGGATTGAAATAGCTGCCGTGAACCGTGACCGTTAACCGTGTCCGTAAAGACAAAAATAATTTGTTTTTACACGGTCACGGATAACGGACACGGACAACGGATTTAATATGTTTGAACCCATCCTTTTAAAAAATATAAACACCCCTGACTCCCACAGGATAGATGTGTATCTGAAAAACGGGGGTTATCAGGCGCTTCCATGCGCTCTTAAGCTCCAGACTGATGCGCTTATCCAGATGGTAAAGGACTCCGGGCTTCGGGGCCGCGGCGGCGCAGGGTTTTCCACAGGCCTCAAGTGGAGCTTTATCACAAAAGACCCCACAATACCAAAATATCTTTGCTGCAACGCAGACGAGGGAGAGCCAGGCACATTCAAGGACAGGGTTATTATTGAAAAAGACCCGCATGAGCTTATTGAAGGGATGATTATTGCATGTTATGCAATCGGCGCAGCAGCAGCATACATATATATCAGGGGAGAATTTGCCTTTGGCGCTAATATACTTGAGCAGGCCATTGCCGAGGCATATAAAAAAGGCTGCCTTGGAAAAAATATCCTCGGTTCAAATTTTAGCTGTGACCTTTCTGTCCATAAAGGCGCAGGCGCTTATATATGCGGAGAGGAGACAGCGCTTTTAGAGTCAATAGAAGGCCGTAGAGGACAGCCGAGGATTAAGCCGCCATTCCCTGCGCAGGTCGGTCTTTTTGGCAAACCGACTGTTATAAATAATGTTGAAACCCTCGCGTGCATTCCGCATATAGTAAATAAAGGACCGAAATGGTTTGCGTCTATCGGGCCTGAGAAAAGCCCTGGCCCGAAGATATTCGGCGTGAGCGGCCATGTTAAAAAGCCGGGGCTTTATGAACTGCCTATGGGAACTACAGCAAGAGAGGTTATCTATACCCATGCAGGCGGCATATCGAATAATAGAAAACTTAAGGCATTTATACCAGGCGGCGTTTCAGCGCCAATGCTTGTTGAAAAGGATTTGGATACGCCAATGGATTTTGACAGTCTTGCTGCGAAAGGCACCATGCTCGGTTCAGCAGCTGTTATGGTTATGGATGAGACGACCTGCATTGTAAAGGTTGCCATGAGAACCATGGAATTTTTCCGCCACGAATCCTGCGGCAAATGCACGCCGTGCAGAGAAGGCACAGACTGGACATATAAGGTCCTGCACAGGATTGAACATGGCAAGGCTCAAGAGGGCGATGTTGAACTTCTTGAAAGCCTGTGCGGAAATATATTCGGCAGGACATTCTGCCCCCTCGGAGACGGCGCAGTCATGGCGCTCCGCGGGGCATTAAAGAATTTCAAAGATGAATTTGAATACCATGTGAAGAATAAGAGGTGTCTGGTTTGAAAGCAGAATACAGAATTCAGGAGACAGGAGTCAGAAGGAAAACAATCTTTTCTTCTGGATTCTGAATTCTGACTTCTCTATTCTTAATTTAAGACAATGGCAACTGTAAAAATCAACGGAAAAGAGATAAGTGTAGAGGACGGCACCTTAATCCTTGATGCCGCGCGGCAGGCAGGGTTTGAGATACCTACCTTCTGCTATCAGGCAAGGCTTTCAAGGCTTGGCTCATGCAGGATGTGCCTTGTTGAGATAGGCGGACAGAAAAAGATGCAGCCTTCATGCGTAACGCCTATTATCCACGGCATGGAGGTCTTTACTGAAAATGCCACAGTGAAGACTGCCAGGTCGTCTATGCTTGAATTCCTGCTTGCAAACCACCCGCTGGATTGCCCTACTTGTGATAAAGGCGGAGAGTGTGAGCTGCAGGACCTGGCCTTTAAATTTGGGCCGCGGCGCAGCGGATTTATTGAATGGAAGAGGCGGTTCCATGATAAGGATAAGATATTAAGCCCTATTATTATCAAAAACCATAACCGGTGCATACACTGTGAACGTTGTGTAAGGATATGCGATGAGGTAGTGGGCGTGACAGCCCTCGGCGGGATTGGCAGGGGCTATAATACCAAGGAAACCAGCTTTATGGACGATGAGCTTGACTGCGACCACTGCGGCAACTGCATAGAGGTCTGTCCTGTAGGCTCATTCATGAGCCTGCCATACAGATATCAGTCAAGGCCGTGGGACTTGAATGAAACAGACACCGTATGCCCATACTGCGCCACAGGGTGTCAATTTACCATCGGCTCAAGAAACGGCGAGGTCTTAAGGGTAAGGAGCAAGATTGCCACAGGCATAAACAAAGAAACACTCTGCGCAAGAGGCAGATTTGGCTATCATTTTATCCAGAATAAAGAGCGGCTTACAAAGCCTATGATTAAGAAGGCCGGCAAACTTACCGAATGTTCATGGGAAGAGGCGTTGTCTCAGGTTAGGACGAGATTTGCGAATGCAAAAAAGGCCGCCGGCATTGCATCGGCAAGGCTTACCAATGAAGAGCTGTATGTCTTCCAGAAACTTATGCGCAATGTATTCAGGACAAATAATATTGATTCTACAATCCGCTGGGCAGATAAAAATGCAACATCAGCGATGATTGATATATGCAATCTCGCAGGAGAAGGGGTTTCAATATCTGATGCAATGAAGGCAGACCTGATATTTATTATAGGTTCGTCAATATCAGATGAAAATCCAATAACTGATTATTTAATAAGAACATCAACAGCAGACAAGCGGAAAACCCTGATTCTGGCATATCCGAGAAGGATAAAACTTGACAGCTCTGCAACCATTTCACTTAAATACAGGCCAGGGAGCGAAGGCATTGTTATTTCAGGCATTGCTGCCGCTATAGAAGGCACAACCCCCCCTGCCCCCCCTTTATTAAAGGAGGGAATTAGGGGGGTTGACGGTTCGGATATTTCAGAGGCGGATATTTTAACGGCAGCCGATAGAATTAAGAAGGCCTCAAATGTATCTGTATTTGTTGGAACAGACATATTGAGATTGGCAAATGGAAAGGATGCTCTGCTGGCCATTGCAGATATGGCAAAGGCTCTAAAAGGCGCCGGTAAAAATGTAAAGGTTATGCCGGTCCTTGACAGGAGTAATCAAAGAGGCGCATGGGATATGGGCGTGCACCCTGTATTTTTGCCAGGCTATAAAAACTTAACCCCCACCCATCCCTCCCCCGCAAGTGGGGAGGGGGCTATTGCAGAAGGCATGGACTGCGGAGAGATTCTGGAGGCATCATCAAAAGGCGAGATAGATGCAGTTTATATAATTGGCGAAGATATAGTTTCCCTGTATCCTGACGCAGGATTTGCAAAGGATGCGCTTTCAAAGGCAGGGTTTATCGTGGTTCAGGATATATTTTTGACTGAGACCGCAAAGATGGCAGATGTGGTTTTGCCGGGCGCAAGCTATGCTGAAAAAGACGGGACATTGACAAATCAGGAAGGAAGGGTTCAGAGGCTCCGGAGGGCAATCCAGCCTGTTAAGGGGGCAAAAGAAGATTTAAATATCTTATGCAGTATAGGCAGATTTGAATATAAATCTGCAAAAGATGTGTTTGAAGAGATAAGAAAAGAAGCACCTGGCTATCAGGATATATCCTTTGACAGTTTAAACAATACAGGGGTGTTGGTAAAGGGGCATGGGGCAGAAAATCAAGTGACAAGGGGTCAAGGGGTCAAGGGGTCAGGTAGGACAGACGTCTCGCCTGTCAGCAGCATAGAGGATAAAGACTACCCATTGCAGTTGATGACCGGCAATCATCTCTTCCATTCAGGCAGATTGTCGCAAAAGGCTGATGTGCTTAAAAAGCTGCTGCCAGAATCGTTTGTAGAGATAAGCGATAAAGACGCGGCAGCGCTTGACATTAACGAAGGTGAACGGGTTGTTGTAAATGGCAAACATCATGAGGCTGTATTAAGAGTAAGGGTAAAGCAAGGCTCTCTGAAAGGAATTGCATTTATTCCCGAGAATTTTGAAGAAGTCTCTGTAAACCGTTTCTTCAAAAAGGGCGAAGGGATACCGAGGGTGAATATCAGCAAATTATGATTTACGATTTTCGATTGTCGAATTAAATTCGTAAATCGTAAATCGAAAATCGCAAATTGAACAGGGGGTGCGTTATGATAGATCCTAAGACATTAAGGGAAATGGCGTTTTTTTCCGACCTTAGCGAAGACGAGTTAAATGCCATCTCAAAGATTGTAAATAAGAAAAACTACAAGATAGGTGAAGCTGTTTTTAAAGAAAATGAAGACGGCACCTCTATGTATATTATAAGAAAAGGCGAGGTAAAGGCATGCAAGGCTGCCCCTGACGGCGAACTCATGACCCTTACCCTGATGAAGGATGGGGAGATATTTGGCGAGATGTCATTTCTTGATGAGAGGCCTCGTTCAGCCACAATCATTGCCATATCCAATACCGAGGCTTACTGGATTGATAAGCATGATTTTGAAAAACTGGTAGATACACATCCGAGAATGGTTTACAAGATACTGAAGAATATCATCTTTACTATTCACAGTATAGTTCGTGGAATGAATACCCGTTATATTGAGATGGTGAATTATATGTGGGGGAGAAGGAGATAGTGAAAGGCCGTGAACCGTGACCGTGAACCGTGAAAAAACGGACACGGACAACGGACACGGACAACGGTAGCATGGACATCAATACACTCATAGAAGTTGCCTTGATAATAGTCAAGGTTATAGTTGTAACCATGATTCTCTTCAACCTTCCAATCCCGCTTACATGGCTGGAGAGGAAGGTTGCCGGACACATCCAACTCAGGCTCGGGCCGTTCAGGGTTGGACCTCACGGCATACTGCAACCTGTTGCGGATGCGATTAAACTCATGTTTAAGGAAGACATAGTCCCTGATAAGGCGGACAAATGGCTTTTTAAGCTGGCGCCTCTCATAGCTATGATCCCTGCGTTTGCGGTTTACGCAACCATACCATTTGGGGATAAGATTACCATTCCCATTATCAATAAAGAAATAAGCCTATACATCTCTGATATGAATGTAGGCATACTCTATGTGCTGGCTATTGGCGGAATCAGTGTCTACGGCATAATGCTTGGGGGCTGGGCATCAAACAGCAAATATGCCCTGCTCGGAGGCATCCGCTCATCTGCCCAGATGATAAGTTATGAGCTTGCCCTGACCTTTTCCTGCATAGGCGTAGTGATGATTGCAAATTCTTTGAGTCTTTTGGATATCATAAAGTCTCAAAATGGCGCCATATTAGGTTTTATACCTAACTGGAATATTATTTATCAACCATTGGGGTTTGTTATATTTTTAATAGCAGCCATGGCAGAGATAAACAGGATACCGTTTGACCTGCCGGAGGATGAAGGGACACTGGCAGCAGGCTACCATGTGGAGTACAGCGCAATGAGGTTTTCGTTTTTTATGCTTACAGAATATGTGGCTATGGTAACAGTCTCTGTTCTATCTGTAATACTCTTTTTTGGCGGCTGGAATGCGCCGCCATTGTTAGATATGCTGCCCCTGCCGGCCATTTTCTGGTTCATTGCAAAGGTCGGTTTCTTTATCTACTTTTTCATGTGGGTCAGATTTACCCTGCCCCGCTATCGCTATGACCAGCTTATGACCATAGGCTGGAAGATTCTATTGCCGCTCTCTTTGTTAAATATATTGATTACAGGGTTATTTTTGTTGTAGTTGCCGATTTATCGGCGTTTTTTAAATCGCCAACGGGGCACCCAACCGAAGGTTGGGTCGGGCAAACTACAGACAGAATGCAGAACATGAGAAACATTTTATAATGAGGATTTGTTGTGAAAAACCATAAACTTAAAGCAATCCTAATTTTCATATTCGGCCTTTTTTGTTTAGCCCCTGCGACAGCCTCTGCCTCCACCTATCAGGACGTTCAAAATTTCCTCAATAATAACCCTGCGCCTTCGGGGTGCGTGAATTGGGTTGAGGAGGTGGTGATTGATCAAGGTAACGGCTACCGTGTATGGGAGCGATGCGGATCTACTGTAAATTATTCATGGCAACAGTACATTTTATTTTCCAACACTGAGCTGATTACCGCCGAAGATTATGTCTGGACTCTTGCTTGCGATGGAGCACAAAGCCTTACCCAAGTGAGTAAGGGCAACATTGTATGGACTAATGAGACAGATTGTGAAAATATATTTACTAAGTGTACTGGGGCGACAGAAACCTCAACGAACGGTTGTACATTTAACTACCCCGGAGTAACTCAGCGCTGCTTATATCGTTATAATGTATATCCATCTAACTGCCGCTCCTACGACACCCTTCTTGCCGAATTCACCTCCATTGACCAGTGCCTCAACAGACTCACCAACACCTACGAATCCTGCGGCCAGAACTGCAAAGACCCTGTAGACAAGGCATCATCCCCTGCAACCGAAATCTGCGGCGACGGCATAGACAACAACTGTGACGGCCAGGTGGATGAGGGGTGTCCTTCATCAGGCCTTTCAGGCGACAGCGACCTTAACCAATGCATGGACTCTGCGGCAAACCTTAACAGCGGCAACCTCTATCATTCACAGACACTCTTTCAAATCCAAAACCCCAGGCTTGCTCTGGACTTCACCATCTCCTACAACTCCAATGACGGCTCTACAGCGCCTCTTGGCAAAGGGTGGACGCACAATTATAACCTTTCCATAACAGAAAACCCTGACACCAGCCTGAGTCTTAAAAAACCAGACGGCGATGTTACCTATTTCTACCTCTCCAACGGCACATACTACCCCTCAGCCCAGAGCAGTGACCACTCAACCATCATAAAAAATGCAGATGGCACCTATACCCAGACCCTCAAAGATAACACAACCTATTTATTTAATTCATCCGCCTCAGGCGGAGGCAGGCTCTTCCAGATAAAAGACAGAAACAACAATACCACAACCTTAACATACGCGGGAAGCGACCTATCAGGCATAACCGATTCAACAGGCAGGATAATCAATATAACTTTTAGCAATGGCAAAATCCTATCCATTACAGACCCTGCAAACAGGGTTTACACATTCACTTATTCAGGCGATTCTCTTACTGCCATAACCGACCCTGCAAATAACGCATGGCAATACACCTACGATACAAACGGCAGGATGCTTACCAAGACAGACCCCAATGGCAACATAACCACCTACGTCTATGATGCAAATGGAAAACTATTATCCTCACAAGACCCTGAAGCAAAGACCAAGGCCATTACCTATAATCCGACAACCTACACATCCATTGTAACGGAAAAAGACGGAGGAATATGGACATATAAATACGACAATAATCTCAATGTTCCATTAGAAGTCACAGACCCGCAGGGCAACATAACCAAATATACATACGACTACAATAAAAATCTCTTATCCAAGACAGAGCCTGACGGCAGCATAGCAAAATATACCTATGATGCGCAGGGCAACATGACATCAACAACAGATAGCCTGAACCAGACAACAACATACACCTACAATGCCGACAATCAGATAACCAGCATCACAGACCCTGTAGGGCAAAGCTTTAGCTTTGCTTATGACGCATCAGGCAACCTCACACAAACCACAGACCCATTAGGCGCTAGGCAAAAATAAAAAAAGTAAAAAAAAATAAAGAAAAAATAAAGAAAAAATAAAGGGGACACCCATTAAAAGGCCCCTGTCAAGAGAAAAAACTATCCCGAAGCAAGGAAAAGA
>MGRL01000112.1 GCA_001798165.1 Deltaproteobacteria bacterium RIFCSPHIGHO2_02_FULL_43_33
TCTCCTCCTTGAAATTTAGGAAACCATACAATAGGACAATTCATGTGCTATAAAAAGGACAGTTTATGTGTTGCTGACAGAAAGCAAAAAAGTCCTTGACCGATACTGTATTTTCTGATAAAGTAATGCTTCAAGTAGGTTGTAGGGTGGTTTTTTATGTCAGGTTTTATGCCTTAACACAAAACCTCTATGGCTTATGAAAATCTTTTGAAAGGAGGTTTTGTGCAATGGCAACAGGAAAAGTAAAATGGTTCAATGAGTCCAAAGGTTATGGATTTATTGAGCAAGAATCCGGGGAAGATGTCTTTGTGCATTTTTCTGCTATTCAGGGCGATGGTTTTAAGACCCTGAAAGAAGGACAGAAGGTGCAATTTGATGTCACAAAGGGCCCAAAAGGCCCACAGGCTGCAAATGTGACAGCAGAGTAAAAAGTCACTATAACCAAAATAAAAGCCCGCATCTTAAAAGATGCGGGCTTTTTTATTGGCATATATTCCTATAAACAGATATACGATGCTATGTTCCGGACAGAACTAATAATATTTGATTTAGACGGCACGCTCATTGATTCCAGTGAAGACATTGCCTGGGCTGTTAATAAGACACTTCGGCAAATGGGTCTTGAAGAACTTTCATATCAGGCAATAAAAGAGAGCATTGGATGGGGTGTAAAGATGCTTCTGCAGAGGGTGTTGCCAGAAAATAAACAAAATCTTCTTGAAGAGGCCAGGGTCATATTCATGGAATATTATAGCAACCATATCTTGGTAAAAACAAAGCTATATAATGGTGCAGTAAATGTTTTAGAGCATTTTAAAAGCAAAAAACTTGCTATTGCCACAAACAAACCGCTCAATCTAACGGAACAGATTTTAGATGGATTGAGTATTTCAGGTTATTTTAAAAAGGTAGTTGGCGGAGACGGCGTGCAGAACAAGAAACCTGCGCCAGAGGCACTCGAGATAATTTTAAGAAAACTCAATACTTCGCCAAAGGCGACAGTCTTTGCAGGAGACAGCAAGATAGATATTGAGGCAGGAAAACAGGCGGGTGTAATAACAATTGGCGCTGCGTATGGTTTCAGGGGAAGGCAGGAATTGGAAGATGCAGGGGCAGATATGATAATAGAGGATATTAAGGAGTTAATCTCGCTATGCAGGTAATTAAAATAAAAAAAGAGGTGTTAAATATACTTGATGGAATTAAAGAAAGGCTTTTTTCCTTAAGCTGTGATTTTTACCATAATCCGGAAACAGGCCTGAAGGAATACAAGACATCTGCTGCCTGCGTAAATATACTGAGGGAATTTGGTTTTAAGGTAGATAAAGGCGTAGCTGGCCTTGAAACTGCATTCAAGGCTGTTTGTGGGAATGGGAAACCGGCAATTGCCCTTCTTATAGAGATGGATGCCTTGCCTCAAATAGGTCACGGCTGTGGACATAATATTTCCGGCATTGCCTCAATCGGCGCCGCAATAGCAGTTTCAAAAGTAATTCCGAAAACAGGCGGAAGTGTAGTTGCGCTTGGCACGCCAGCTGAAGAGATTGGCGTAGGAAAGATTGCCATGATAAAGGCAGGGGTGTTTGAGGGATTTGATGCTGCCATGATGGCACATCCGTCTTCAAAGAGGCTCGTGTCAAGAATTTTCCTCGGTCTCATCAGGCTTAATCTTAATTTTAAAGGCAAACCAAGCCATGCGTCTGCATATCCTGAAGAAGGGATAAATGCGCTGGATGCGGTTATCCAGACCTTTAATTCCATAAATGCCATGAGGCAGCAGTTGAGAAACGATGTGCGTATTCATGGGATAATAACAGATGGTGGAGTAGCTCCTAACATTATCCCTGAAAAGGCATCTGCCAGTTTTTATGTAAGGGCAAAGGATTTGGATGAACTCTATTCTGTAAAAGAAAGGGTCTTGAACTGCGCAAGGGGCGCGGCGCTGGCCACAGGCTGTGAATTGACCATAGAGGAAGGCGCTGATATGAATGCGCCCCTAAAACTAAATAAGGCATTGGCAGATATATACAGAAGGCAGATGGAATTTCTTGGCCTTAAAGAGGATGATTTTCCTATGGATAAAAATGCCGGTTCTTCTGACATCGGCAATGTGTCTCAGGTTTTGCCAACCATTCATCCGCATATTCTGCTTCGGAAAGGCATAAATATCCATACAAGGGAATTTGCAGATGCGACCATTACCGAGGATGGCAAGAATGCCATTATGGAAGGCGCAAAGTGTCTTGCATTAACAGCTGTGGAGTTGATTATAGATAAAGATGCTTTGGAAAGGGTGCAAAGAGATTTTAAAGGAGCAGCATAGTATCGTGAATCGCAAGATAAATTTTTTATCATGCTTCAAAGGAGATAATCATGATGAGAGCTCTTAAAGTTCTTATCGCAACGCCAGAGGCGATACCGTTTGCAAAGACAGGGGGGCTGGCGGATGTGACAGGCGCTTTGCCAAAAGTTCTTCAAGGCCTTGGCTGCGAGGTGAGACTTATTATGCCGTTTTACAGGCAGATACAGGAGTCAGGAGAAAAAGCCGAAATCAAAGACACCGGCATTCAGGTTTCTGTATCTCTGGGCTTTAGAGAATTAAGCGTGCCTGTATTCCAGAGTTCAGCCAATAATGTGCCGGCCTACTTTTTAAAAAGGGATGAATATTATGACAGGAAATATCTCTACACCATGCCCGACGGCGACTATTTTGATAATGCAGAAAGATTTATATTGTTCTCGCGGGCAGTTGTAGAGGCAATAAAAAAGCTAAATTTCAAACCCGATATCATCCACTGCCATGACTGGCAGACAGGGCTTATCTCAGCATTTCTAAAAACCATCTATAAAAACGACCAATTCTTTGCAGATACAAAAACTGTATTTACAATCCACAACATTGCATATCAGGGGCAGTTTCCGCAATCTCACTTTCCATTAACAGGTCTTCCTCATGAGATTTTTACGCCGGATGGTATCGAGTTTTGGGGAAATATGAACCTCTTAAAGGCAGGTATAGTATTTTCTGATATTATCACAACAGTAAGCGAAAAATATTCCAAAGAGATTCAAACCCCTGAATTCGGCTACGGCCTTGAAGGTATTTTGATGGCAAAGAAGGATAATCTCTTTGGCGTGTTGAACGGCGTTGATTATGACGACTGGAGCCCCGAAAAGGATAAATTCATAATCTCAAAATATGATTACAAAGATTTAAGCGGCAAGGCAAAATGCAGGCAAGACCTTTTGAAAGAATATAGTCTAAATCTATCGGACGATGCGCCTGTTATCGGCATAATATCAAGGCTTGCAGACCAGAAGGGTTTTGATATTTTATCGCAGGCAATGGAAGATTTGATGAATATGAACTTGGGTATGGTTGTGCTTGGTACAGGCGAGAGAAAATATCATGATTTATTTGAAGGGCTTGCAAAAAAATATCCTAAAAAGCTTGGCATAAAAATCACCTTTGACAATAAGATTGCCCACAAAATAGAGGCAGGCTCTGACATGTTTTTAATGCCATCCAAGTATGAACCATGCGGTTTAAATCAGATATACAGCCTGAAATATGGAACAATCCCGATAGTGCGGGCAACAGGAGGGCTTGATGATACGATTGATGACTACGACCCCAAAGTTGCAGAAGGGAATGGTTTTAAGTTTAACGAATATTCTTCAAAGGCACTGATTGTAAAGGTGAATAAGGCGCTTGAGGCCTTCTCTGATAAAAAGGAATGGAAAAAACTTGTCCTGAATGCCATGCAGCAGGACTTTTCATGGGAAAGGTCTGCAAAGAGATATGTGGAGTTATATAAGCGGTTAATGATAGAAAAACCTTAACATCACATCAATAGACACATCCATCAATAGGCCATCGATAGGCCTTGACAGGGAAATATTGTAATGCTATCTTTGGGAAGTCTCTCATATAAACTGTTCAGAGAATCTTGTGTTTAAAAGTCTAAGGGGTATTTTGAATAACTATTATGCAAAGACAAGAAAGGATAACACTCCTTCAAAAACTTGAAGAAGAAAGAAAATCCAAGGTGATTGTCTATATTACCAGCGATAGACAACCGCCACAGCTTTGTTCCGCATCGATTGCCTTAGATGTTTTGCCTTTATTCTATAGTCAACTAAAAGTAATGGGAAAGGCAAAAAAAATTTCATTGTGTATTAAAAGTGCAGGGGGGAATCTTGATACCCCATGGCCTTTAGTAAATCTTATACGAGAATACTGTGATGAGTTGGAAGTAATTGTTCTTGATAAGGCTTTAAGTGCGGCTACGCTTATAGCTTTGGGCGCAAATAAAATTATTATGGGCCCCTTTAGCCAATTGAGTCCTGTAGACCCTCGGGGAGAATATGTCACTAAAGATGGTAAAAAAATAACCTTAGAAGTAGAGGATATAATTGGGTTTATAAGCTTAGCCAAAGAAAAAATTGGTATTAAAGAGCAATCTGCTTTATCAGAAATACTAAAAAGTTTAGTTGGTGATGTGCCAACATATATCTTAGGTTCTGTTAATAGAACACATTCATTGATAAGAAGAATATCAGAAAATCTCTTGCGGCTGCATTTAAAAGGAAAAAATAAAGGAAAACAGGTGAGAAGTATTGTTACACATTTGACGGAAAGACTCTACTTCCACAATCATTTTGTTAATAGAAAAGAAGCAAAAGAAATTATTGGTTTTGCCGAAATGATAGAATATGCTTCGAAAGACTTAGAAGACCTGATAAATGATATAACTATTCTATACAATGACACATTAGAAATTACTAAACCATTTGAACCATTGAAAATCCTTGGTGAAAAGGATAAAATTGATTATATTTCGCGAAGAGCTTTAATTGAAAGTACTAATAAGACGAATATTTTTGAGTCTCACTTGCAGATGGTTAAAATACCGGTACAGCCTTTACCACAAGTAAGCATGAATATAACCTACCAAGGCTGGTTAGAAAGAGGTGATGGCCAATGAATTTAACATCAGCAGTAGAAGTTGATTTGGTAGATAAGGATGCCTATTTTACAGGCGAACCATGCTACTATGAAAAAAGTTTTATAGTAAGTCAAGTAGTGAGTCCTATAAAAATAGGCATGATTCATGTGCAAGTTATAGAATATCAAATTGAGTCTAAGAAAGGCCTTTTAGCTGCTATTGGGGCATGGGAGGAGTTTGATAATATTGATGAATTTGTAGAAGATATATACAGGAAAAGAGGGCAATCATTTGATCGTAGTGTTGATTTATAATTATGTTTTTATTTGATACAGATATTATAAGCCACATTATAAGTAAAAATCCCTCTTCTGTACTTTGTAATAGATTAAATGAAATTCCTCCAGAATATCAATTTACGACCACAATTACTGTAGGCGAATTAATTTATGGTGCATATAAGAATAGTTTAAAAAAAGATGTTCTTTTAGAAAAGCTTTCTAATATGGTTTGGCCAAACATTAAAGTTTTGTCGTTTGACAAACCTTCTGCGTATGTTTATGGTGAGTTGAGAGCCGAAATGGAAAGAAAAGGCACGCCGATTGGAGAGCCTGATTTAAGAATTGCAGCAATTGCACTATCAAATCGTATGGTTTTAATTACAAGGAATGTCAAACATTTTGAAAGAATTCCTGGTTTATCTATTCAAAATTGGTTGGCCTCTTAAAATTACTTTTTAGAAAATATCTCTTAGCAATAGCCGTCAGCCGTCTTATACGAGAAAAAATATCTTGTATTATTAATTTGCCCATTTTTTACCCACCCTGCCGAATATAAAACCACAAAAAATACAGGTTATGGGTTATAGGTAATAAATACAGGCTATAGGCAAGAGGCGATAGGCTATAGGATTTTTATCTTTGCCTATTGCCCATTGCCTGAAGTATATTACCCATTGCCTGCTTCTTTTGGCATTATAATTGCTAATTACTCTTGCCATGCAAAATCGAAAAATAATTGTCGTAGATGATAACCAGGACCAGAGGTTTGTATTGAAAGGGCTTTTAACAGATATTGGCTGCGAGGTTATTGGCGAAGGCAAGAGCGGTCTTGAGGCAGTGGAACTCTTGCAAAAGCTATCTCCTGATGCAATTCTCATGGATGTTAAGCTACCAGGCATGGACGGCATTGAAGCTGCAATGGCAATAAATAAGCTGAAGCCGACACCTGTCATTCTCTTAACAGCTAAGAAAGATGAAGAAACTATCAAACGGGCTGTAGAGGCCGGCATTATGGCATATCTTGTAAAGCCAATAAGGGAAGAAGATTTACTGCCGGCAATTGAGCTTGCAATATCAAGGTTTAGGGAATTTCAGGTTGTAAGAAAGGAAAATATAGATTTAAGAGAAAGTATTGAGGCGCGAAAGACAATAGAAAGGGCAAAGGGTCTCCTGATGGAAAAGGAAGGGCTTTCAGAAAGTGATGCCTTTTCACGGATTCAAAAAATCAGCATGGACAGAAGAAGGCCAATGAAAGAGATTGCAGAGATATTGATTACAGCATTGGAAGGGAGAAAGTGATGGCAAGTGTCCTTGTGTTTCAGCATGTAGCAACCGAGGGATTGGGGATAATAGATAAGGCGCTCAAACAAAAAAGGGTTGCGGCAGATTTTATAAAGATATTTAAAGGCGAAAGAATACCAAATAACATTCACGGTTATGACGGTCTTATTGTACTCGGCGGGCCAATGGGTGTATATGAGGAGGATATTTATCCGTTTATAAAGGACGCGGTTTTGCTCATAAAAAGTGCGCTTAAAAATGATGTGCCTATACTTGGCATATGCCTTGGCTCACAGCTTCTCGCAAAGGCAGCAGGCGCCGATGTTTATAAGGGAAAGAAAAAAGAGATTGGCTGGTATAAGGTGCAGTTGACTGACGAAGGCAAGAGGGATGGTCTTTTTATCGGCCTGCCTGATGAGTTTACAGTATTTCAATGGCACGGCGACACATTTGATATGGGGACAGATTTGAAATCTGTCCCCAGCAGCTGTCTTGCATCTTCAGAATTGTTTCCGCATCAAATAATAAAGGTCGGCAAAAATGCGTATGGCCTCCAGTTTCATCTTGAGGTAACTGAAGAGATGATAAGAGAATGGATAGATGTGAATGGCAAGGAGCTTGCCTCTGTTCAGTCATACATTAATCCTCAAGAGATTCTGAAAGCTACGCCAAGGTATATAGAAACTATCCACACCTATGGTGAAACGGTGTTCTCAAGATTCTTTAATATGCTTCATAAATAGGCATTGGTGGCCATAACTTAAGCATATTTTGGGCAATATTTGCCCTTATCTGCTGTAAATGGCGCAAAAATAGAGGTTGGGAAATTGGCATTAAAGTTGCAATTATAACTTATTGTAACTTCACGGGCATAAGGATACAAAAGAGTATCCTTACTATTTTAGAATAAGGCAAAGGCGCCTTTCCCCTGAAAAGGGGGAGGTGACTTTTATTTTTTAAAAACAAACAAAAGGAGGAGAAGTGAGATGAAAAAGGTAATAGCAGCACTTGCAGCAGCGGTAATAATTTTTTCGGGAGGGATGGCATTTGCAACGCCGTCAACGCATATCTGGAGCCCGTCAACTGACATCCAGCCGTATGGCGTATTTCATCTGACATCGGATATATATGTGACTACAAAAGGTCAGGACCAGCAGGTCGGCGGGGCGCTTGGGGCCCGTCCTCAAACCGTAACAAATCTTGGGTTTACAGTCGGAGTGCTTCCTTTTGAAAAGGTTCAGCTGGAGGTGGGGTTCGACCATATTGCCGGTTATGGGACCTATGACGCATATCCAATATATTATAACGCGAAACTCGGCATACCGGAAGGCGCATTCGGCGATTTTTTCCCGGCTCTGGCAGTCGGCGGGTATATGTTAGGGACCAAGACCGGAGGAGAGGCAAGGGTTAATGAAACCGCCAAACTCGGCACGGATTACAACATTCTTTATGCTAAAGCGGCAAAGACCATCGGTCCTGCAGGCAGGTTTTCTGTAGGATACTATAAAGGAAATGAAAGGCTCCTTGTTGACGAAAACGGCAAGTCTGACGAGGCCGGCATACTTCTCTGCTGGGAAAGGACAATGAGCGAGATTTCAGACAATCTCTGGCTGGCAATAGATTACATGGGGGGAGACAGCAGTTACGGAGCGCTTAGCTACGGTTTTTCGTGGAAGTTTGCGCCCAATGCAAGTGTGATATTTGCCTATGTCGACCAGAATAACGATAAACTTTCAGCTGTTGAGGATTGGTTTACGGTTCAGGTTGATATTGACTTTGATGTGTTTAGCGGCAAGAAAGAGAAATAAATACCGTTTGCCGTGACCGTGAAGAAACTTTTACGGTCACGGACAACGGACACGGAACACGGTAGTAAATAGAGGAGGTGAATCCTAATGAAAAAGATTGAGGCAATAATTAAGCCATTTAAACTTGATGAGGTTAAAAAGGCGTTAAACGATATCCATATAGAGGGCATGACCGTTACAGAGGTAAAAGGATTTGGAAGACAGAAAGGCCATACTGAATTATACAGAGGGGCTGAATATACTGTGGATTTTCTGCCAAAGGTGAAGATAGAGGTTGTTACATCAGAAGACATGGCGGCAAAGGTTGTTGATGCTATACAGAATGCTGCAAAGACAGGAAAGATTGGCGATGGCAAGATATTTGTATCGCCGGTAGAAGAGACTGTAAGAATAAGGACAGGTGAAAGAGGGAAGGAAGCGCTGTAATTTACGAATTACGATTTACGATTTACGATTTACGAATTACGATTTACGAATTACGATTTAAAATTTAAAATTGTAAATCTAAAATCGTAAATCTACATTAAGGAGGATGACAATGTCTAAGAAGTTTAGGAAATTATTCATGGCAATTGCACTGCTGATATATATCTTAATGCCGATGGCGGTCATGGCAGAAGAAGCTCAAGCTCCTGCTGGTCAGCCTGCGGCAGCAGCGCCTGCTGCGCCTGCACCCGCAGCAACCCCGGCTCCGCCGCCGAAGATTGACACAGGCGATACTGCATGGGTATTGGTATCAACAGCCCTTGTTATGCTCATGACGCCTGGTCTAGCGCTTTTCTACGGCGGTATGGTGAGAAAGAAAAATGTGCTCGGAACAATCATGCAGAGCTTTATCATAGTTGCCATTATCAGCATTCAATGGGTTTTGTGGGGCTACACCCTTGCATTTGGGCCTGATAAAGGTGGAATTATCGGCGGACTTGAATGGCTGGGCTTAAACGGCGTGGGTCTGGAACCGAACGCAGATTATGCGGCAACCATTCCGCATCAGCTATTTATGGCATTTCAGATGATGTTTGCTATCATAACTCCGGCGCTTATAACAGGCGCATTTGCAGAGAGGATGAAATTTTCAACCTTCTTCGTATTTACCGTACTCTGGGCAACGCTCGTATACGACCCGATATGCCATTGGGTATGGGCAGTGGGCGGATGGATTAGAAACTTTGGCGCATTGGACTTTGCAGGCGGCACAGTAGTTCATATATCATCAGGCGTAGCAGCCCTTGCTGCCGCGTTAGTTATGGGGAAGAGAAAGGGCTATATGACGGAGATTATGGCTCCGCATAACCTGCCGATGACGGTTTTGGGCGCAGCGCTTCTATGGTTTGGATGGTTCGGATTTAATGCAGGAAGCGCGGTTGCCTCAGGCGCATTGGCAACATCTGCATTTGTTGTGACAAATACAGCAACAGCGGCGGCGGCGCTGGCGTGGATATTTGCAGAATGGATACAAAGAGGAAAGCCTACTGTGCTCGGCGCTGCATCAGGCGCAGTTGCAGGTCTTGTGGCAATAACTCCCGCCTCAGGCTTTGTCGGGCCAATGTCTTCTATTGTAATAGGCGTTGGTGCAGGGGTATTGTGTTACATGGCTGCAAGTCTGATTAAGCCGCTCCTCGGCTATGATGATTCCCTTGATGCCTTTGGCGTGCATGGCGTAGGCGGCACATGGGGCGCAATCGCAACAGGGCTTTTTGCAACAACAGCAATAAACTCAGCAGGCGCTGACGGTTTATTCTTTGGTAACGCAGCGCTGGTTGGAAAGCAATTTATAGCAGTTTTAGCAAGCGGGGTATATTCATTCGTAGTTACCTTTATCCTGCTTAAAGTCCTTGACTGGACAATGGGTCTGAGGGTTTCACAAGAAGAAGAGACAGAAGGTCTTGACCTTACCCAGCACGGAGAGAGCGGGTATAGTTCATAAAAACAGCCTACCAGTCTAATAGTCTACAAGCCTAAAAGTTTAAAACTTGTAGACTAACGACCTGTAGACTTTTAGACTATATTTTAAGATACATCGCAGTATCTTTCAGATAATAAGGCAAAGACGCCTTGAGTTTTACAAGCTCAAGGCGTCTTTGTTTTTAGAGGAGATCATACTATGGGTGTAATAAACGATGACGTATCCAGGAGAAAGTTTCTTAGCAGTGCATTTATGGCGGTAGGGCTCGGTTTTGGGCTTGGCGCATTCGGTCTCAGATTTCTGCAGTTCCTGAGCCCGAAGGTAAAGGAAAAAAGGTTTGAAGAGATATTGGTGGGTACCGTAAACGAACTTTCAAAGAGCGATGCAATGCCTATGGAGATTGCCGGAAGTAAGCTATTGCTTCTCAAGACAGATGCGGGCTTGGTTGCATTTTCAAGAAAATGCACAGACTTGGGCTGCCTTGTCAGTTGGGATAAGGCAAGGCAGCAATTTATCTGCCCATGCCACCAGGGCGTATATGATAGGAACGGCAAGAATATTGCTGGTCCCCCGCCTCGGCCGCTGGATAGGTTCCAGATAGTTACGAAGGGGGAAAATATTTATGTGAGGCTGAAGGCTTAAGACTGAAGGCGGCATGAGAATAGTGAACAACCGAGAGCCAGAGAGTCAAAGTATCCTAGCATCAAAAAGTGTTTGCTCTGACCCTATGACCCTTTGACGCTTTGCAACTGTTAGAGAAAAGGAGGCAGCCTTATGGAAGCAACAATTGAAAAAATATCAGAAAAGTCCATAAAAGATAAAATTATTGATTTTATCCAGGAAGAGGTTCCTGACCACATGAATAGTTTCTTCTACTGCATGGGGGCAACGCCATTAGTGCTTTTTATGGTAGCCGCGGCAACAGGCGTACTTATGACCTTCTATTACATCCCATATTCGGAAAAGGCATATGCGAGTGTTAAGGCCATAAACAGCGAAATATATTTGGGCTGGTTTATAAGAGGGCTTCATAAGGTGTCTGTTAACCTGATGATATTCACCCTTTTTCTGCATATTCTCAGAGTTTTTATAACACGTGCTTATAAGGCCCCAGGTGAATTAAAATGGCTTATAGGCATTGGGCTGTTTTTTACAACCCTTGCTATGGGTTTTACAGGCTACTCACTTGTCTATGACCAGGTATCCTATTGGGGAATGACCGTTGTAATGAATATGGCGGAAGAGATGCCTCTTTTTGGCCCTCCGCTTGCTTACCTTTTAAGGGGCGGCGCTGATGTGTCAGAAATTACACTCCTCCGTCTGTATGACCTTCATACCAAATTATTGCCTATGCTTTTGATTCTCCTGATAGGCGGCCACATTATTGCAGTCAGGGTTCTGGGCTTTGCAAAAATGGAAGAGGCGGAAGGCAAACACTTATTTTATCCTGAACATGCGATGAAGGTGGGGCTTATTGCCGTTGGTCTCCTTATAGTCATGGTTAACCTTGTTATGATATTTCCACCGACCATCGGACAAATGGCAAATCCGGCAGAGGTTGCATCCAATGTTGCGCCGCCATGGTATTTTTCTGCTGTATATAAATGGATAACCATTGCGCCGAGGCAGCCTGCGTTGTTTGGGATTCTCATTTTTTCTGCGGTATTTGCCTTTTATCCATATATAGACAGATTCCTCACGCAGAGAGGCTTTACTATGGGAAGGATAAACATGGCTATAGGAGCCTCAGCCATCTTAACCTTTGCAATACTAACTTTATGGAATATTATACTTTAGAAAGGAGAGATAGATATGCAGATAAATGATTTAAATCTTATGAAATATTTCATTGGGGCATTGAGCCTCATCCTATTCATAGCCCTTACCATAGTCGGCTATGTAGAGGTAAAGGCAAGCAAATATGAGGTAAGACCGTATATTTCTGCTAATAACAAAAAATGTATTGACTGCCACATTAAGAAAGGCATAGGAGAAGGACAGGTAAACGACTGGAAACAAAGCCGCCATGCTGAAAAGGGCATAGGGTGTATTGAGTGTCATAAGGCAGATGCAAAAGATCCGGATGCTTACAAACATGAGGGATTTACCATTGCCACTATCGTGTCGCCCAAAGACTGCGGCAAGTGTCATGAAGATGCGGCAAAAGAATTTCAGGAATCCCATCATGCTCAGGCAGCCAAATTTATAGGCTCGATGGATAATGTCCTCGGAAGTATTGTTGAAGGTCCGGCTGCTGCCACTTCCGGGTGCAGGCAGTGCCACGGCAGTGAGGTAAAGGTTTTGGCAAATGGGAAATTAGACCCAGATACATGGCCAAACACAGGCATGGGCAGGGTAAATCCTGATGGTTCAAAAGGCTCATGCTCTGCCTGCCATGCGCGGCACAGCTTTTCTATAGCCCAGGCCAGACAACCTGAAAACTGCGGCAGATGCCATATGGGGCCTGACCACCCGCAGATAGAAATCTATAATGAAAGCAAGCACGGCATACTTTACAATGCAAATAAGGACAAGATGAATCTCTCAAACCCAAAGGACAAGTGGATTGCCGGCAAGGATTATCTGTATCCGACCTGTGCCTCATGCCACATGAGTGCAACAGAGTCACAGCCTGTAACCCATGATGTGGGTAAACGTATATCGTGGACACTGAGACCGATTATTTCAATAAAATTGGAAAACTGGGAGGCAAGAAGAAAATCAATGAAGGATGTATGCCAATCCTGCCACGGACCTGAACAAGTAGAAAATTTCTATAAGCAATATGATGATGCTGTCAATCTTTATAACAAAAAATTTGGCGAGCCTACGAAAAATGCTATGGAAAAACTAAAGGCTGCCGGCAAGATAACCCCTACGCCTTTTGATGACAAGATAGAATGGACATTCTACGAGCTATGGCACCATGAGGGGAGAAGGGCGAGGATGGGCGCATCCATGATGGGGCCTGACTTTACCCAATGGCATGGATTTTATGAAGTCGCAAAACACTTTTATACAAAATTTATTCCTGAATTAACAGAGCTTGACCCGAAGCTTGCACAAGAGATTATGGCAAAGGAAGAGCATAAATGGAAGAAAGGGCTTTCAAAGGAAGATATTGCAAAAACTTTGGAGTATTATAAGGAGAGATATAAGCAGTAGATTAAAAGCCGTGATTCGTGTCCGTGTTTCGTGTCTGTATTATTTCCGGTCACGAACACCGGACACGAATAACGGTATTTATTGTATTTATTCTGTCTTTTCTACCTTTGCTATCAACCAGTAGATTATTCCGAGCACAGCTATTGCAGCTATAAGGATAAGGGATAATTGATACTCTAATGCATCGGCCTTGAGCGTACTTACTAATAACTTTCTGATAACTGCAACTAAGGCAACGCTTATAAATACCCTTATGGCAAATTTGCCGCCCTTAAGATGCTTTACCTCTGTGTCCACGAGTTCTATAACAACCCACATCATGAGCAGAGAGCCCAATGTGCCGAGGAGCCCCTTTTCTATATTACCTGAAAATATATGGCTTATATCATAGACAAACAGACCCATTACCATTACACCCATAATTACAAGGCCCATGACAAGTGTAAGATTCAGGCCGTATGCGAATCTATTGGCAAACTGTATAAGATATGATTCTACCCTTTCTGACAGGAAATAGGTTTTTATTTCCTCTTCTATAAATGAGCTTGTAATGACATCAAGGTTGATGTCTATAATTTTATCAACCGATTTTGCCAAATATCTGCACTCATTTGAATCTGCGCAGAACTCTTTCTCTAAAATCTTTAAGCAATACAATCTCACAAAATGCATTGCAGCATTGACATAATGGGCAGGGAGGTTTATTTTTACATGGGCATAGCCTATACGCTCCACATTTCTTACATACGGTGTGCCGTATTCGCCTGAAAAAAGATCCATAAACCATTCCTTGAGCCCCGCCTGATGTCTTTTTATAATTTCTTCATCTTTTAGGAATTTCGGCGTATCCTCAAAGTGTCTTATGTAATTGTAGAACTCATTAGGAAACTCATCCTTATGTTTTTCCATCACAGGCTGAAGCTGCTTCAGATTTGCTGCGTCGCCTGCTGTAAAATTATAATGCGCCTTTATCTTTTCAATGGGCTCCATAGCATCTCCTTATTTTAATATCTCGGTTGCATTAAAAAAATAACCTATCTCAAAGACTGCTGTTTCTGGAGCATCGGAGCCATGAACGATATTTGATTCAATGGAATCTGCAAGATCTTTTCGTATCGTCCCTGGCGCAGCATCTTTTGGGTTTGTTGCCCCCATGATATCCCGCACCTTTTTTATTGCATCGTTTCCTTCTAAAACCATTGGCACGATAGGCCCTGCACACATGAATGTGGTAAGGCTGTCAAAGAACGGCCTTGCCTTGTGGACTGCATAAAACCCTTCTGCCTGTTTCTTTGTAAGATGAGCCATTTTTAAAGCAACCACCTTAAGCCCTGCCTTTTCAAACCTTTTTATCACCTCGCCGATAAGATTTTTATCTACGCCGTCCGGTTTGACAATTGATAAAGTCCTTTGCATCTAAAATCCTCCTTGAGAAAGATTTACGATTGTAGGTTTACGATTTCAGATTTTAAAGATTTTAAATCGTAATTCGTAAATCGTAATTCGTAAATATTTTGGTGGCGGTGCGTGGACTCGAACCACGGACGCGGGGCTTATGAGACCCCTGCTCTACCACCTGAGCTACACCGCCATTATCGCCACAATACGCATGAATTTCTCACAAAAATATAATTCCATGATGTTTCAACATCATGGAATTACTTACATAAAACAGGGACACAATGGCCGTGGTAAAAACTAAAATTTTATAACATGATTAGAGACTTCTTGAAAATCCATAAATGCCATAGTGAGCGTAGATTCTCTTTACATATTTCCGATGCAGATATTATCTGACGAAGCTACGCCAAGGTCATCTGCCCTATCATTTTCACCGCTATCATAACTATTAACTAATAATTCATCTCCATAGGTATCGTATTTTACCGTAACATAACTATATCCTGTAGAATTAGAATAGCTAAACCCTGTTACATAAACATTGCCTGATGAATCCACAGCAAGACTAACTACCCTGTCATTATCGCCATGGTCATATCTGTTAACCCATAATTCATTGCCATCTGTGTCGTATTTTATCGTGACACAGTCATACCCTGTAGAGTTAGAATAGCTAAAACCCGCCACATAAATATTGCCGGATGGGTCTACATTAATGTCAACTGCCCTGTCATTATCGCCATAATTATATCTGTTAACCCATAATTCATTGCCATCTGTATCGTATTTTATCGTTACATAGTCATAACCTGTAGAGTTAGAATAGCTAAAACCTGTCACATAAACATTATCTGAGGAATCTAAAGTGAGGGCAAAGGCATAATCCCCGGCGCCGTTATTATATCTCCTAATCCAAAGCTCATTTCCGTTTGCATCATATTTTATAGTGACATAGTCATAGCCTGTAGCATTAGAATAACTAAAACCTGTTACATAAACATCGCCTGAAGGGTCTATGGCTACATCAGTAGGCTTATCCCAGGGAACACCCTCGTCCTTTTTAACCACCCCCTCTGCACTATCCTGCGCTAAAGCTAAAGACTGAAAAAACATGCTTATATTAAGTGTAATCATTAAAAAGGCTATGAGAATAAGATTCATTGATTTCATAAGATATTTAATTGCTGCCTGCATATGTGAACTATAAAACCATATTAGGTTCTTGTAGTCAAGTTTTTCTATTTTGCCTGTTGTCAACAAATAGAAATGTCCGTTTTTAGAGCAAATGAAATGTCCACTTTTAGATTCAGCAGGAAAGGCACGTAGGGCGTAGCCCTACGTGCCTTTCCTGCCCCAGCCTGATGGCTTTGCCTAACTCTACGCAGCCCTCTTCCTCCTTTCCTTTAGTTGACCTTTAAAATCATAATCAGCAAGC
>MGRL01000113.1 GCA_001798165.1 Deltaproteobacteria bacterium RIFCSPHIGHO2_02_FULL_43_33
TCTCCCTTCGCTTCGCTCAGGGAGAATGCGGAGTTAAGCCGGAACTCCTGTTCCCCTCGCTCCGCTTCGGGAGAACAAGGAGTTCAAGACCGATACGCCCCTACGGGGCTACGGCTTAACTCCGCATTATGTAAGCGGGTAGGTTGGGTTGGTTTTATCAACCCAACTGCTTCTTATTGAAATGGGGATTTAATAAATTAAAAATTATCTGTAATTTTACTGAAAAATGCTATAATTTTGACATGATTACTGAAACCGACAAAAAAACAATTTACGAAATATCTAAAAAATACCATGCAAAGCGGGTATTGCTTTTTGGTTCAAGCTTGAAACCGGAAAGAGAAAGCCGAGATATTGACATTGCGGTAGAAGGGATCCCGCCAAAAGATTTTTATAGCTATTATGGCGACCTGATGCTTTCTTTGTCAAAACCTGTTGATATAATAGATATTTCTGGAACATCTAAATTTATTAAATTGATACTCAGAGAAGGAGTTCTTCTCTATGGCTGATTATCAAGAAAATATTGATGCGGAATATGAAGCCATAGAAAAAATTATTTCTGCGTTTCCCACAAGAGACTTATCTCAAATTTCCGAACTCGAACTTGCCGGAGTAGCCGCTTTTCTCCATAATTTTTACAATGGCATTGAAAATGTATTAAAGCAAGTATTTTTTGCTAAAGAACTTGAAATTCCAACAGGAGAATCCTGGCATCGGGATTTAATTTTAATCGCTGTTAAAGAAAATATCATTTCTAAATCACTTTCGGAAGAACTCAAGCGCTTTCTTGCCTTTAGACATTTCTTCAGTCATGCTTATGCTCTCGAATTATATCCTGAACGAATGAAACCGCTTGTAGCGGATGCCTAAAAAATATTTGAAAATTTCAAAAAAGAAATTAAAAAATAAATTTTTAGCCGGTCAATGCACTGGACAGGCAGTAGAAATAAGAGAAAGATTTCACATAGAGCCGGAAACGAAAGTTACACTACAAAGAACCTTATCAAAGCGAGGAAAGAACAAATTACGGAGGAAAACCTATGAACACCACCAATTCCAAAAAACTCATGCAAAGGGCGCAGAAACTTATTCCCGGCGGCGTGAACAGTCCTGTGCGGGCGTTTAAGGCAATGGGCGGGAATCCGCTCTTTATTAAAAAGGCTAAAGGCTCAAAGATATATGATGCGGACGGTAACTCGTTTATAGATTATGTAGGCTCATGGGGGCCGGCAATCCTCGGCCATTCACATCCAAAGGTGAATGCTGCGCTAAAAAAGGCAGTTGACAGAGGCACAAGTTTTGGCGCGCCGACTGAGCTTGAGGTTACGCTTGCGTCGCTTGTGCTTGAGGCATTCCCCTCTATTGACATGGTGCGGTTTGTAAACTCAGGCACAGAGGCGACCATGAGCGCCATCCGCCTTGCGCGGGCATACACGAAAAGAGATAAGATTATAAAATTTGAAGGGTGCTATCACGGCCACAGCGACGGCCTATTAGTCAAGGCCGGAAGCGGCGCGGCAACGCTCGGCGTACCGGACAGCCCCGGAGTTCCGGCAGATATTGCAAAGAATACTTACACAGCCATATACAATGATATTACATCTGTAGAGGATATTCTGCGAAACGACTCTGAAGGTGTTGCCTGTATAATCGTAGAAGGTGTGCCGGGCAACATGGGCGTTGTGCTTCCGCAGAGCGGCTTTTTAAAGGCACTCAGGGATTTGTGCAATCAGCATAGTATTGTTTTGATAGTGGATGAGGTAATGAGCGGATTTCGCCTCTGCTACGGCGGGGCGCAGAAGGTTTATGATGTTGTTCCCGACATAACATGCCTTGGAAAGGTGATTGGAGGCGGCCTGCCAGTCGGCGCATTCGGCGGTAAAAGAAAAATCATGGAGATGCTCGCGCCATCAGGCCCTGTTTATCAGGCAGGGACATTATCCGGCAATCCTCTGGCAATGACAGCAGGCATAGAGACTCTAAAGATTTTAAAAGGCAAAGGGGTTTATGAAAAGTTAGAAAAGACCACAAAAGAGCTGTGCGACGGTCTTGAAGAGATAGCAAAGAAAAGAGGCATACCAGTTCAGATTGCACGGGCTGGTGCCATGTTTACGCTTTTCTTTAATGAGAGGCCGGTTGATAACTATGAAGATGCCAAGAAAAGCAACTTGGAAAGATTTGCAAAATATTTTAGAAAGATGCTGGAATCAGGCATCTACCTTGCCCCGTCCCAGTTTGAGGCGGTGTTTGTCTCACTCGCACATTCAAAGACAGATGTAGAAAAGACACTGACTGCTGCGGAGAAGGTTTTTAAGGGATTGTAAACAGCATTGCAAAAGTGCATATATATACAGAGCGTCATAACTTCGCATACCTGTCCGCCTCAGGCGGACTCCTCACCGTATATTGAACGGAATACTCACCGCCATTTGTGGCGGGATTCTTCAATGTTTTCATGGAATCAACAAACAACGAAACCCCACTAAACCCCGAACAACTCGCCGCCGCCACGCACGGCGAGGGGCCTTTGCTCATCATTGCCGGCGCCGGCACCGGCAAGACAAAGGTCATAACGCACAGGATTGCGCATCTCATTGAGAGCGGCGTAAATCCGAATCAGATACTTGCCCTCACCTTTACGGAAAAGGCTGCCGGCGAGATGGAGGAGCGTGTTGACAGGCTTGTGCCTTATGGCTATTCAAATGTTTGGATAAGCACCTTCCATTCATTCGGAGACAGGGTCTTAAGGGATAACGTCCTTGAGATTGGCCTTACGCCTGATTTTAAGGTACTGAGCGAGGCAGAGAGGATTATATTTTTACAAGATAATCTCTTTGAACTTCCTTTGAATTATTATCGCCCATTAGGCAATCCAACGAAGTATCTTTCTGCAGTTGCAGGGCTTATCAGCAGGCTCAAGGATGAGGATGTGGGGCCTGAGGAATATGTTGCGTATGCGGAAGAGTTGAAGAAGTCAGAAGCTGAATTAATACAGCAGGATGAGTTGGCAAAGACTTATGCAAAATATCAGGAACTTATGGCAAGGCACGGCTACATGGACTTTGGCGACCAGGTTGTCCTGCCGTTGAAGCTCTTCAGGACAAGGCCGCACATATTGAAGCGGTATCAGGAAAAGTTCAGATATATATTGGTGGATGAATTTCAGGATACAAATTATGCCCAGTTCCAGCTTGTAAGGCTTTTGGCAGAAGGACACAGGAATATTAATGTAGTTGCAGACGATGACCAATCCATCTATAAATTCCGCGGCGCTGCAATCAGTAATGTGCTGGGTTTCCAGAAATTATATCTTGATGCAAAACTCATTACCCTTACAAAAAACTACCGTTCTATCCAGCCGATCCTTGATTCAGCATATAGGCTCATATCTCATAACAACCCGGACAGGCTTGAAGTAAAGAGCGGGATAGATAAAAAACTTATAGCAGAAAAACAGGCGATAGGCGATGGGCAAGAGGCAATAGGAAAACCAATAGCCAATAACCTATTGCCCCTTGCCCCAGTTAAACATTTACATTTTGATACGATAACCAAAGAGGCTGAAATTGTTGCGGAGATGATTGAGGAGAAGGTTTCAAGGAAACAGGCAATGGCGGGGCACCCATCCGAAGGATGGGTCGGGCAAGAGGGGATAGGAAAACCTATAGCCCATAGCCCAGCGCCTATAGCCTCTGTTAAACCCCTCTCTTATAAAGACTTTGCCATTCTTGTAAGGGCAAACAGCGATGCAGAGCCGTTTTTGAAGACGTTAAAATCAAAAGGTGTCCCGCACAGGTTTTCCGGCAATCAGGGTTTATACTCCAGAGAAGAGATAAGGCTTTTGATTGCATTTTTAAAGGCAATTACAAATTTTAGTGACAGTATGAGCCTTTTTCATCTATCAAGCTCAGAGGTTTATCAGCTCAAAGCCGAGGATTTGATACCGTGCCATAATATATCCCGGCAAAGCCACAAGCCGCTGTATTATGTGATAAAAGAACAGGCAAGAGGCAATGGGCATCCGCCTCAGGCGGAGGCGATAGGGAAACCTATGAACAATAGCCCATTGCCTATAGCCTATAGCCAGTCTTTATCTGACGAAGGCCTTGCTACCATCACCAAGCTTGTCAATGACATTGATAAATACAGCCAGATGGCTCTGGAAGAGACCGTTGGTAAGGTTTTATATTCATTCCTAACAGATACAGGCTATCTTACAAGGCTCTCACAGGAAAACTCTGTCAGCGCAGTGGAAAAGGTGCAGAATATTGCAAAGTTTTTTGAATTAACACAGCACATGGAGTCAACCCTGCAAGTAAAAAAGGTAACTGCGTTTGTAGAATATCTCGACATCTTGAGGCAGGCTGGAGACAATCCCGGAACTGCCGAGCCCGATGTAGAGGCAGACTGGGTGCAGATACTGACAGTGCATAAGGCAAAGGGATTGGAGTTTCCGGTAGTATTTATGGTTGGCCTTGTGTCGGAGAGATTTCCGAGAAAGGAGCGCAAGGAACAGATAGAACTGCCTGGTGCGCTTATAAAAGACATTCTCCCTTCAGGTGACTTTCACCTTCAGGAAGAGAGGCGTCTTTTTTATGTGGGCATGACAAGGGCGATGAATGAACTCTATCTAACAAGCGCATCTGATTATGGCGGCGTGCGCGCAAAAAAGATAAGCCAGTTTGTGCTTGAAGCACTGGATTTGCCAAAGGCTGAAGCTGCGGCTGTAAAAACAAAGCCAATAGAGGCAATAAAAAGATTTGCGCCTGTTGAAAAATCAGAGGCAGAGCTTCAGCCCATGCCTAATGACGCAGTCCTTTCTTTAAGCTACTATCAGATAGACGATTATCTCACATGCCCTTTAAAATACAAGTATGTGCATATCCTCAAGGTACCGCTTCTGCCGCACCATACAGTCATGTATGGAAAGGCCATGCACGAAACCGTATCCATCTATTTTCAGAGAAAGCTAGAAGGGAAGCTGGCGAGCATAGAAGAATTGATATATATCTTTCATTCCTCTTGGCGTAGCGAGGGTTTTGTCACAAAAGAGCATGAAATTCAGAGATTTGAGGCAGGCAAAGAGGCGATAAAGAGATTTTACAAAGAGCAGGAACAAAACGGCATAAACCCCGCTGCTGTGGAAAGGGATTTTGTTGTAGACCTGGGGATGAACAGGCTCAAAGGCAGATGGGATTTGATAGAAGAAAGAAAAGACGGCCCGTATATCATAGATTTCAAGACCTCTGATGTAAGAGAAGAAAAGGCTGCAAACAAAAAGGCAAAGGATAGCATTCAGCTTTTACTCTATGCCCTGGCATATAAAGAGAATTTCAAAAAACTACCTGCCGGTTGCGAACTGCACTTCCTTGAGTCAGGCCTTGTTGGAAAAGCTGTTTTTGAGGGAAAACATATAGAGAAGGTTTTAAATATGATAGATGAGGCAGCCAAAGGCATCAGAGCGAGGGATTATACTGCAAAACCGGATTATTTGAACTGCGATTACTGCGCCTTTAATAATATATGTCCTGCAACGGCAAGATGAGTTATATTTAAGAGATAATTTATCTAATCAGCCTCCCTCTTTTTCCCTTCCATAAAAGTAAAAGCGGGCTTGCGACAAAGATTGATGAGTATGTGCCTACCATGACGCCCAAAAACAGCGCAAGAGAAAAATCATGAATCACCTCGCCGCCTGCGATGATAAGCGCTATTAAAACCAGGAGCGTTGTTCCTGATGTAACAACCGTCCTGCTCAAAACCTCGTTTATACTCCTGTTAATAAGGTCTTCAGGAACTTCTTTGCCCCTCTTTCTTAAATTCTCCCTTATCCTGTCAAAGACAACAACGGTGTCTGTCAGAGAATATCCTGCAAGGGTCAGAAGGGCTGTAATGATGAGGAGGTTTATCTCTTTATTCATTACATAGAAGATGCCCAATACTGCCAGAACATCGTGAAAGGTTGCAATGACCGCTGCAATGCCGAATATAAGCTCAAACCTCCATGCCACATAAACAAGGATGCCGAGGAGCGATATCCCTACTGCCCAGAGGGCGTCTTTCTGGAGTTTTTTACCGACGGTTGGACCTACTGCAGTGGTTGACTCTACGATAAATTTATTATCATCAAATGTTTTTGCAAATACATCTGTCAACTTATCAGAGATTGCCTTTAATTCACCTTCTGCCTTTTTAAACCTTATCAGCAGTTGATTGCTGCCTGCAATTTGCTGAAGCTCAACATCCCTGATCCCCTCTTTATCCAATACGCTCCTTGCCTGGTCAAGGGCAACCGGCTTCTCAAATTTAAGTTGAATTGCCACGCCTCCTGTAAAATCAATGCCGAGGTTTGCCTTGCCCATCGGGATAAACACTGCTGCACCAATTCCCACTACAGCCAGTATTGCTGAAAATACAAAGGCATAGTATTTCTTTCCTATAAAATCTACTTTGGTATTTTTTAAAATGTCCATTTATTGTAAAAACCTCCTTCATAATACAGATTAAGGTTGAGGGCAAGACAGATTAAGGAAGGCCTCAACCTGCTTTTCCTCTCAACCTCAACCTGTTTTTATATGCTCAGCCTTTCCAGCCTTCTCCTCTGGGTTATAAAGTCAAAAACCACCCTTGTCCCCACAAGGGCGGTAAACAGGTTTATCAATATGCCGATGCTTAAGGATACGGCAAAGCCCTTGATTGGTCCGCTGCCGAACTGAAACAGCACTGCGGCTGTAATAAGCGTTGTTACATGGGAGTCTATGATAGTCCACCATGCACGGTCATAGCCTGCATCAATCGCTGATCTTACCGTCCTCCCTGTCCTGAGTTCTTCCTTTATCCTTTCAAATATCAAAACATTAGAGTCAACGCCCATGCCGATTGTCAATATGATGCCTGCAATGCCAGGCAGGGTAAGTGTTGCATTAAACCATGCCATTGCGCCAAGGAGCATGAAGATATTTATTACCATTGCAAAATCTGCAATAAGGCCGGAAAGTCTGTAATAAAAAAGCATAAAACCAAGGACAAATATACAACCTATAATAGCGGCCTTGACGCCTGCCTTGATAGAGTCTTCCCCAAGGGAAGGGCCTACGGTGACATTCTGAATTATATTAACGGGCGCCGGTAATGCGCCTGCCCTGAGAACAATCGCCAGGTCTGTTGCTGTCTCATGCGTAAAACTGCCTGAAATCTGCGCCCTGCCGCCGCTTATCCTTTCGCGTATTACCGGGGCTGAATAAACATTTCCGTCAAGGATGATTGCCATCCTCTTATTTACATTCTGGCCTGTAACATTGTCAAATATCCGCGCCCCTTCTCTGTCAAAGGTGAGGGAAACATACGGCTCATTGAATTGCGAGTCTATTGCAACCCGCGCATCGGTCAACAAATCGCCGGTAAGAATCGCCTCTTTTTTTATAAGATATGGGGTTTGGCTCACAGCCCCGCTCTCTTTATCCACCCTTCTTTCATAGAGAAGTTCATCCCCTTCTGGAACCTGGCCGTCCAGGGCTTTTTTCAAGTCTCCTGTCTCATCCACCATCTTGAACTCTAATACAGCGGTCTTTCCTATCAAGGCTATTGCCCTGTCAGGGTCTTTTAAGCCAGGAAGCTGGATCACTATCTCATCTTTCCCTTGTGCATGGATGAGCGGCTCAGTGACGCCGAATTTATCTATTCTATTTCTTATGGTTTCAATAGCCTGCGAGGTTGACCATTCTTTTATCCTCTTTGCCTCGCTCTCGGTAAGTGTATAGGCCATTGCACTATCTTTTTCAGATACCTTTTTAAAGACCGGATAATTGTCTCCGATGGTTTTTTCTAATACCGACTTTGCATCTGCATTTGCATAGGAAATGAAAAGCTCTGAGCCTTGAGATTTTATTTCTGAGAATGCAACCCCTTTTTCTCTGAGCAATACCTCTACACCTTTGCCCATTCTCTGTATATGGCTTTCCACAGCCTTTTCAGTATCCACCTGAAGAACAAGATGCATACCGCCCTGCAGGTCAAGACCCAAAGCTATTTTGGGAAATTTATCTTTCCACAGGGAAGGGAGTGATTTTGACAGAGGCGTTGATGGCAGGAAAAGCGCCAGCGCGAGCAGAAAGAAAAAACCTAACAAAGCAAAACGCCACTTTATGTTCTTTGACATTGAAGAACCTCCATAAAAACAGGCAATAGGCAATGGGCAATAGGCTATAGATGAAAAAATATAAATTGTTTCCCATAGCCCATAACCTATAGCCTATAGCCTATAGCCTGTCTTTGTTTATTTCTTTTTCTTTGAGACTATATGTTCCTTGCCCACCTTAATCCTGACATTCTCAGCAATCTCTACAGTAGCGGTATCCTCTGCCACACCAGTGATGGTTCCGTGTATACCGCCTGAGGTGACCACCGCGTCGCCTTTTTCAAGCGCGGCGACCATTTCTCTCTGTTCCTTCGCCTTTTTTTGCTGAGGCCGTATAAGGAGAAAATAAAAGATTACAAAAAGTATGACTAACGGGGCAAAACTCAAAAATTGTCCCATAGGCCCTGCTGCCGGCGCTGCCTCGTCTGCTGCAAATGCAACTGCTGAAATAAGATTGAACACTTTGATGCCTCCTTTTTAATTAGAATTAAGAATTAGGAATTAGGACAGTAAATTCGTAATTCGTAATTTGTAATTCATAATTGTTCTTGTTCTTATCCATCTTCCCTTATCCTGTAAAATTCAGTCTTAAATTCTTGAAGCCTATCCTCTTCTATTGCCTTCCGGATATCCTGCATAAGGTTTATGTAATAGTAAAGATTATGAATCGTGCCAAGCCTTGCCGCAAGGATTTCGCTTGCCGCAAACAAATGCCTTAAGTATGCCCTTGAGTAGTTTCTGCAAGCATAGCAGCCGCACCCGTCCTCCACGGGATTGGGGTCATTAGCATACTGGGCATTCCTTATACCTAATTTTCCATACTTTGTAAAGAGCGTTCCGTTTCTGGCATTCCTCGTAGGCATAACGCAGTCAAACATATCAACCCCGCGTTCAACACATTCTACTAAATCCTCTGGCGTGCCCACACCCATAAGGTAGCGCGGCTTATCATCCGGTAGAAAAGGAACAGTTGCATCAACCATCTCATACATGAGGATCTTATCCTCTCCAACGCTCAAACCGCCTATGGCATAACCATCAAACCCTATTTTCGTTATCTCCTCAGCGCTCTGCTTTCTTAAATCTTTAAACATTCCTCCTTGAATAATGCCGAATAATGCTTGAATGGGGGAATGGGAGAATGGGGAAATGGGGGAGAATCCTAAACCTTCACTTTTTTTAATCTCCGTTTCTCCGTTTCTCCGTTTCTCCGTTTCATGATATTCCTTACACCTTCTCGCCCATCTATGGGTAAGCTCCATAGAAGATATTGTATAATCGCGGGTCGCAGGATAAGGGGGACACTCGTCCAGGCACATGATGATATCAGCGCCAAGCGACTCCTGAATTTCAACGGCCTTTTCAGGGCTTAAAAAATGCCTTGAACCATCCAGGTGGGACTGAAAATAAGCCCCCTCTTCCTTTATTGTACGCAATTCACAATGGCTGAATATCTGATATCCGCCGCTGTCTGTAAGTATCGGTCTGTCCCAGTGCATAAATTTATGCAGGCCGCCCATATTTTTAATCAATTCATGCCCAGGCCTTAAGTAGAGATGATATGTGTTACTCAATAGTATCTCTACCCCGATATCCTTAAGCTCCTCAGGCGTCATGGCCTTTACCGTTGCCTGCGTGCCAACAGGCATAAAAACAGGCGTATTTACCTGACCATGTGGAGTTGTGATTTTACCGAGCCGTGCATTGCTGTGCAAATCCTTTCTTATAAATTTAAAGTTAAACGCCATATACAGGCAGAAGATAATATCTTATAGAAAGGTAAAAATAAAGGATAAAAACAGGCCCAAAAATAGATTTTGATTTTTGGGGATAGGTTCTGGGCAAGTGGCAATAAGTGATAGGGAAAAGCTATAGCCTGTCATCTATCACCCGTCTTTATCATTATACAGAGCGCCATAACTTCGAATACCTGTCCGCCTCAGGCGGACTCCTCGGCTCGTCGTTGCGGCGTATGCTTAAAATACGCCTTCACTCCTCACCTTCGTCGCGCCTTGGTCTGCTTTGTTCTGACGCTCTGTATACGGCTCTACTTATGTCGCTGTGTATAATCGCAGCACATCTCTTATGGCATCCCAAATATTTTTTTCTTTTTCTAAAAGGGCTACAAACTTTGAATCCGGCAACAGCCTGAATCTTTTGGGTTCTTTTTTTATAAGCCCCAACAACTTCTGTGGCTCCACATTGGTTTCATTTGAAAAGGTTAGATAAATCCAGTCCCCTTTCTGGGAAAGCTCGGTTATCTTAAGCCTTTTCAGTAGCAGCTTTATTCCCATAATTCTGAACAAATTATTTACCAGCTCTGGGATATCCCCAAACCTGTCTCTTATCTCTTCTTTCAGTTTAACCACGCCATCTTCAGATGGCACAGAGGCAATCCTTTTATATATATTCAGCCTCTGTCTTTCATCGGGGATATAATTTTCAGGGATATATGCAGAAACTTTCAGATTTATCTCAGGCTCAACCTCTGTTTCTATGTTTTCGCCCTTTAATTCTTTTATAGCATCCTCTAAAAGCTGGGTATACATCTCAAAACCAACCTCTGCAATCTGGCCTGATTGTTTGGCTCCAAGGAGTTCTCCGGTGCCCCTTATCTCCAAATCATAGGCAGCAAGCCTGAAACCAGAGCCAAGGTCACTTAATTCCTGAAGCACCTTAAGCCTTTTCTTGGCGTCAGAAGTTAATGTTAATTCAGGCGGCGTTAAAAGATAGGCGTATGCCCTGTGGCTGCTCCTGCCAACCCGCCCGCGCAGTTGGTATATCTCTGCAAGGCCAAACCTGTCAGCGCGATTTATCAGAATAGTATTTGCAGACGGTATATCAAGGCCTGATTCTATAATGGAAGTGGAAAGCAGAATATCATACTCTTTATTTATAAATGCGCTCATTACTTTTTCCAACTCCTTTTCATTCATCTGTCCGTGGCCGATTCCAACCTTTGCCTCCGGCGCCAGTCTTTTCAGATATTCAGCCATAGACACAATACTCTGCACCCTGTTGTGCACAAAAAAAACCTGGCCGCCCCTTGTAAGCTCTCTTCTTATAGCATCTTTTATCAAGTCATCGTCAAACCTTGCGACAATAGTCTTTATTGCAAGCCTGTCTTCAGGAGGCGTATTTATTATGCTCAAATCCCTTATCCCTGCCAGAGACATGTGAAGTGTTCTTGGAATAGGCGTTGCCGTCAATGTCAGGACATCCACCTGTTTCCTCATCTGTTTGAGCCTCTCCTTATGGCTTACGCCGAATCTATGCTCCTCATCAACGATAATGAGGCCTAAATCTTTTAATGCAATATCCTTTTGTAAAAGCCTGTGCGTGCCTATGATTATATCCACTTCTCCTGTGGCAAGTTTTTTTAAAGTTTCTTTCTGTTCTCTTAGGCTTCTGAAACGGCTTAATACATCTGTAACAACCGGATATGCAGCAAACCTGTTTTTAAATGTGAGATAGTGCTGCTGGGCAAGAACTGTAGTCGGCACAAGCACTGCCACCTGTTTATTGTCCAGAACTGCCTTGAATGCAGCCCGCATGGCAACCTCTGTTTTGCCATACCCAACATCGCCGCATATGAGTCTGTCCATGGGTTTTGGCTCTTCCATATCCTTAAGCACATCTTCAATAGCATTGGCCTGGTCAGGGGTCTCGTCATATTCAAAAGATGCCTCAAATTCTGAAAAAAGCCTTTCTCCCTTTGAAAAGGAAAAGCCTTCTACCACCTTTCTTTGTGCATAAAGCTCCAGCAGCTCCTTTGCCATCTCTTCAACAGCCTTTTTTACCTTGTCTTTTGCCTTTTCCCATCTTGTAGAGCCGAGCTTGTCTATCTCCGGCTTCTTGCCTTCCACGCCATGATACTTGCCTACAGAATTAAGCCGCTGAACAGGCAGGTATACTTTATCTCCGCCCTGATATTCCAAGATAAGAAAATCGTTTTCTATGTCTTCTATCTTAAGCCTCTTAAGCCCTTGATAAAGCCCAATGCCATGAACAGTGTGTACAATAAAATCGCCGATATTCAAATCCTGAAGCTGTGTTAAAAAAACTTCAACTTTACGCGAAGGCGGCTCCCGCCTTTTAATCCTCTGCCCAAATATTTCTTCCTCTGTAATAACGGCTAATTTTATAGTCGGGAAACGGAAGCCAGAGCTTAAATCGCCGATGATAATTAGGGGATGGGAGGTGGAGGATAGGTGGTGGAAAAGGCTTTTCCCACTGCCCGCTGCCCATTGCCCACATCCCAAATTATACCCTTCCATCAATTCCTTTAACCTCTCTGCCTGACCGGTATTATGGCAGACAAGAAATATGCTCCACCCCAGGTCTCGCCAGTCTTTTATCCTATCTGCCAATGGCTTGAGGATTTCTTCTTTCCGTGTTGAAATGTCCTGCCTTATATCAAGATTGGATTCTGCAGAAAATTCAACTATGCCTTTGCCTGAAGAAGCCTCAATTGCGACTACTCCCCTTTTATCAAATTCAGACTTAAACTCGCTTAATGACATGTAAAGTTCTTCTGGCCTTACAAAAAATTGTTTCTTCCCTTCTATTTCTGCTTGCCCCTCCAATACCTCATCTTCAAATTCTTCAGCCGCCTCCTCTATCTCATTTTGATTGTCAAGAAAGAGAAGGCAGTCCTCTGGAAGATAATCAAATAGAGTATCCATCTTGTTGTAAAAAAGAGGCAGCAGAAAATCCATGCCGGCAAATATTAAACCATCCCTTATCCTATCTGAAATAGTCTCTCTTATATCCTTGGAAAGTTCTAATTCTTCAGCCCTTTGTCTAACACGATTTATAGCCCGCTCCTTCCTTTCTTTTGAAAAAACAATTTCTCTCGCAGGCAAGATTACAGCCTCTTTTAAATTTTCCTTTGACCTCTGACTTGCTATGTCAAAGGTTCTTATAGCCTCAACCTCATCTCCGAAGAATTCAATCCTCATCGGAAGTAAATATGTTGGCGGGAAAATATCCAGAATCCCGCCGGCAATTCGCATCTCTCCTCTTTCCTCAACCATTGATGTTCTTGAATAGCCCAAATCCAGAAGCCTTTGCAAAACCTCATCCCTGTTTATTTCTTTGTCAACTTCAAACCGCTGAATAGAAGATATCAGGATATCTTTGGGCATTACTCTCTGCAAAATGGCCGCGGGTGTTGTGACAATTATGTGGCTATGTCCGCCGGCAAGTTTGTAGAGAATATTTATTTTGGCAGCAACTATATCTGGGTGCGGGGACTGCGCCTCAAATGGTAAAATCTCCCACGAGGGGTAGAGGAGGGCAATATTTTTTCCGAGAAAAAAATTTATATCCTTTATAAATGCCTCGGCATCTTCCTGCGTTGACGCGATAATTAGAATTGTCTTTGCTGTTTTTTCAAAAAGACCGGCAATAAAAAAGGCCTTTGAAGAGCCCAAAAGGCCTGAAACGGCGCACCTCTCCCCTGACTTAAGAGCCGATATAGCCTCTAAAACCTTTGGAAAGGCGCTATCTTGCGGAGAAACTGACACTGCTATTACTTTCAGAACATAATAAGGATAGGTTTAAACCCTGCCCTTATTTTTAAGATGCATTTAAAAAATTAACGAGGGTTTATCGCCACACCCCTTCATCCACCTTTTCACAATCTGCAACCTTCTTTTTAAACTCCAGATAATCATTATCGCTCCATGTGCCTGCCAGCTTGTTCAGATCATGATAGGTTGCGGCACGAGGCTTTTTTGGGAGGCCAAGCTGTTCTTTTATGATTCTGGCCACCACTGCATTTACGCTGGAGCCTTCCAGCTTTGCCTTTTTTTTGAGAGCCTGCGTTACGGATTCTTCAAGTCCTCTGATTGTCATAACAGCCATAATATCCTCCCCTTACCTGTATAGAATAAGTCCGCTAATAGCGTCAATTATTGCCCCACTGCATGGCAGAGGCACGGTGAACTAGTGTAGTGTAGTGTTACCAACGCTTCTTTACTTATAGATATTTTGCTCATAATAGATTGGACGGAAGCAGTCCAAGCGAATATTTTAGGGTTCTGAT
>MGRL01000114.1 GCA_001798165.1 Deltaproteobacteria bacterium RIFCSPHIGHO2_02_FULL_43_33
TCATTTGTAGGCTGGGCATCGGCCGGGAATATTCCTACTGCAATACTGGCAACAGTGGCAGTACTTATCATAGCCTGCCCTTGCGCCCTCGGCATTGCAACACCAGCAGCGCTCATGGTTGGTGTGGGAAAAGGGGCAGAGGCCGGGATTTTAATCAGGGGAGGGGAGTATCTTGAGAGGGCAGAGAAGCTGACAACTGTTGTGTTTGACAAGACAGGGACTTTGACAAAAGGAGAGCCGGCGGTGACGGATGTAATACCAGTCAGGAGTCATCCGCCTCTGGCGGAAGAAGTCAGGAGTGAAAGCGAAATACTTAGACTCGCTGCCATAGCAGAAAAAGGCTCGGAACATCCGCTTGCAGAGGCTGTTATGAAGATGGTGAAGATGAAGGGTATTGCAATACCTGATGCGGAAAAGTTTGAGGCAATTCCAGGGCATGGGGTAAAGGTTAAATACAGAAGTCAGGAGTCAGAAGTCAGAACTCAGGAGATGGAGATTTTGTTTGGGAATAGGAAGTTGATGAAGGATTTTGGCATGGATATTTCTAATATTGAAGAAAATCTAAAGACACTTGAGGAACAGGGGAAGACTGCGATGATACTTGCTATAAAGAAGTCAGGAGTCAGAAGTCATGGGTCAGAAGTTTCAGTTTACGGTTCACAGTTTACAGTTTACGGAATTATAGCAGTTGCAGACACATTGAAGGAGAACTCAAAAGAGGCGGTTGCAAAACTTAAGAGCGAAGCCGTTGATGTCATAATGCTCACCGGCGATAACGAGAGGACTGCAAATGCCATTGCAAAACAGGTTGGCATAGAAAAGGTTATTGCAAACGTGCTTCCCGGCGAAAAGGCAGGCGTTATAAAAAACCTTCAGGAAGAGGGAAAGGTGGTTGCAATGGTAGGTGACGGCATAAATGATGCGCCGGCGCTCGCACAGGCAGATATCGGCATAGCAATTGGAAGCGGAAGCGATGTTGCAAAAGAGACGGGCGGCATAATCCTCGTTAAGGATGATATACGGGATGTTGTTTCCGGCATAAAACTTTCAAGGGCAACCATGAAAAAGGTAAAACAAAATCTCTTCTGGGCATTCTTTTATAATTCCGTTGCCATACCTATTGCCGCATTTGGTTTGTTGAATCCCATTATTGCGGCTGCGGCAATGGCTTTATCTTCATTGTCAGTTGTGAGTAATTCGGCATTATTGAAGAGGATAAGATTAGAGGTATAAGACTTTAATGAAAAAGAAGCTCATCATTTTTATATCGCTGCTATTTTTTTGTTTCGCATTTGTCCTGCCGGACAATATTTATGCAGGCGCAAATGTTACCGTTTATATCTCCGTTGGAGTCGTTGTTGGCGGGGCCTCTCTCTTTTTCTCATTAGCCTTCAGTGAAAAAGTTTCACAAAATAAAGAAAAGCCATCTGATGGCGAGGAAGTCTATTTTTCTGCTATAGACTCTCTCAAATTTCAAGGATTTCAGAACCGAGATGATGATATCCCCGACCTTGGCAGAGTGAAGCTTCTCTCATGGTGATAAAAAACAGTTTGTTGTTTGAGGCAGCAGGAACAACCAGTCATTCTCTATCCGAATAATGTCATCGCAATATTAAAAATGAAAAGCCAGACAGATAATATTACCAGAACTCCGAATGGCCAGACAAATTTTGGAGATATGGGAGAGTCCGGGAATCTGCTTCCAACCCAGATGGATGCCATGCCTACAAGGCCGATATTGCCGAGTGTGAAATGTATGTGCAAGGTAGCATTGATAAAAAAGTGTGTCAAGCCACTATTGTTCTTCACTATAAAAAGCCACTATAAAAAATCCTTGACAGGTTATTTTTTTTAAGATATAAACTGTAGAAAAATAAACCCAAATCTAAAACCAAAGCCAAAACCAAACATGTAAGCCTGATGTATAGTTTCTGTGTTTGTTAACCTTAAGGAGATACCTATGAAGACATCTCAAATATTGGAACAGATTGGCATTCCGAGGCATAAACTCTACTATCTTGAGCAAAAGGGGTATATCGCCCCAAAACGCATACCTATCGGCGACCTTGAGGCAAGGGAATATAGCGAATTAGATGCGAGAAAAATAGCTCTTATATGGAAGTATTTGAAAAAAGGTTTTAAGCATAAGGCCGCATATCAAAAGGCCATGGAAGACCTTGATGGTAAATCAGTCCAAAAAGGCAGGGCTATATAACTATGTATGAAAAATTTTTCTATTTAAAAGAGAATCCATTCAATATAACCCCTGATCCAAAGTTTTTGTATTTAAGTAAAAAGCATCAGGAGGCGCTTGACCTCCTTTATTTTGGCGTAGCACAGCGGAAAGGGTTTCTTATGTTGTCCGGTGAAGTAGGCACTGGAAAGACAACGCTTTGCAGGGCGCTTTTGGATAAGCTGAACTCAAAGGTGCAAAGCGCTTTTATCATTAACCCGCTTCTGTCCGATGTTGAGCTTATCAAGACAATCAATGAAGACTTTGGGTTAAGGGTGGATGGTTCATCTCTCAAAGAACAGGTGGATGCCTTAAATTCCTTTCTGCTGAAAAGGGCGGAAGAAAATAAAAATGCGGTAGTAATAATTGATGAGGCTCAGAACATGAGTTTAAAGGCCTTAGAGATGGTAAGGCTGTTATCCAATCTTGAAACAGAAAAGATTAAACTCCTCCAGATAATTTTAATAGGCCAGCCGGAATTAAGAGAGAAAATCAAACTCCCTGAACTCCGCCAGTTGAACCAGAGGATTGTGGTGAGATATCACCTTGGCTCTTTAAATTTTGAGGAAACCAAGACATACATATTTAAGCGGCTTACTGTTGCAGGCGGAAAGGGTAATATAAAGTTTACGTCAGCGGCATTAAAATCCATATATGAAGCAAGCTCCGGTATACCGCGGCTTATCAATATTATATGCGACAGGGCATTGACAGCGGCATTTGTAGTTGGAAAAAGAGTAATAGATGAAGAAATAGAAAAGAGGGCAGTAGATGAATTGGATAAGGATGGAACGCTGAGGCAGGATGTTAATATAAAACCCAGAAGAGGCCGGCATAGATACAGGTATCTGCCGTATCTCTCGGCCGCTGCTGTCCCTGTTATTGCAATAGCTGCACTATGGTTTAATGATAAAAAAGCAGCAGTTGTTCCGCCTATTGAAGTTGCGCCGACGATAAAGTCTCTTTCAGAAAATGCCCATCCTTCGTCTTCCATTGCAGCAGACGTTGCTGTCCAATCTTCCTTACCACATGAAGACATGAAGATTCAAAATACTGCTGTTGCGCAGATTGAATCTCATGCGCAAGATCAACCTAAAAGTGAAAAAAATGTTGAGCCCGAAGATAAAAAGGAGGTATCCGCATTATCTGATAAACAAGACAGTGTGCAGGCGTCTAACGGGGTTGTGGTATTTAAAGGGCTGCGTATACTTTTAAATGGCAATGAGTATACTATGAGCGGTAATGAGACAGTAGAGATTGCAAAAGGCGATAAGATTAAGATAATTGATGCAATAATTGATGGCGCATCCAGCAAGGATGTATCGGTGAATTTTTTAGGCTTCATTGGAAATAAATATAGTAATAAAGGTGAGGACAGAGGTTATCTTATAGATACCTCTAAAGACCTTTGGGTTAAATATTCAGTGAAAAAAAAGGGCATAGAATATCCTATAGTGGTTAAATACGGCGATAAGAAAATAGGAGAGGTTTTTATAAAAATCAAGCAATCGGATAATCCCAAAAATAGCGATTGATTTTTAGGAATAATGAAAGAGGATAGATAATATTTTATGAGTTTAATACACGAGGCTCTTAAAAAGGTACAGGCAAGTAAAGAGTTTGACACCGTATCAGCGTATAATGAAAAAATTAACTTAGAGAGACATCATGATAAGCGCCGTGTCGCGAGAGGGAGAACCCTATTAATATTTATCTTTTTTATTGTTGCCGGTATCGCCGGATGGTGGGCTATGAATAGAGGTTGGGTGAATACCCATGTTAAGACGGTCATGAAAATCCTTTCGTATAATATACATGCTGGTATTAGAAAAGATAATAGCATTTCTGCATCAGAGATAGGAGATAAAAATATAAATGCCGGTCAAGGCCATACTCCAACCGCATTTGAGGCTGCAAGGGAGAAGAACTTAAATGGGGTAGAGTTTTACAAACAAGGCAAATTCTCTGCTGCAAAAACTGAGTTTTTATCTTCACTTGAGATAGCCCCGGAATATGCTGAGGCATATAATAACCTGGGATTGACCTACAAACAAATCGGCGAGAGTAAGAACGCTGAGAATAGTTATAAAAAGGCCATTCAATACAAAAATAATTACCCTGAGGCGATGAATAACTACGGCGCTCTTTTGGATAGCATTGGAGATTCTAAGAAGGCAAGAGAATATTTTAATAAGGCTGTTTCAATAACCCCTGATTACCCTGACCCTTATCTCAATATGGCTATTTTATTGGAGAAAAACAAGAGATTTGAAGAGGCGATAATTTATTATGAAAAATTTTTATCCTTAGTAAAGAATGGAGATGAATTACTTATAAAGAATGTGAGAGAAAGGATACTTTATCTCAATGCCGGCAGACTTGCCCCGTTGGAAGGTTCTCGATAAAAGAGCGCAAAATACTTAGTAAGATAGCATAGCAGCATTATTGTTCGCAATGGCCTTCTATACAGAGCGTCATAACTTCGCATACTGGCGTTGCTCCTCACCTTCATCGCGCCTTGTTCTGCTTTGTTCTGACGCTCTATATGCTGTTCTATTTATGTCGCTGTGTATAACAGGGCAAGCTGGGCAAAACAGAGAGGAAATATAGCTGTCTTAAATTTCATAGGATAGGGGGCAGAATTTGTGTTTGTCTTTGATAAGAGCAGCTATGTAGGGATTGATATAGGTTCTTATTCTATAAAGGTAATAAAGGTAAAGGGAGCAGGCCCCAGTCGTTCCCTCGAAGCAGTTGCATACTCAAGGCTTGATCATATAGCGCTCCCTGAAGATAACTCAAAACTAAGCGAGATACTGCGTAACCTTTTCAATGTTCACAGAATAAAATCAAAAAAAATTGCAACAGCAATCTCCGGCGACTTATTGACATTGGTGCATCTTTATCTTCCCCATATGCCTAAAAAAGATATGAAGGAGGCTGTGCGATGGGAGATGCGAAAGCAAATTACATTTTCAGCGGATGAGTTGATTTGTGATTTTGCCGCCATCGGAGAGGTAAAAAGAGGGGATGAGCCGATGGTTTCTCTTATCGCATTTGGCGTCCAGAAGAAGGATGTGAAGAATCTGCTTGGAATATTTGATGATGCACTGCTTGAACCTGAAAGGGTTGATGCCATACCAATGGCCATGCTCGCATCTTTTGATTACAATAATATATGGGAAGACGGTATAAATTATTCTATGTTGGATATTGGCGATTCTAAATCAACACTTACCATATTTAAAGATAAGAAACTTATGTTTGCGAGAGATATACATATCGCAGGCAAGGAATTGACGAATGTTGTTATGAAAGAATTGGCATGTGCCGAAGATGTGGCAGAAACGGAAAAAATAAAGTGCGGAATAGTACGATCAGGCGAAGCGCCTGAGATTGTAAATAGTATGGCAGCCGTTGTAGAGCGGTTGGCTGCCGAGGTGCATAGGTCGTTTGACTATTATCAGGCGCAGTTTCGGGAGGGAGGCATAAGCAAAATGTTCTTATGCGGCGGCACCTCAAAACTTGCAGGCATAGATGATTTCTTTGCAAATATGCTGGGCATACCATGTTTTATAGACGACCCTTTGCGGAATATAAAAGTTGAGCATAAAAAATTTGAATTGGCAAAGATAAAGAGCTTTGCGCCTGATTTGACAATTGCGGTAGGTTTGGCTCTGTAAGCTTGTTGTAATTGTAAAATGCAAGACGCACAATATCGTTTAATTTACAATCTGAAATTTTTTCAAGGAGCAAAGCGACACCAATGATAGAACGGATTAATCTTATTCCCGAAGAGATAAGGAGGCAAAAAAGGGCATTACAAACAAGACCGCTTATTATTGCTATTTTAGTTATTTATGCAATTGGATTAGGGGCAGTGCATCTTTATCAAACAAACGGGGTAAAGAAAAGGCTGGCAAAGGTAGAGCGTTTGAGAATAGAAAGGGATAATATTATAATACAAAATATGCGATATAAAGATGCCATAGAGAAAATAACTCAGGCACAGAAGAGAGAAGAGGATATCAAAAAAAGGCTGGATATAATAAGTTCTCTTCTTGAGGGGAGGGTATATTGGTCTGAATTATTAAAAAATATAACTCACCTTGTGCCTGATGAAGTTTGGCTTACAAGCCTTTCAACCTATGATGCGCCGAGAGGGACAGGTAAAGGCGTTAAATTTAATGGAACGGCTGCATGGAATTCAGGTATAGCGGAATTTGTCTTTGCTTTAGAGAATTCTCGTTTTTTTGGAAACGTGCAGCTGGGTTATTCACAAAAGCGTGAATTGAAAGAAAGAGATATCTACGACTTTGAGATCACAGCAGATTTGAAAGAGATTAACCATCTGGCAAAATCTGAGGCGGTGCGATAAATGGGAGATATGAGAGATATATTATCAAGATTCGAGATTAATAAAATCAATAACTATAGAAGAGAGTTGTTAGGGTTGGCAATTATTATAGCTGCCACTTTCTTATTTTATCAACAGATTTATTCAAAGAATGCTGCAGAGATTAAGAAACTGGATTCTATGGAGAAAGAGATGATAGCAGAGGTGAATAGGGTTTCAGAAGAAGTAAAAGAGAAGCAAAAATCTGCAGAAAGGCTTAAAGATGCGATGGAGAGGCTTGGTGAGTTGGAGAGCAAATTTATGATAACAAAGAGCAGGCTTCCATCTGATAAACAGTTGTCATTCATATTAAAGGATGTCGTTGATGAGGATGCAAAGAAGGATATAAAATTTACAACAGTTAAGCCGTTGCCTATTGAAGATAAAGGTGAATATTTCAGGCTGCCATTTCAGATGGCCATGCAAACCAAGTTTTATTCATTTGGCAAATATCTTGAAAGAATAGAAGAGATGCCCAGGATAATTAATGTGGAAAACTTCAGGATAGATGCAAAAGAGGAAAACCAGCCTCTTCTTTCCATACAACTGTTCATGAGCACCTATGTGCTGGGAGGCAAGTAATGAGGATAGGCAAGTTAGAAGCTTGTGGTGAGCGAAGCGAATCCATCAGGAGTCAGTGGCCTGCCCCCGCAGGCTTTAAGCGGGGGTCAGAAGTCAGAAGGTTTTTATTCTGGATTCTGAATTCTGTATTCTGTATTCTGGCCTCTGCTTCCTTTGCCCAGGATACAATCAAAGAATCTTTATCAGAATTAAACCGTATGCTTCCTGCTAAAAAGAGTGTTATCATGCCGTGGGGAAGAGATCCTTTTATACCCCTTTTAGGAGATAGGTTTGGAACTCCTGCCAATTTGAGGCTTACAGCCATCATATATAATGATAAGAAATCATCTGCCATCATAAATAATAAGATACTTTATGTCGGTGATAGTGTAGAAGGGCAAAAAGTTATTGATATAACAAAACAGTATGTTATACTCCGTGGCATGGGAGGCTCCTATAAACTGGAGATAGACAGCATAATGGGAAGGTCCTATGATTTTAAAAAGCTACACTAACGACGAGACAGAAATGAGAAATCAGGAATTAGAAATTAAGGATAAGGCGCTTTTTTCATTGCTCATTTCTGCTGCATTGCTGTTCTTTTTTGCTTCTGCTTCTATGGCAGACTCATACAACAACATCAAGGCAAGGATTGATGGAGATACCACTACCTTTACCATAGAGGTGAGAGATGCGGAGCTTAAAGATGTGCTGAGGGCCATTGCAAAGCAGAACAATCTGAATATTATTGTAGGAGAGGATGTTACAGGCAAGGCAACTTTTAGTTTTGATAGGATTACCCTAAAGGATGCGCTTGATATTATAACCAAGGCAAATGGGCTTAATTATGTTATTCAGAACAATGTTTTGTGGATTGGCAAGAAAGAGGATATTGCAAAGGCAGGAGAGGACATTGTGCTGGAGATAGTCCAGCTTAATTATGCAAAGGCAGCAGATTTAGCGGTACAGGTTAAGGGGGTTTTAAGTGAGAGAGGGAGCGCAGTAGCTGACAGCAGAAAAAATGCCCTTATATTGAGAGATGCTAAGAAGAATATAGAAGACATAAAACTGCTTATTAAGTCTCTGGATACGAGAACCACTCAAGTTGTTATAGAGGCGAGGATTATAGAGGTCCAGAACAATTTTGCAAGAGACCTTGGTGTGCAGTGGGGCGCAGCATATAATTCGACAGGCAGGGATGCCTTTGCTACTGGATTTGGCAGCACGACAACCACGCCTCCCAATACATTGACTTCAACTGGTTTCATAGGTTCGGGGGGACGTTTCAGTGCGCAGCCCAATTATGCGGTGAATCTCCCTGCCTCTGGAACTGTAGGGCCATTAGGGGCATTGGGTCTTTCTTTTGGGAAGCTGTCAGGCGATCCGTTACTCTTAGATCTCCGCATATCTGCCGGAGAGAAGAATGGCCAGCTCAAGATAGTTTCCCAGCCAAAGGTAACCACCTTGAATAATGTTGCCGCTACTATCCACAGCGGCCTTAATTTTAAGGTAAGGACTACAACAACCACAACCACAACAACGGCAACCACAACATCAGGCACAGGCCTTGAGGAAATAAAGACAGGGATAGATCTGACCGTTACCCCGCAGATATCATCGGATGAATTTATCCTTCTGAATATTGTAGCCAGCAAAAGCGATCCTGATTTTTCAAGAAGCGTAGATGGAATTCCTGGCGTGAGTGAGAAGAAGGCGACAACTTCTGTTCTGGTCAAGGATGGCGAGACTACGGTACTTGGCGGATTATATAAGAGTTCAACATCAGACAGTGATACCGGTATTCCTTTTCTTTCAAAAATTCCGATATTGGGCTGGTTGTTTAAATCCAACAATAAGAGCGATGACAGTGAGGAGTTGTTAATATTTATAACCCCACGGATAGTCAAATACGATAATGGAAACAATCTTATGGAGGTGAAGCCTTGAGTATAAGCGGCGGTTTAGGCAAAAAAGCAATCATATTGATAGTAATCCTTGTAATGATAGGCGGAGGCGCTGCTGCCTATTTTCTTTATTTTAAAGATATAATTGGTGTTCCTCCGCAGGAGACTGAAAAGGTTGTCAAGAGGATGAAGATAGAGATTCCGGCTCCTCCTCCTGTTGAAAAGAAAGAAGCGCCATCGCCTATCAGTGTGCAGCCGCAAGCGCCGCCATCTGCTCCGGCGCAGGTTCCGCCTGCAAAGCAGGAGACAGCGAAGTCTGTGCCGGTTCAGCCGGAAACTGCAAAGAAGGAAGAAGCTAAGCCAATCGTTGAGAAAAAACCTGTAACTCAAGAAGCTGCACCTGAAAAGAAAATAGCGGTTAAGAAAGAGAAACCTAAAACCCCTGCGAAGAAGAATGCAGTATACGCAGAGGTAAAACACAAACCATGGGCTGTGCATATTGCATCGTATACATCAATGGGGGAAGCTCAGACTATTGTCAAAAAATTGAAGCAGGATAATTACAATGCCTATATCACAGAGTTTAATCTGAAGGGGAGGCAATGGTTTAGGGTCAGGATAGGGTTTTACGCATCTGAGAAAGACGCAAAAGAGGCGGGGAGAAAGGTATCAAGCAGCTATAATATAAGCGGCATATGGACAGTGAAGCCTATGAAAAAAGAAATTATGGCCCACCTGAATGGTTGATTGAGAAATTTAGCTTAATCGCAGATATGCTATGTTTTAGTGGGCGGCAAAGTAAATGTAAAGACCGTGCCCTTTCCTAATTCACTTTCTACAAAAATCCTGCCTCCGTGCCTTTCGATAATATGCTTTACCAAAGAAAGACCAAGGCCGGTGCCTTTGGTTGTCTTTGCAACATTGTTGGCCCTGAAAAATTCTTCAAAAATGTGAGGTATGTCTTCGGCTGGTATGCCGATTCCCGTATCTCGCACTTCTATCATCAATACATTGTCGGCTTGAGAGAGTCTTACCCATACCTTCCCTCCGGACTGCGTATATTTAAATGCATTGGCAATAAGATTAAGAAAGACATAGGTTAATAGCTCTTTATCCGCCTCTATATCCGGGAAGCGCTCAGGTATGTCAATATTTAATTGAATCTCCTTCTCTCCAATCTTCGGTAATGCAATCTCGGCTGCCGTATCTATAACCTCCTTTATATTAAATTTCTTTATATTAAGGTTTTTCTCAGCCCTTATTCTGGAGAGATCAAGGAGGTCTTTTGTATAATGATGGAGAAATTCTACCTTTTTCTGAATCCTCTGCAGAATTTCTTTTACCTTTCCATCAATCGGGCCGGCAAATCTGCCGAGTATAACTTCTAAAAGGCTTTGAATAGAGGCGAGGGGGGATTTTAAATCATGGCTGACCATCTTGACATATTCATCCTTTAGCCTGTCTTTTTCCAATAATTTTAAGGCGGCCTCTCTAAGTTTTTCCGAGACTGATACAGTAAAGAAGGTGGCAATAAATATAGTGGATGTGAATACGAAAGATATCGCTGCTACATAGGTGATATTCTTGTAAAGGTCTGTGCCGAGAAACCCTTTTATAGAGTGATGCGGTAAAATACCCATATATTCAAAGATAAAGAGCCATATCGCAAGAATGCAGACAATGCCTGACTGCAGATAGCTTTCCTTTTTTGAAAGGAGCATGCTGGTAAGTATGGTATGGAAGATGAAATAAAATATAAATGGGTTTTCAGAGCCGCCGGTAAAATGGATAATGATAGTCAGGCTTATGATGTCCAACATGCTCTGGGTAATTGCAAACCTTCTTATATTATCAGTGAGCAGGCTTTTAGTTCTTATTTGATTAAGATAAATTTTAAACCCTGCATTATAAATAGCTATGAATAATGCAATCAGATAGATAGGGAGGCCGAGGAGAGCTACTTTAAATATGTGTATGGCTGCAAGGACGGCAGTTATAATAAAAACTACGGCGGCCCATCGTATATATATGAGCCACTCAAGTCTCTGTAAAAGTTCTTCTTTCAGGGGTGTAGTTTGATTCACCTTTGTATGAACGGAATGCTCGCTGCTTTTATCGGCATACTACTTTTTCTTAAGAAATTTTTCAACTTTTAGAAGTAAGTCTTTGGGTTTTATTGGCTTTTCAACAAGTTCTTCAACGGGTAGATAATCTTCATCTGTCTCTTTACTGAATTTAAAACCTGTTTCTCTGCCAACCGAGGTGAGCATGAGAATAGGTATCTTAGAAAGCTCCGGATTGTTCTTTAATTTATAGCTCACCTGAAAACCCTGGTCTTTTGTCTTCATCATTACATCAAGGATTATGAGGTCAGGCCTTTCTGCCTCCGCCTTTTTATAGCCTGCATCGCCTTCATTAGCAGATATGACCTTGTAGCCCTTGCTCTCAAGCACTATCTTGGTTGCCTCTACTATATCTGCATCATCGTCAATGATTAAAATCTTTGCCATAAACTTCCTCACACAAAGCTGACATCCATTATATGCGTAGAACATGAAATACACGGGTCATACGCCCTGACAAGTGTCTCTATATTTTTCACTACCTCATCTTTTGGTTTGCTCAAAATTGTTGGCACGAAACCTCTTAAGTCTTCCTCTATCATTTGCAGGTTCTGGGCTGTCGGGATAATGCAGTTGGCATCTGTAACAATGCCGTCTTTATTGATAGTATATTCGTGGAACAGTATCCCCCTCGGCGCCTCAACAATGCCTATGCCTGTGCCGAATTTCTTTGGCTTTTTTAATTCCTCTTTTTTGATTCCCGCTGACAGCAGTTTATCTATTATTTTGATGGCATCCTCTGTGCAGTGGAATGATTCAACAAGCTGTGCAGCATTGTTCATAAACGGGTTGAAGGATTGAGCAGTCAGGCTGAGTTCCTTTGCTGCCTTTTTTGCCCTATAAGAAAGCTGATTAAAGTTGTTGCATAACCTTGCAAGGGCGCCAACCATGTAAGCGCCTTTCTTGCTTTTTGTATGTTTTGCAGTAGAGTAGGGGGCAATGCTTTCCTTTATGAGTTTTCTGTAATCTTTTGGCTTTGCGCTGTATTTCTGAGTTGATTGTATCTTCCCGCTGTATAAGGCATACTCTCCCTCTTCTTTTAGTGATAGATATTCTCTTTTTTCTGAGTATTCCGGTATTTTAAAGGTTTTGAAAAGTTCGAGAGTAGCTTCTAAATCCTCAAAAGATTCCTCAAGCCTTTTTCTTAATGCCCTTAGCTCACTTTCTTTTGGAGTATAGGCAACACCGCCGGGGAAGAGAGATATGGGATGAATGTGGCGGCCTGCGATAGTATAGCATATCTCATTTGCAAGCTTTTTAAGCCTTAGGCCTCTCTTGACAGCATCAGGATGGCTTGCTGCAAGAGGCACAATGCTTCCAACACGAAAAAAATCTGGCAGCACAAGAAAATAGAGGTGAAGGATGTGGCTTTGCAGCATCTCGCCGTGAAAGGCAAGTTTTCTTAGAAACGTTGCCTGTTTTGAGATGGTTATGCCCATAGCATCCTCAATCGCTTTAAGCGATGCCGATGTATGGCTTACAGCGCATATCCCGCATATCCTTGACATGATATGCTGCGCCTCGTCATATTTCCTGCCCCTGAGCATCGCCTCATAAAAACGCGGGGACTCCACAATCTCAAGCCGGAGGTCTTTTATAACTCCCTTTTTGATGTCAATGACAACATTACCGTGGCCTTCAACCCTGGTGATATGGTGGATGTTTATTTTGATGTCTTTTTTCATTATTCTTTATCCTTGCCGCGAATGCGAATTCTTGATTCTTCTACTATGTCCCCTTTATAATCTCTTTATAACTTTATATGTCTTTATACTTTTTTTCTTGCTAACCTCTGAATAACCGTTATTTATTGTTTAGTCTCGGTATATGCGTTATCGCATACTTTGCCGTTGCCGTCAAAATCCACGACCAGCGCGGCGCTAACGGTTTTTGTGCCGCCATAAGATGAGTATGCATGAACATATGTCCACCGCTCCACACAACCAGCCGGATGTCCTTGTAAAGGAGCTGTTACCTGATAAGGTTCGCCGAACCACTCTCGGATCTGGACTTTAGTGTGAACGCCTTTTTTGATGTCATTCACGTGTGTCCTGTCGAATTGCTTGCCTGCTGAGGCGCAGGCAAATATCACCATGGCTGCTACTGCCAATAAACAGATTCTCACTGCTGTCTTCATCTTAACCTCCTTGGTATAATCCTCACCTAATAATATAGGCAAGGAAGTTTATGGTAGTTCAATAAAGGTCTTTTAAGCAGGAAAGACGGTTTGCTTTCCTCCTTATGGGTCTCTCTTAGAGAGGCACCATTGTTCTATTTTTAGCATGATTATTTCCCCCTTCCTTTGCCTGCAACGGCAGTTAACGGTTGAGTGCTTGAGAAAGGCGAAGCCTATGGGTGTTAACCTCAAGCTTCCTGTTATCTGCTGTTGCAGGCAGGGAATTATAAAAGTTTCTTAAAATCTTCAATATTAAGTCCAGCATCTTTTACAATACCTGCCATTGTAAAGGCATCAACAGGATTTGCTCTCGGGATAGTGATAATCCTTTCGCCGTTTGTCATTGTGATATGTTTACTTTCCCTTGCTATCCTGAAACCTGCTTTTTGAAATGCTCTCACTGCCCGCTGGTGATTTATCCCTGATAATTTAGGCATAGGCTACTTCTACATAACGAGACTCTTTGTCTTTGCTTAGTTCCTCAACAGTCTTTAAATATGACTGTATAGCATCCTTAACGTTTTCCAATGCCTCTTCTTCTGTTTTCCCTTGAGACCAGCAGCCGGGCAAGCCAGGCACCCAAACAGAAAAACCTTCCTCTGTTTTTTTGAGATTTACTTTATATTTCATAAACACCTCCGTATGTTTTCTAAGCCTTTGACCTATTTTACCTCAAAAATACCGATTTTGTTTATCAAAAAAATAATATCAGAAAAAGGTGACAGTTTTATTTTCCTTTCAGCAACCGACACAATTCGACAAAACGAATATTTGCATCGGATGTCCCTCTTAAGATTTTATCTAACAGTTTGTCATCTACGCCCATATAATAACTTTTCGCTACTAAATTGGAGTTTACGGCTATATTTTTTTAACTAATTTTGTGTCTCCCCCATCCACCATACAAATCAAAGCTCCTCAAAACCCCATCCACGGTCAAGCCGTATCTTTTCAATGTATCCTCATGCGCTGCAATATTTGGATCGTCAACAAGTCCCCGGCAGCCCCAGCAGATGCAGCCGTAGGTAACGCAGATGGCAGAGCAGCCTGCGCGTGTGACAGGGCCCACGCATGTCATGCCTTTTTCAAATACACAGACATTGCCTGCCATCTTGCAGTCTACGCACACAGGGTAATTGGGAATCTCCGGTTTTTTACCAAGAAGAAGCGACTTGAGAACATGCAGGAATTCTGACTTTGTTATTGGACATCCGTGGATGTAATAGTCCACAGGAATCACAGCGTCAATCGGCCGTGCAGGTATTGTATCAAAGTGTTTATATTTTTTAGCCTTATCGCCATAAACAACTCTTTGCACTTCTTCCATGGGGAATCTGTTTTTAAGGCAATTGAGCCCGCCTGTTGCAGAGCATGCGCCGAGGGCAACTACAATCTTTGCCTTTTCCCGTATCTTTTTTACCTCTTCTATTTCATGGGTTCTGCTCATGCTTCCTTCTATGAATGCAATATCATAGTCATCTCTTTTTTCATCAATCGCTTCCCGAAAATTCACAATATCAACGAGGCTTAGCATATCAGGCAGTTCATCCTCGCAGGAAAGGACCTGAAGCTGGCACCCTTCACAGCAGGTGAAGGAGAAAAATGCGACCTTTGGTTTATTTCTATTTTTCATTCATACTCCATGGCATGGGGTTCTTCTATGCCGTAGCCCTGAGCATAATCAACCCCTATATTTCGCAATTTGTCAAGTGTGGCGGTGTTTTCAACAGATTCAGCAATGGTCTTGATGCCCATCACATGGCCGATGTTGTTGATAGATTCAACCATAGCATGGTCAATCAAGTCGTGCACCATATTTTTAACAAAGACGCCGTCTATCTTGAGATAGTCAACCGGCAGATTTTTAAGATATGCAAATGACGATACGCCGCTGCCAAAATCATCCAATGAGAACCGGCAGCCTATGGATTTAAGCTCTTTGATGAAATATGATGCCTTGGTCAGATTGGCAATTGCAACCGTTTCAGTGATTTCAAAACAGATTATTTGAGGCGGAATCTCGTGTTCGTGAAGCTGGCTGCGGACAAAATCGAGAAACAAATCGTCATTCAAAGTTGCGCCGGACAGATTGACAGAATAGAGAAGGCCGCTGCCTCCCCCAGGTTCTCTCTGACTGCTGAGCCAGGTTTTTTTATGATGTTTTATAAGGCTGGTAAACAGGGTGCGGATGATCCATCGGTCTATAGTGGGCATAATGCCGTAACGTTCGGCAGCCGGGATAAAAGCGCCGGGCAGCACAATATTTCTATCTTTATCCAGCAACCTGACCAGCACTTCATAATGGACGCTATTGTCCGTATTGGAGAGAGGCACAATTGCCTGTTGAAACAGCTTGAAGTGATTGTCCTCCAAGGCCATGATTATGTGCGATACCCACTGCATTTCGCCGTGCCGCTGCAGGAGCGTGGCATCATTTTCGTTGTATATATGCACCCTGTTGCGCCCGCCGTCTTTTGCAGCATAACATGCCATATCAGCGGCGCTTAATATGGTAGTGATGTGGTTTCTGCCTGCCGTAATGCCTACAAGCCCAATGCTTACGCCGATATCAAAGGTTTTGTCTCCCCATGTAAAACGGAAGTCTCTGATGACCTTGCATAAGTTTTCGGCAATGCGCTGTCCCTGATTAATGGGGCAATATTCCAGCAATATGCCAAACTCGTCGCCGCCCAGTCTGGCGAGTATGTCGCTATCGCGCAAACTCTGATGAAGCAACGTGCTTAACTGTTTAAGAAGCTCGTCTCCTGCCACATGCCCGCAGGTATCGTTAACTATCTTGAACTGGTCTAAATCAAGATAAAGCAATACATGATGATGCCCGTCTTGTTTTGCTGTTTCTATTGCCGTAAACAGGCGGTTTTCAAATTCTCGTCTGTTGATTAGGCCGGTTAACATATCGTGGCTGGCTTGCCACGACAATTCGTGCGCCATTTTGCGCTCTGTGCTGACATCTTTAAAAACTATGATAACGCCTATGCTCTGGCTGTTTCTGTCCAGTATCGGCGCAACAGAATTCTCAATGGTTATTTCTTTGCCGTAACGGTTAATGAGGAGATTATGCTTGGCAAGGCCAACCGCTGTTTTCTCCAGCAGGCATTTTTGCACAGGGTTTTCAACAGGCTCCCGTGTAGTCTCATTGATAATGTTGAATACTTCGGCAAGCGGTTTCCCATGCGCCTCTTTTGAAAACCAACCGGTCAGCTGTTCGGCTATTGGATTAAGATAATTCACTATTCCATTATAATTGGTTGTAATCACGGCATCGCCTATGGAATGCAGCGTCACCTGCGCCTTTTCTTTTTCCCATTCGAGCTGATGTCTGTCCAACCGTATGCGCCATAATAATGGGGATAAGAACGTCCCTAACAGAATTCCATCAAGCAAAAATTTAATAACGTTGTTTGCTGAGGCAGGCATAATAGAATCCAGCAATACCATGATGGCGAATTCGCTGCTAATGACCAATACGAACAGAGCCCAGAATGAGTAAATTGGCATGGATATGATAACAAGCAGGGTGAACATCAAGATTACAAAGGCTCCGCCTGCCAAAGGGCCGGTGAGGTTGTCTCCGCTGATGGCAAATGGGGTTGCCGGACAAATGCTGTTCGGTGCAAAGATAGCGGCTGCCATTGCGGTGTAATGCAGACCGCTGATGGCCGCTCCCATGAGAATTGCGCCTCCTGCCTTTTTCCATGTCATGGAAGCGGGGATGTCTTCCGAACGCACCTTAAAGGCAATCCATAAGGCTGCCAGCGAGGCAACAAATGCTATTAAAAGGGAAACAATGAAGAGAAACGGATTATAACTTATCGGCGGCTGCATGCGGATTGCAAACATGCCGGTGTAGTGCATAGCGGCAATGCCGATTCCCATGACCAGCCCGCTGAACAAAAATTTTCTAAGTGTAATAGAGTGTTGTCTGGCAGTAGTCCATAACGCAAGCCCGGATATGAGGATTGCAAATAACAGTGAGAGTAATGTGAGGGGGAGGTTATAGTAAACGGGTATCGGCAAATGAAATGCCAGCATGCCGATGAAGTGCATGCTCCAAATGCCAATCCCCATGGCAAATGCGCCGCCTACCAGCCAATACTTTGCAGTGCGGTGTTCTGATACGGCCATGTGCTGCGTCAGTGAAAGCGCTGTATAGGAGGCAATGATAGCTACGATGACTGAAACTGTTACAAGCCAAATATTATAAGTGCCGCTCATGTCTTAATTTCCAGTTTTATGTGCATCTTTGACAACAGGCAAATGAGAAGAATGCTGCTTTTGGTTTTTGTCATTAAATTGCTTCTCTTAGATACCGTATATCGCTCAGTCTGAATACAGGCCCTTCCTGACACACATAGATGCTGTTTATCTGGCAGTGGCCGCACTTGCCGAGTCCGCATTTCATCCTTCTCTCCAGCGAGAGGTAAATATCATGGCCTGCGATTCGCTTATCGCCAAGGCTCATGATTACATATTTATACATGACAGGCGGGCCGACCACTATTGCAACAGTCTTTGTTTCATCAATCTTGAGAGTGGGAAGAAGTGTTGTGACAACGCCTGTATTCCCTCTCCATTCAGGGTGAGGTTTGTCAATAGTGATGCTGAGATTCATGTTTCCGGTTTGCTGCCACTCTGACAATTCATCTTTAAAGAGTATCTCGTCAGGGCTTTTTACACCGTAGAGCAGATTGATTTTGCCGTAGGCTGGACGCTCATTAAGAACAGCCTTTATTAAAGACCTCATAGGCACAAGACCTATGCCGCCTGCAATAAAAAGCAGGTCTTTGCCTTTGAGATTTTCAATAGGGAAGGCCTTTCCATAAGGCCCTCTAATCCACAACCTGTCTCCCTTGGTCAGATTATGCAAGGCATTTGTCAGATTCCCAACTGCCCTGACGCATATCTCAAATACGCTCTTTCTATCAGGCGGCGATGATATTGATATAGGTGCCTCGCCGTATCCAGGGATAGAAAGCATAATAAATTGTCCCGGTGAATGACCCAGAGGTTTTCTGTCTTCAACCGCTATTCTAAATAACCTTTCTTTTTCAGTGAGCCTTGAAACCCTGTCTATTCTCGCAAGTCTTGATGTATACGACGAGGAGATATCAGGGTTTACGATTTGACTCTTCAATGAGTTCATTGGTTACCTCAGCAATATTGATATTAACAAGACACGTCCTGATGCATCTGCCGCAGCCAACACAGAACAGTCCGCCAAATTTATCAACCTGATATTGGAATTTCCGATTAAACCTGTGTCTCAGCCTTTCTGCCCTTGTCTTTCTGAAGCTATGACCGCCTGCAACCTTTGCAAAGTCTTCTAAGGTGCAAGCATCCCATACCCTGTATCTTTCACCTTCAGAGAGATTTGCCTTAATTTCATCCCGTACATCAAAACAGTAACAGGTTGGGCAGACATTATTGCATGAGCCGCATCCATAGCAAATCTTGCCTATCTTTTCCCATACAGGGCTATAATATCTGCCTGAATAGATAAGCGGCAGGGTGGATGCATCGGCATTGAGTGTAGTAACAAACATCTCAGCTTTTTTATTTTTAAATTCAACAATCTTTTTTATTTCCTTGTTAGTTGCCTTCTTTGTTTTTGCATGTTTGTAAAGTATATCCTTACCCTTTGCCGTGCCGATTTCTATTACAAAGCCTGAGCCAATATCATGGAGAAAGAGGTCAAAGCCATAGTCAGCAGTCATGGTATTGACGCTTTTGCAAAAGCAGTGCTTATCAGGTATGCAGTCAATGCCTATGATAAAGGTCTTTTCTCTTCTTTTCAGATAATTCACATCCTTGGGGCCATATGCAAAGACCCTGTCCAGAAGCCTTATTGCATGAATATCACATGGATGCACTCCGAAAAGCACCTGGTCATGCGCCTCTACAACAGATTCTATGCCAGGTTTTTCTCCATTTTTAAATTTTAAGAGTGTTTCTTTGGGGGGGAATAAGTATTGTTTTGGCGACAGGTGGGTAGGGGTGTGGAGGAGATTCAAATCTTTTGGCGAATTAATCTCGCCATACATGGGGAAGCCGTCTTTTCCCTTCTTAGTGTCCCCGATAGATGCATTCGAGGGCATGCCTGCAGGGACAAGTTTCACAGGGCCATAGACCTTGAAGTCTTTTAAGAGGCCTGTTACAAAACAGGCAATCTCTTTTTTGGGCAGGAATCTGTATTCCATAATAAAGGCCGTGAGTAGTGACCGTTATACGTGGCCGTATAAAACCAACGTTTGAAATTTTTTCCACGGACATGGGCTACGGTCACGGTAGTTACTCCTCTTCCTGTTTTTTAAAATTGTAAGATACAACCAATCCATCCTTTATCGTGATTTCAAGTGTTACTGTTGTAGTGCGGCTGCCCCTTTCATTTACTATGAATTCTCCCAGATATGTAGGAGTCCTTTTTTCTGTATAAGTGTAAGTCAAGACCTCAGTTCCGTCATCTTTTGATTCCGTTTCTGCGGGGTTTCCAAAAGTCTCAACAATTGCGCTTTTGGTGGTTACTCCTGGTTTGATTTCTTCTGTCTGTTCTTTGGATATCTTATTTCCCTCTGATTGAGTTCTTGTGGATTTAATAGATGCGCAAGCTGTAAGGATGACGAAAATAGAAGCGATTATTATAACCTTTTTCATAGACACCCCTGTAATAATAGTTAGTAATTGATGAACTGTCAACTTCAAGCCATCTCTACGGCGTTTCTTGATCTGTTCTTTACACGATACATGGCCTGGTCAGCCTTTTGAATAAGCTCTTCTGCAGCCTGTGCATCATCCGGTATAGAGGCAACGCCAAAACTGGCTGTCAAATGCAGGTTGAGCGCAGCACTCTGTAAAAAGGTGTGAGCAGCTAAGGATGCGCGTAATTTTTCCGCGGCTTCATATGCATGCTTTTTAGAAGTTTGAGGCATTACGATTATAAACTCATCGCCGCCATATCTGCATGCTATATCGACTTTCCGCAGGTCATCGAAAATCAGCCTTGCTACTTCAGACAAGAGCTTGCTGCCGAGCAGATGCCCATGTGTATCGTTTACTAATTTAAACCTGTCCAGGTCAAGAAAAATCATGGCAACATGGCTTTTATACCGTTTAGCCCTTTCTGCCTCATAGTTAAGGAATTTGTATAGATATCGTGAGTTGTATAATTTAGTTAGGTCGTCTGTTATTGTCAGTTCCTGAATTTTTTGAAAAAATTTCGCATTTTCTATTGAAATGGCCGTATAGTCAGCGAGGGTGGTAAGGAGGAGGAGGTCTTCCTCTTTAAAGTCGCCTTCTTTCGTCATTTTATTGATAAGCTCTATTACGCCCAAGCATCTCCCTTTGCTCTTTAACGGAACGCATATAATTGACTGTGTTGTAAATTTAATGGACTCATCGCCTTTTTTGGAAAACCTTGGGTCTTTGTTGACATCTGGCACAAGAAGAGAAACGCCTTCTTTGGCGACCCAGCCCGCAATCCCTTCTCCAATTGTCAGCCTTAAATCTTTCAATTTCTCTGCGCCTTCGCCTACAACTATTTCAAAATAAAGGTCATTCTTTTCCTCATCTATGAGGAGGAGCGACCAATTCTTCGGTTGCAGCATTTCACTTACTTTTTCCATTACAATATTTAATACTTCTTTTAAATCCAGAGAAGAAGTCAGGGCCTTGCCTAACTCACTAAAGCTGGCCAGTTGCCTGACCCGCTGGTCGTGTTCCGAAACTACGGTAGATTCGCACTCTCGCGTTTTCATGATATCTTTTTCAATATAAGGACTCATTTTGCCTAAACCTTACATTATCTATTGTAAGAAATCAAGGAGCAACCTGTCTCCCAAAAATAGACTTTGATTTTTGGGGCAACTTTGCCAGTTTGTAAAATAGCAAGGTTTAAATCGCTATTTTACCCCGTTAGAGCAGAATGCCTCGCCCTTCAGGGCGGGGCTCTAACGGGGTTTACGGCTGTCTTAGCATCATATATTTATAACTTTGCTGAAGCCTTCTGGTCAATAAACCTATTTTGCCGTTTCCGACTAATTTGTCATCTATTTTTAAAAGCGGAACTATTTCCATTATAGAATTGGTTAGAAAAGCCTCTTTGCAATTCTTTAAATCTTTTTTGCTCAGGGATATCTCTGCCACTTCTATACCTTCTTTTCTTGCCAGCTCAATCAAAAGCCTTCTTGTAATGCCGGGCAGGATGCCGTCTTCAATCGGCGGGGTTTTAATGCTTTTACCGTCAGAAATAAATATATTGGTAATAGCGCCTTCAAGTATTTTATTTCCATCGGTAAAGATACCCTCTTGCGCCTTTCTTTTTTTGGCTTCAATCAATCCCAGGACATTTGATAGAAGATTTATGGACTTGATGTGAGGGAGGCTTCGTTTGTTTGATAAATATACAGCTCTCATGCCGTTGCGCTGATACTGTTGTATCTTGGCATCCAATGGTTTTGCTATAATTGCTATGGTGGATTTTAATGCCTGAGAAGGAATCAGCCTGCCATAATCTACTCCTCGTGTTATTGTTAATCTTATGTATGCGCCTTCATGGTTCAGCTTATTAAGTTTTAATAGCTTCTCAATAGAGTTTTTAAAATATATTCTTTTTGGGTGAAAAGGGATTACTAATCTTCCGGCGCTCTCCGTTAATCGTTCCATGTGCAGGTCTAAGGCAAATACCTTTCCATTATATGAGCGCATTGTTTCAAAAACACCGTCTCCATAGGTAAAGCCTCTGTCAAAGAGGGATACCATTGCCTTGTTTGCCGGCAAAAATTGGCCATTTAAGAAAACGATATTGTTCATAAAGTAGATACAGGTTAAGGTTGAGGATAAGATTGAGTTGATTTTACTTTATTTTCTCAACCTTAACCTCTGGCCGTTTTTTGCCCCTACCCCCATTGCCTTTAAAAATGCGCTTGCCTTGAGCATAGTTTCTTTATACTCTTCCTCAGGATTAGAGTCAGCAACAATGCCTCCTCCCACATGCAGATATATTTTCTTGTCTTTTAAGATTGCGGTCCTTATAGTCATAGACATATCCATATTGCCGGAGAAATCTATATAGCCGATTGTCCCTGTGTATATACCGCGGGGAGTCGGCTCAAGCTCTTCTATTATTTCCATTGCCCTTATCTTAGGTGCGCCAGTTACAGAGCCGCCGGGAAAGCAGGATTTTAGGCAGTCTATAGGGCTGATATTCTCACTTAACTTACCACGGACAGTAGATACCATGTGATGAAGGGTTTCGTATGTGTGTATCTTTTGTAAAGGTTTTACCTTTATTGAACCATATTTGCAAATCTTTCCCAAATCATTCCTTTCCAAATCCACAATCATTATATGCTCCGCAAGTTCCTTATGGCTTGTTTTAAGTTCTTTAATAAATATCTTATCATCTTCAGGGTTTTTGCCCCTCGGCCTTGTGCCTTTTATTGGGCCTGTTTCTGCAACGTCATCAGAAATCTTTAATAACCTTTCCGGGGAATTGGATATAATCTGAAAATCGCCATAATTGAGAAATGCGCCAAATTGAGCGGGGTTTATTCTTCTTAACCTTGAATAGAATGAAAGGGGGTCGCCTTTGAAATCTATCGTAAGCCTTTGAGAAAGATTTGCCTGATAGATATCCCCTGAAGCAATATACCTTTGCACCTGTTTAATTGCATTTATATAATCATCTTTGGTAAAGTTTGATTTTATTTTCCGCATGTCATGAGCAGATGAACAGAAAAGTGGCGATGATAGCGGGGCAGGAGATTTGATACTATCAAGAAATTGATTTATTCTTTTTTTACCCCTTAATCTCTTTTTCTCATTACCTTTCTCAGTAAGGCCTGAGGAAACAACATAGCCTTTATTTGTTTTGTGGTCATATACAAAAATGGTATCATATAAGCCAAAAATACTATCAGGAAGGATTGGCGGAGCCGTCTTTTTTTTTGGAAGCTGCTCAATTTGGTTTTTTAAATCATATCCAAAATAGCCGACTGCGCCGCCTTGAAAGGGAAAACAGGGAGACTCATGGCGGATTGTTTTAAACTTATTAAGCAGCGATGTTAAGATGGAAAAGATATTGCCTGTTACAATTCTATAGTTTGAATCTTGAATAATTTCTACCTTGTTGTTTTGCGCTTTGATTACAACGAATGGGTCGGCGCCTGCAAAGGAATACCTGCTTAGGCCGCAGTTATCCAGCCAGAATGAATAAGGTTGGAAATATAATTTATGAAAGACGTCTTGCGGGCTCAAACAGAACGATTCTATTTGCATAAAGAGAGCTTATAATCTTTTTATGGGTGGGTCAAGGAGGGAATGAAATTGTTTGCTTTTTTCAATAACCTTGGATTAAAAATAAAACTGCTTCTTATGATGTTGGCCCTGTCTATCACATCCATAAGCCTTTTATTTGTTATATACAACGTGGCAGAGAAAAGATTGATTTTAGAAGTAAAGAGATATACGGAAGAGCTTACATCCGCTATTCAGATAAGCGTTGAGCAGCTTACAACAGAGGATAAAGAAGAAAATGAAGATACACTGAAGGAATATGTTGGCCGGCTCAAAAAGAAGGGGATACATGAGATTTCCATTCTTAATAATGAGATGGAAATTATTGCCAGTTCTAATCCCAAAAGGATAGGCAGGGTAGTGGACGCAAAGAGCGGCAAGGTGAAGAATCTTGAAGGTTCGCAAGATTATACAACTCAATTAGAAGGCCAAAGGAATTACAATCTTATGCTTCCGGTAACAGTTGGAGATGAACAGCTGGGTTATATCCATATAGCAATGAAGTTTGATGATTTTGCGGACTTCCTGCGGTCTAATAATTACAAGAGGCTTATAGCTACCAGTATCGTCTTTGCCGTAGGCATTATCTTTGCTATTTTCCTCTCCAATAAATATGTAATGCCGATTAATAAACTTGCGAAGGCTACCCAGCGTATCGCAGCAGGCGACTTGAAGGAGATTGGCGAGGTCAAGGGAAGCGATGAGATAGGAGAGCTGACAAGAAATTTTAATGAGATGGTAAAAGGGTTAAGGGAAAATAGGATGTTGGAAGAAAAACTTAGCAAGACAGAGCATCTTTCTCAAATAGGCCAGCTTGCGTCAGGTATAGCCCACGAGATAAGAAATCCGTTAAACTTTATAAATTTAGGCATAGACCATCTCAAGAGCGAATATGGGTTGGAGGACCGTGAAAAAAGAAAAGAATTTGAAAGTATAATAGTAAGCATAAAGGCCGAGATTCATAGGCTCAATAGCATGATTAATAATTTCTTGGAATATGGCAGGCCCATTACGTTAAAAGTAGAAAAGGTTTTTATAGGAGATATCATTAAAGAGGTTATTAAGCTTGCCGAATATAAGGCGCATGAACAAAAGATAGAGCTGAAAGTGAATCTCGCTGAATATATACCGCCTATGAGCATTGATAAACAGCAGATAAAGGCCTGCCTTATGAATATTATATTAAACGCAATCCAGGCTATGCCTGATGGCGGTGAAATCAGTGTGAATGCGGTGTCGGATAATAGCTCTGTTGTAATAAGAATAGAAGATAATGGAGGCGGGATAGCAAAGGAAGATATGGAAAAGATTTTTGAACCTTATTTTACAACCAAAATAGCCGGCATCGGCTTGGGTCTTGCGATTACGAAAAGGATTATAGAAGAGCATAATGGGATGATTACTATAGAGAGCCGGATTGGGCAGGGCACTGCTGTGGCTATGGAAATCCCAACGGCTCAGGGGGTCTGACAGAATGAAGGGCAGCATTCTTGTAGTTGACGATGAAAAAGGGCAAAGAGACATCTTAAAGACAATTCTTGAGAGAGAAGGTTATGATGTTTCAACAGCTCATAGCGCTGCGGAGGCATTAAGGTTTTTTTGTGAGAATTTGTTTGATGTCGTTTTGACCGATTTAAAGATGCCGGGAATGGACGGAATTGAACTTCTTAAAAAAATTATTCAAGAAAAAAACCCTATAAGCGTTGTGCTCATGACTGCCCACGGCACCATCAGCTCAGCTGTTGATGCAATGAAGTTTGGCGCATTTGATTACCTGACTAAACCCCTTGAAAGGGATGAGCTGTTAGTTGTTGTGAAAAGGGCTGTTGAAAAAGCCAATCTCATTAAGGAAAATACCTTTTTAAAGCAGCAGTTGGAGGATAGATTCAGTATAGAGGGTATAGTTGGCAGCAGCGGAGTTATGCAGGATGTGCTAAAAATCTTAAAAAAGGTCTGCGCAGGCAATTCTACTGTTCTTATATATGGAGAGAGCGGCACAGGAAAGGAACTTATAGCAAGGGCAATTCATTATAACAGTCCGAGAAAGGATAAGCCATTTATGGCTGTGAATTGTGCTGCTATCCCTGAAACCCTTCTGGAGAGTGAGCTCTTTGGTTATGAGAAGGGCGCATTCACAGGTGCGAATGCAAGAAAGGCCGGTCTGTTTGAGGCTGCCCAGGGAGGGACTATTTTCCTGGATGAGGTGGCAGAGCTTCTTTTCAGTTTACAGGCAAAACTTCTCAGGGTAATTCAGGAAAGAGAGGTAAGGAGAATTGGCGGAAAGGATAATATAAAGGTAGATGTAAGGATAATCACAGCTACGAACAAGATATTGGAGGGCGAAATAAAGAAGGGGAAATTCAGAGAAGACCTTTACTACAGACTTAATGTTATAGCCTTTAAACTGCCGCCGCTGAGAGAGAGGTCGGAAGATATTCCTGACCTTGTTGACCATTTCATAAAAAAATATAACAAGGCATTGGATAAGAAGATAACAGGGGTATCAAAAGACGCAATGGTGTCACTTATAAATTATCCCTGGCCTGGAAATGTTCGGCAGTTGGAGTCTGTAATAGAAAGGGCAATACTGTTTTCTGATGATGTTTCAGCTATAGAGGCAGACCTTCTTCCCCTTGAAGTTACTCAAAAGATTTATCCGGCAGGTAAGATAGATTTTGATATTCCAAGAGAAGGCATATCATTTGAAGAATTGGAGATAGATTTAATTGTAAAGGCCATGCAGAAATCAGATTGGGTGATTGCAAAGGCAGCCCAACTCCTTGGCATGAGTTACAGAACCCTTCAGTATAGGCTGAATAAGTTTGGCATCAGAAAGGATTCCGAGGCTATACCAAAAGGTATACCAAATACACCAAATGGATTAGAGAGAAGACGCTTGTGAAAGGTATTCAGTTGATATTGCTGAAAATATTATCTTGGCATGGTTAATGCAATACTTATTATATAAATAAATTACGAAAGGAGGTGTACATGCAATGAAAAGAATCCTAATGCTTTTGTTAGCAGTTGCAGTAACAGTTGCTTTTAGCGGCATGACCTTTGCAGCTGAAGAGGCAAAGAAGGCAGAGCCAGCCAAGGCAGCAGCGCCAGCAGCAAAGACAGTTACAAAGGGGAGCGGCGAGGTAACAGCAGTTGATGCAAATGCCAAGACCATAACTGTCAAGACAAAGAAGGGTGAGGTTGTTATATCCATCACTGAGAATTCCAAGATTACTGTGGGCAAGGAGACCAAAACCCTGGATCAGGTAAAGGCCGGCGATAAGGTAAAGGTAACAGTTGTAAAGCCAGCAAAGAAGTAAAAATTGTATGATTCCTTTATAAAAAGGCATTGCCTTAAAAAGGCAATGCCTTTTTATTTTTTAGATATAGACCCAAAAATAGACTTTGATTTTTGGGGAAACCTGCAAGTTGCCTGCCAGACGAGGCAGCGGACAATTTTTACGACGAGCCGTATATTCACCGATACGGTGAGGAGTAAAAATTGTCCGATAACGAAGTATGGCAGGCAAATCGCAGGTTTGTAAAATAGCGAGGTTTTTAATCGCTATTTTACGGATAGCCTTCCTTGTTGAGTTTTTTCAATATGAATGATAATTTATGTCCATATGAATGAATTTTCCGGATTAGCCAGATTTTTGATAATCTTAGGGCTTTTTATATTAGGTCTTGGTATCTTTTTAAGTCTTGGGGTAAATCTAAAATGGATAGGAAGACTCCCCGGAGATATCTATATCAAAAAAGACAACTTTACATTCTATTTTCCGCTTACCACATCTATCATTATAAGCATTATATTGTCTCTCATATTTTACCTTGTCAGGAAATTATGACTCCTTCCTATCCGCAATTTTCTGATTTGCATATAAACTTACGTCGCGGGCTGCATCCTTTATTTCAAGGCCTTAAAGACGGGATTTCGGAGTTTACCTTTGCCAACATCTACCTTTTTAGAGATACTCACAAATATCAGATATCTCAATTAAAAAGCGGCCTTTTT
>MGRL01000115.1 GCA_001798165.1 Deltaproteobacteria bacterium RIFCSPHIGHO2_02_FULL_43_33
CTGATACAGTCTATGCTCACGAACAAAAGGTATTTGAGGATTCGCTAAGAATTGCCTCTCTCCGGGGATATCTCGTTTTCCGAGCCCTTTCTGATATGACGAAAAATAGACCCGCTTAAAATTCAGGCGGTCGTATAATCCGAACATATACTCGATGATTTCCGAATCCCTTTCATCAGATGCGCCCACAATGAACTGGGTAGTGCACTTTACCCGGGAAAACCTGCTCCCCTTTGTTGTGAGCCTGCTCAAAAGCTTTATAGGATGGATGATGTCTTTCATGTAATCCTTTTTATCCGAAAGCGCTTCAAAATGTTTTTTGCCCGGGGTCTCGATATTGAGCGACACCGCGCTTGCAAGCGAAAGGGAATCCTCTATTGCCGCATCTGAAGCGCCCGGGATTATCTTCAAATGTATATAGCCTCTGAAATCATGCTTGTACCTCAAGAGCCGCGCAACCGCATTTATCCTCTCCATGGTATGGTCAGGGTCCTTGATGACGCCAGAGCTTAGGAAAAGGCCGAATGCCTTATCTTTTCTGAGATATTCCATAAAGATGCGCGCAACCTCTTCGGGCTGGAGCGTGCAACGTTTAACGTTGGTTTCTGACCGGAGCGGGCAGTATTTGCAGTCATTTGCGCAGGCATTGGAAAGAAGGGTCTTCAGGAGTACGGAATAGCCGCCCTGCGGCAGTGAGACCGGATAGAGCCATTTGCCATCCTGACCGCGCTTGCGGTGTTCATCTTTACGCGTTCCGCACGCACAAGCAAGATCGTACTGCGAATCCGCAGAAAGTATTTTGAGTTTTTCTATGGTGTCCATTGGGTGCTCTGCAACAAAAAATATTCTTGTTTCTATACAGAGCGTCATAACTTCACATACCTTTGTTGCTCCTCGGCTCGTCGCTGCGGCATACGTAAAAAGTATGCCTCCCTCCTCGTCTTCATCGCGCCTCGGTCTGCTTTGTTCTGACGCTCTGTATGCGATCTTATTTATGTCGTTGTGTATAAAAATGCGGAGAGAATTATAGCATAGAGAATGGTGCGCCGTGAAATAGTTTTCCCCTCTAACAAAACAAATGTCTATTTTGGGGGTTTACAAACAGATTGCGGATTGCGTGAAAATTCACTATACTACGTTCAGTAAGAAGGTTTCAAAAAGGGGTGGAGATAAAAACTGGTTTTTCAAGACTTGACCCCGCGTTACCTTTGACCCCGTGTTACCTTCCAAAAGAAGTAAAATGGGCTAAAATTTTTTTAAACTTGACCCCCGTAAATAATAAGGAAAAATAGAAAAAACAGGACAATAATTCTGGGGACATTACTTAATGATGATAAATCACTCGTGTCCAAATTAACATAATTAGAAAACCCTCAAACTGGTTGATAATATTATAGTTTTTCATAATTGACACTATTTGAGATTTGAATTTCATTTGGACAGCATACGTTGTTTTTAGCTCTTATACGGTTATATCAAAATAGTCATAACATCCTGATAAACCCCGAAAATGCTGGGTACTTGTGGTTTTTGTTAATTTGGACAGCATATGTGACTGGCTTTAAAAAAATATGGCCCCCCAATTTGGACAGCTATGATGATAAATAGGTATGATGCCTCCAGAATTTAGAAGTATGGACAATGAAAATAAAATCAAAGAAGAAGCTTTAAAGTCATTCGTTTCTTACGTTGAAGTTGTTCAAAAGACTGTTAGGGAAATCGTGGATGGAGGTAGTCTTATTATTTTAGGCCCCTTGCATCCGCGGCATTTTCTTGACGTCTTAAACAAGCTCGAAAAATCAACAGAATTTATCAGCATGGGAACAATATTCTCAAAGGCCTATGGTGGCAGCGGTTCAGATTCTGCAATTGGCAGATTACAAAATTATTTTAGACGTTCAAGATTGTACCTTGACATAATCAATGGCAATCCCTGTGATATTAATGCTCATTTTGAAGAGTTATGGGCATCTTTTAACGAAAGGAAAATTAAAAAAATAACCATCAGACCCATAAATAATGTAGAGTTTACAGAAAAGCTGATAGACTTCGGAAAGTTTAAGATACAAAAATTTTCAAAAGGTGAGCTTGATTCTTTGCTTGAACAAGAAGTTTGCGAAGCTTTTTATCCATACGCTGTGGTTGATACCAAGACACTTAGTCTATTTTGGCATATTATAGAGGAGTGTAACGAAGAAAAGGAAAAAGAGAATTTGAAAATAATTAATGTGGGCATCACGTATGATGATATATTTCGTGTAAAAAGGTCGTTTCCTGACAGAACATTACAACTATTAGCGCTTTTTGATTGGGGAAATGCTTCTGCTCGCCCATCACCTGAGAAGAAAAATACAGATTGGGGTTTTGAACCTTTAGACTTGCCGTTCAGATATACTGTGTCGAACGATCTTATAAACTCGCCAATGGCATCTCCTGATTTGTCTAAGCTTATGTTATTAGGTGACGAAACTGAAGGAGAGTTTACTCAATTTACAATACATTTAACCAATTCAGATATTGGTGAGCTTAAAAAGGTTGTCAAAAATGCAAATGATTTTTTGGAAAGTATAGACTTGCAAAAATGCGATTGGGAGTTTCTTGAAATTGCAATGGGCTCACTTGCAAAGGCATTTCTTTCTGACGGAATTGAACAATTATTGTGGCACATGATAGCACTGGAAGCTATAATTGGAGAAGAAAAGGAAACTACTCAAAATATAGGTAGAAGGCTGGGTCTAATATGGGGAGGGAGAGAGAAAAAGGATATTGACAGAATCTGCAAAGAGTTTAAAGAACTATATGATTTTAGATGCTCCTTAGTACATGGCTCAAAATTCGGTAAAGGCAAGATGGAAAAAGAACTCTACCGTTACCACCTTAGATTAGCTAGAGACTATGCTAGGAAAACCGTATTGTGGTTCATATGTTATCTGTCACATATACACAGAGAGCTGAAGAAAGGCGCAGTTCCTCTTAACAAATATCCTAAACAAAAAGATTTATTGTTGTTGCTGGACTACCAAATACAGAGTTTTGAACATCAAGACGCTAAAGTAATGATGCCAGAAGATTTTCCTGAAATTAGTTTTGAAGGCTGAAACGATGATATAAAAATTAAGAACAAGGATTGGAGGTGGAGAATGGGGTCAGGTCTTGACAGCCTGTTGAAAAACTCTTCTATAAAGCATTTCACAACAACATTTCGAAGTGATAGACTATTGCATCTTCAATCACAGGAGGTGCAATGTTAGGAGAAAAGCAAAGGGCAGAGCCGATGTTCTACCATGGGTCAGAGAATGGGGTCGGTCAGAGAATGGGGTCAGGTCTTGAATCTTGACCTTATTTCGATAATGTCAAAAGTAAAGACCTGACCCCCGAAGTGCGAAGTGACTTCACGTTCCCCCTCTCAGCCTTCCAAGACGTTCTTTAAAGCCCTCAGGTCGCGCTCAACCAATGTGACATCTTCGGCAAACTTCTCGTCTGACATGGTGGGCGACTGGAACAGGGTGAAGATGATCTCGCTTTCGGAACCGTTAGGAATCACGCGCATCGGGTTCAATATCTCCAGACCGGGCCTCGGATACACATAGTGATCGAGAACCCCATATTCGTTGTGCCCAACGAACCTGATTCTCATAGGACCGTCCGGTGTCTCCACGATCCAATCCCCCTCCGACCTCCTGACCGACCGGCAAAATGCCGTCGCCCATTTCGGCAGATTTTCAGGGTTTGAAACGAATGCATACACGCGTTCGGGCGGACTTTCGATTGAAACCGTCAGAGTTTTTGATCTCAGAGTCATCGCAATATTGACTTCTCCTTTCAAAAACCATTGATCCTAAATTCCGCAGTTGTGGAATTTAGAGCCCAGTCATTCAAAGTAATACAAACAATATATGTTTGCGTAGGGCAACCCTTTAGAGCCTGCCCTGAGCAGAGCGAAAGGGTTGCTTTTATGCAGGGCTGAAGCCCTGCCCTACATGTAACATAAATTAAGTCGTTTGCTATAGTTTCTTATCCACCGTAGGGAGATAGATTTACTAATCCTTTGGCCTCAAGGTTTTTTTATTTCACGGCATCCAGAGGTACATAAACCGTATGCCGGGAAACCCCATAAAACTGCCGGCATCTATGTTCACAAGATTAATGATACTGGGCATATCCCATGCAGAGTAGATATTGCTCCTGTAAGAGCCAGGCCGTGCATAGGTTACTATTGTGGCGTCTTTAATGCCTGCCTCGCTTTTAGCCAGTTCAATGGCATCGTCAAGATAACCTATACGGTCAATGAGTTTTATTTTAAGGGCCTGCTCAGCAGTATAGACTCTGCCGTCTGCAATTCCTTTAAATTCTTCCTTTGCAATTTCCTTTCTCCCTTCAGCCACGGCATCAAGAAACCTGCTATAGAGGCTGTCTATTATCCCCTGAAGTATCTTTCTCTCTTCGTCTGTCATCGGCCTTAAGGGAGAGCCTATGTCCTTTTTATCCCCGGACTTTATGGTTTCATTGGTTATGCCTATTTTTTCAAGAAGACCGCTTGCATTGATATTATACGCCACTACCCCGATGCTCCCTGTTATAGTCGTTGGATGCGCCACTATTCTGTCAGATGCTGCTGCTATGTAGTAACCCCCTGATGCAGCCACATCCATCAATTCAGCTACAACGATCTTACCGGTCTTTTGCTTAAATTTTTTCAGTTCGTGGTTTATGATGTCGCATGTTGTTACCGTGCCGCCTGGACTGTTTACCCTCAACACCACGGCCATAACTCTGCTGTCCTCAGATGCCTTGTCCAGCTCTTCTTTTATCCTTGCTGTAAGTCGCGGCATGGTTCTCAGACTCATGAAATCCTCTTCTTTATCCAAGATAATGCCTGATATATCCATGATGAGGATCTTGTCTGCCCCTGTGCCGTCTATTCTATGCTCAGTCAGGGGCCCGACCCTCGGGATATTGATGCTCACGCAACCTTCGACAAAAAAACTGATGGAGAGGATAATCAAGAATATCTTTCTCATAGCAGCCTCCTGGTATAATTCTCGTTATACTGGATTACATGGATTTTTAAAAGCGATTATACACCCTGCTATAACCTGCAGAAACAATTAAGCCTTATCTGTCTTTTGTAATGGTGATAGTATAGCAGATTATACAGGAATATGTATTCCGCGGTTACATAAGAAAAACCCTGTGTTTCAGGGCAGGGTGTGGAGGTTTACAATTCTATGGCTTATGAGATATAGTTATTACATATGAAGTACTGTTTCTCCTGCAAAAAGAACCTTGAGATTAGGGACAGGCCTGCAAGAAGTGCTGCCTGTCCTTTCTGCGGTGCTGACCTTAAGGTGTGCATGAACTGCCGGTTTTATGATGAGGCCGCATACAATAGTTGTAGGGAATCGCGGGCTGAAAGGGTTATTGAAAAGGACAGGTCAAACTTCTGCGACTATTTTGAGTTCAGGGATTCTCAAGGTGATACGAAGAGAGATTCGGCAGAAGAGGCGAGAAAAAGGCTTGATGAGCTTTTTGGGAAGAAGTGAAGGCCTGATACCATGGAGCAGTCTCCAAATATGAAAGACTACACAAAAGAATACTCAGAATTTTCCCTTCCCGTCTCTGAACAATTCTCATTTCCCCTCGATATCTTTGACAAATGGGTAGACAACACAGCCCTCTTCTGGACAGACGGCGATAGTGAAAAAAGGTTTTCCTTCAATGAGCTAAAACTCCTCTCATCAAAAGGCGCAGGAGCGCTCAAGAAAATAGGGATTAAAAAAGGCGACAAGATTCTTGTGATGCTCCCGAATATTCCTGAATGGTGGGAGGTCATGCTTAGCCTTATGCGGCTCAATGCAATACCTATCCCTGCAACAACACTCCTTACCTCAAGCGATATTGAATACAGGCTTAAGGCAGCGGATATAAGGGCTGTTATTGCCACCGACGAAGACGTCCGGAAAGTTGAGGATGCGGTCAATAGTTCTTTGACTAATCCGCTTCTTATAATCATTAATCCCCCCTTGCCCCCCTTTAATCCCCCTTCATCCCCCTTTTTTAAAGGGGGAAAAGAGGGGGATTTTGCTAAAGAGGGGATGAGGGGATTTTCTGGCCAAATACAGTCCGCCACAGGTGGGCGGCATAATTATATCAAAGAGCGGGATACGGCAGACGCCTTTGAAGGCGAAAGGGCATTTTCTCACGAACCTGCCCTTATTTATTTCACATCTGGCACAACAGGCCCTCCAAAACTCGTTGTGCATACACAGGCATCCTATCCCCTCGCGCATCTTATAACAGGCAGATACTGGCTTGACTTAAAGCCCGGTGATGTCCACTGGAATATCTCTGACACAGGATGGGCAAAGGCAGCATGGTCAAGCCTTTTTGGGCCATGGCACGTGGGCGCAACAATATTTTCTTATTATAAGAAAGGGAAGTTCGACCCGCTCCTTGCAATAGATATACTGAAAAAATACCCCATCACTATATTCTGCGGCCCGCCAACAGCTTACAGGATGATGGTAAAGGAAATTTCTTCCGGCAAGCTCAATCTCAATACACGGCATTTTGTCGCAGCAGGAGAGCCTCTCAATAAAGAGATAATTGAAATCTGGAAAGAAAGGACAGGAAAATATATCTATGACGGTTATGGCCAGACAGAGACAGTGAATGTATTGGCAAATTTCAGATGTCTTCCTGTAATGCCCGGTTCTATGGGAAAGCCTGCGCCAGGATTTGTTGTGGATGTTGTGGATGAGGATAACAAACCTGTTGCTCCTATCATAGAAGGGGAAATAGCCATAAAGATAAAACCAGAAAGACCTGTTGGATTATTCAAGGAATACCTCAACAACCCTGAGGCAACAGCAAATGTATTTAAAGGCGAGTGGTATTTAACCGGTGACAGGGCATACAAAGATGAAGACGGTTACTTCTGGTTTGTGGGGAGAAGCGATGACATTATCCTTGCATCAGGATACAGGATTGGGCCATTTGAGATAGAGAGCGTTCTTATTGAGCATCCTGCTGTAAAAGAGTCCGCAGTGGTTGCAAGTCCTGATGAAATAAGGGGAGAGGTCGTCAAGGCATTTATCATCCTGACAAAAGAATTCAGTCCGTCAGAGGCATTGGTTAAAGAGCTTCAGGAATTTGTCAAAAAAAGGGCAACGCCATATAAGTATCCGCGAAAGATTGAATTTGTAGATGAACTCCCGAAGACCATAAGCGGCAAGATAAAAAGAAAAGAGTTGAAAAACAAGGAGTTTGCGAGGTAATTTTATTGCTCTATCAGCGACCTTCCTGTCATCTCTTTCGGTTTTTCAATGCCTATTAAATCAAGGATTGTAGGCGCCACATCTGACAGGCCGCCTTGTCTTAAAGAAACATTTTTTCTATTGCCGTCTATAACTACAAACGGTACAGAATTTGTTGTGTGGGCTGTAAAAGCGCTGTTTGTGTTGTAGTCTATCATCTGCTCTATGTTCCCGTGGTCTGATGTAATAAGGGCAGTCCACCCATTTTCTCTTGCAGCAGTTATCACCTTTGCAAGACATTCATCCAGAACTTCGCACGCTTTTATTGCAGCTTCCATAATCCCCGTATGGCCAACCATGTCGCCATTTGCATAGTTTACAAGTATAAATTTATAATCTCCGCTCTTTATCCTTTGGACAAGCTCATCGGTAACCGGATATGCGCTCATCTCAGGTTTTTTATCGTAGGTCGGCACTTCCTTTGGCGAGGGGATAAGAACCCTCTCCTCCAGAGGAAATGGTTTTTCAACGCCGCCGTTAAAGAAAAATGTTACATGCGCGTATTTTTCCGTCTCCGCTATCCGCAGCTGTTTTATCTTGTGATTGCTCAAAATCTCCGCAAGGATGTTTTTTAAACTCTGCGGTGGAAATGCAACAGGAAGGCTAAAGGTGGCATCATATTCTGTAAGGCAGACATAGCTGGAGAGTTTTGGCTTAGTGCCTCTGTTAAACCCTTTGAAGTCTTCCTGAGTAAATGCCCGTGTCAGCTCCCTTGCCCTGTCTGCCCTGAAATTAAAGAATATTATCCCATCGCCATCTTTTATAACTGCCAGAGGTTTATTGTTGCCGGTAATCACTGCCGGCAAAACAAATTCATCGGTCTCGCCCTTTTTATACGCCTCATCAACTGCCTCAACCGGACCTTTTGACCATCTGCCATCTCCGGCTTTCAACGCCTTATATGCCTTTTCTACGCGCTCCCACCTGTTGTCCCTGTCCATTGCATAATAACGGCCTGAGACTGTGGCAATCCTGCCAAAGGCTATTTTATCAAGATAAGCCTGAAGCTGTTCAATGTAGCCTTTGCCGCTGGTTGGCGGTTTATCCCTGCCATCCAAAAATGCGTGAATGAAAACATTATTCAGCCCCTGCTGTTTGGCCATACCCAGCAAGGCGAAAATATGATTTATATGGCTGTGCACGCCGCCGTCTGACACAAGCCCCATAAGGTGAAGTGCACCGTCGGCTTTTTTAATGCCGGCCATTGCATCCAGCAGCGTCTTATTTTTGAAAAACTCTCCGGTTACTATTTCCCTGTCTATGCGGGTAAGCTCCTGATACACGATTCTGCCTGCGCCCATAGTAAGGTGGCCTACCTCTGAGTTTCCCATCTGGCCTTCCGGCAAACCGACTGAAAGGCCGGAGGTTTCTAATTTTGTATTCGGATATTGTTTGAAGATTCTATCTATGGCAGGAGTTTTTGCAAGCAATTGGGCATTGCCTTCTTTATGCGGGTTTATGCCCCATCCGTCAAGGACGATAAGAATGAGCGGTTTCATGATCAATGCGAATACGGTTCATTCCTCAAAATAGTGAATGCCCGGTAAACCTGTTCCAACAAAACCAGCCTTGCTAACTCGTGTGGCAAGGTCATTTGCGATAGGGAAAGGATTAAATCAGCGCCTTCTAAAATTGATGGATGGAGGCCGTAAGCGCCGCCTACAATCAAACAGATTCTCCGTTTACCTGTGGCTGAAAGCTTATTGATAAATTCGGCAAATCCCGCGGATGTATATTGCTTGCTCTTGTCTCCGAGGGCTATGATAAAATCGCCCTCTTTGATATTTTCCAAAATCCTTTTTGCCTCTTTATCCAGAATTTTCAGGGTGGGTATGGCTGCAACAGCGGCCTCTTCTTTGGTTTCTACAATCTCAACAGGCGAGTATCTTTTTATCCGCTTTACATATTCTGCTGCGCCGGTTTTTATGTAATCTTTTTTTATTCTGCCGACAGCGATAAGGACAATCTTCATTCCACCTCTATCAGCTGCGCCTCTGGCCAGAGCCCTTCAATATTGTAAAATTCTCTCACCGGCTCAAGAAAGATATGCGCAATCACATCTCCATAGTCTATCACCGCCCAGTGGCCTTCCCGTATGCCCTCCGTGCTTAAAGGACGCACCTTCTTTTTCCTGAGTCCTTCCTCTACGGAATTGGCAATGGCCTGCACCTGTCTATCCGATGCTGCGCTGCAAATGAGGAGATAATCGGCAAGGGATGACAATTTGCCGATGTTCAGAATAATGACGTTTTCCGCCTTTTTATCCAGGGCGAGTTTGGCCGCCTTTAACGCCTTTTCTTTTGAATCCAGTTGAATAATCCTCCTCTAACGGTATAACTTGTTTTTTGCTATATATCCCTCTACCTCTTTCGGCAGGAGATACCTCGTTGAACTTCCTTGCTTTATGCTTTCTCTTATCTTTGACGCTGATATGCCAAAGAACGTGGTTTCCATATATGTCACAAATGTGCCGTAGTCATTGGAATAAACCCCTTTTTCAGCATCATACCAGAACCGTCTTGCCAGTTCAACAGGAAGAACCTCGCCGATTTTCTTTACCGCATAACCGGAGCGGGGTATGACAATAAAATTGGCAAGCTTGAAAAGCTCCTCATACTCACACCATGTAGTTATGTCATTAAATGAATCTGTCCCGACAATAAAACTAATATCTATTCCAGGATATTTCTCGTGAAGGGACCTGAGAGTTACAACAGAATACGACCTGCCGCCCCTCTTGATTTCAATATCAGATGCTTCAAAGAATGGATTATCCTTTATGGCAAGCCTTACCATCTCCAGCCGATGTTCAGGGGATATGAGCGAGCCATTATCCTTGTGCGGAGGCTGATAGGTTGGTATGAAAATCGCTTTATCGAGATTAAAGGCCTCCCTCACCTCTTCAGCTATCCTCAAATGCCCGAGGTGAATCGGATTAAATGTGCCGCCCATTATGGCTATACGCATAGATACAGTGATGAGTTTCGGGGTTCGGGTTGTGAGTTTCGAGTTGATGGAAAAAACCAAATACCTTAAATTAAAAATATGCTATCTGATAAACATGGTGGTGTCAATGCAATTCATAATATACATACCTTTTTTATAAGGCACTTTTCGCATTTTTTTAAATCTTTCTTTTTTGTGCAATGCTCCAGTATTCCGAGCCTGCACAGGGCAAAGTCATATTTCACAGGGTCTTTCGGGTCAAGTTTTTTGAGATTCTCGGTAATCTCCTCTGCCATTTTCCAGTCAGGGCTTTTCCGTAAAGTAAGGCCGATATTTTGAGATATGCGGGCAATGTGCGTATCAAGAGGGATTATGAGCCGGCTTGGATTGATATCCCTCCAGAGGCCGAAATCAAGACTATCTCCGCTTCTCACCATCCATCTCAAATAAAGGTTCAGCCTTTTGCATGGGCTTCCATCCTTTGGAGATGGGAAGAAAAATCTTACGCCGGCATCCCTTGGAAGTCTCCCTTTGCTATAGACAGAATATGAATCAAGGGATAAAACCCTTTCAGAAAAACTCACAAGGCTGTTTTTTATGTTTACATCCTCCGGATTGCAGCCTTTCATAAAAAAATTTCCGATGGAGCCGCTTTCATCAATCATCTGCTTTGCAAAATAAATGAGACAGGCAATATCCTTCCCTCTGTTAAACCTATGGACAAAACCGTCAAAGACCTTTGCATCTCTTTTGGGGTCAAAGGTGATTGTAAACCTATATGGCTGATTACCCATATGCTCCAGCACAGTTTTTATGCTTACCAGAATCCTTTCAACCTGGCCGTATGCAAGGGAAGATGCAATAAGCCCCACAATCTCCTGGTCTTCTGGTTTTTTGAATTGATGGACAAATTCGAGCGGGTCAGGTGAAAGGAATTTCAAATCAAATGTGCGGTAAAGCCTATCAAGGCAGATTTTTAAATTTCTCATGCATAGTGATTATGAGGTTTGATATTTAATCTTATATTCGCCTATCTCTATAACATCGCCATTTTTCAGATGATGCTCTTGTATCTTTTCTCCATTGACCCTTGTCGTTTTTCCGCCTTTATGCATCAGCACAAACTCACCTCCCTTTCCCCTCAGGATGCTTGCATGATGCTCTGCTACTCCACGGTCTTCAAGCCTTAGCCCCACCTCTTCACCGCTGCCTATAGTCATGACTGTGGATTGCAAAGGAAACTCCTTGCCGTCCTCAAGCACCACTTTAGCTGCGCCGGGCTTACTTGCCTTTATTTGAGGCGGGTCAACATACATGGTCTTTTCTGCAGAGGCTGCTTCTTTTGCAGCAGTCAATGGAGCTTTAAACACGAGGATATGTTTTAATATCTGCATCTGGTCGCCATCTTTCAGCTCTCTGCTTGTTATCTTCTCACCATTCATAAATGTCCCGTTTGAGCTTCCCTTATCTTCAATAATGAATCTGCCGTTTTTCTCCAGGAGTACGGCATGATGTCTTGAAACACCGGGGTTTTCTATCAATATATCGCTTCCCGCGCTTCTGCCGATGGTAGTCTCCGTCTTGGTGACAGGATATTTGTTAATTACCTTGTCAGCAAGCATAAGAATTACTTCTGCGCCGCTTACGGAAGCAGAAGCAGAGGGCTTTTTTATGTAATGGGCTGTTAAACTCGTGGGTAATTCACCCTGCTGTGAAATTGCATCAGATGCAGGGGTCATGTGTATATCGTCAAAGACCTCTATGGATGGCACACAGCTCTTTTCACCAAAGATATAAAGGAGCAGGCCTTCCTTTGGCTGTTCCTGCGCATATTTACCGTCAGGCAAATAGTTGAATGACGGCCTTCCTTTCAGGCAAATGCAAAAGCCCAGCTTATCACCGCATCTTGTGGCGATTATGCTGTCAGCGCCTTTTTGAGCAAGGTCATGAAGCACCTTTTCCATATCAACCATCTCTACGGTAAATTTCTGTATAGGTCTCTTTTTAAAATATACGAGGATGCTCAAGAGGAGCTTCTTCTCTACCTTGTAAAATGACAGGTCTGCTGCGCCAATCCTTGAATATGTGTCAAAGAATTCCTGAATATCAAGAAACGACAATTCTTCTTTTTCTATCCTCCCGGAGGCATACGGTCTTCCGCCAACCACAAAGAGATACACCATTTCCCCTTTTTCTGCGATGATAAAATATCCATCCTTTGTTGTTGCTGCCATATCAGGGAAGATAGAATCAAACTTTTTTATGCTGCAGTTTTTCTCTTCAAACAACTTTGTGGCGGCCGGAAATATGGGTGTCATCTTTTCCCCCTATTTAAAATAAAGGATATGCTTGCCTATTGTTATCCAGTCATTTGGCCTTAGTGCGGCCTCAGTTATCTTCTTTCCATTTACAAATGTCCCATTCGTGCTGTTAAGGTCAGTTATAGTAAAAGAATCTTCTTTTTTATCCACCCGTGCATGATGGCCTGAAACAGCCATATGGTCAATCATAATGTCATTATCCTCTTTTCTCCCAATGGTTAACGATGGTTTGTCAAGATTATATTCTTTTATAAAAACGCCTTGAAATTTTAAAATAAGCTTAGACATTTTTAGCAAAAGCTCCAAATGCCGGATTTCATCATGATGTCCCCTGTATCCCTCTTAAAATCCCCTAAACCTTTCTCTCTGAGCGCCGCACATAGGGCATCTATTGGGAATCTCGCCCTTGGCTTTATACCCACAAACAGAACAGGTATTAATTTCTTCTGTTCCTAAATCCGCCGCAGATTTTACCATATCCTTTGTCTCTGAATGCGGGACAGCCTTGGGCTTCTCTGGTTCTGAGGTTTGGGGTATGGGCCTTATTGCCTTTTGCTCCTCCGGTGATTTTACCACAGCCTTATGTGCTGAAGATATTTCATCGCCCCACCTTTTGCCCTCTTCTAATCCCTTTTCCTGGTCTTTGTCCTTCCTTACGAGCAGGGCATGAAATCTCCCGACATGCATCTTTTTCCCTTTTACTATTTCCAAAAGAATTTCCTTTATATCCTTATTTTCGGTCAATACCGCCATTTGCTCATAAAAATTGATAGCATCCATTTCAGCCGCTATTCCAGCCCTCAATATTTCTCTGTCAGTATCTTCCTTTTTTATTTTCTCAAAGTTGAATGGTATTTTGGGCAGCATATCTTTACCTGGTGTTGATAAATCTATACAGAGCGTCATAACTTCGCATACCTGCCCGCCTCAGGCGGACTCCTCGCCTTCGTCGCGCCTTGGCCTGCTGTGTTCTGACGCTCTGTATGAGGCTCTATTTATGTCGCTGTGTATATAAACGTAAAGCTCAAAATTAGGATTTAAGGATATTATATAAACTTTACAAGAACCACCGTTATATTATCATCTCCGCCGTTAAAATTTGCAAGGCCTATAAGTTCTTCGCAGGCACGGTCAAGATTACCCCCGCACTGTTTGACAATATTGAGGATATCGCTATCTTCTACAAGCGATGTCAGGCCGTCAGAACAGGCGAGCATAAAATCGTCTTTCATTATATTTTCATCCTGTGTATCTACCTCCACAGCCCCTTTTATTCCAATAGCCCTTGTAATGACATTTTTATATGCTGACTTCTTTGCCTCTTCCTCTGTTATGAGCCCCATGGAAAGCTGCATCCCTACTACAGAATGATCTGTAGAAAGCTGTTCAATATTATTATTCCTAATTCTGTATACCCTGCTGTCTCCCACATTTGCCGCTACAAGGCTGCCGTTGCAAATCAGAATGCCGGCAATGGTTGTGCCCATGCCCTTCATGCCGCTCCCCTTTGCTGCCATCTCAAATACAGCCTTATTTGCAAGCTGTATTGCCCGTGCAAAAACTTCCGAATTCGGCGGGCCTTTTTTAAGCCAATCTGTGAGGCTCATCCTCACCACTTCAACCGCTGTCTGGCTTGCAATCTCTCCTGCTGCATGGCCGCCCATGCCGTCAGCCACAAGGAAAAGGCCGATATCCTCTGCTGCGCAAAAGGCGTCTTCATTCAACTTCCGCTTTCTCCCCACATCTGTTTTTGCTGAAAATATAAAGTTTTTTCTCATAACTATCTTGTAATGTTTGAGGATAGAGGTCGGAGGCAGAAGATACATGCTGGAGGTTTGAGGCAGTTGCCTCCCTCCTCCAACCTCTATCCTTTTTTTATCCCATCTTTGCCAGGCATACCCGTATCGCATCTGCGAATTCTTTGCCTGTTTGAAAACGTTGCTCCGCTTGTTTGGCCATTGCCTTATCCAAAAGCATTTGCACTATAGGCGGGATGTCAGGTTTATATTCTTTTAAAGACTTTGGCGCCGCATTCGTAATCTGATACATGATGGTTGTTATTGAGTCTCCGGAAAATGGTTTCTCCCCGCTGAGGAGTTCGTAAAGGATTACGCCAAGGGAAAAGAGGTCGCTTCTGCCGTCAACCTTTTTACCTGCAAGCTGTTCAGGAGACATGTATGCCGGCGTGCCCATAATAACGCCTGTCTTGGTATGCGATGATGACTGAATCCTTGCTATGCCAAAATCAGTCAGCTTTATCTCGCCCTTAGCAAGCATCATTATATTTGCCGGTTTAATATCTCTGTGCACTATGCCGTTCTTGTGCGCATAATCAAGGGCCTCAGAAAGCTGGCCGACTATCTTTAATGCTGTTTTCGGCGGGAAGAGATTTGTCTTTTTACACCAGGCCTCAAGAGTTTTGCCGCTTAAAAGTTCCATTGCAATATATGCAAGGTCAGATTCCTCGCCAACATCATATATGGTTACAATGTTCGGATGGGTAAGTTTTCCTGCGCTCTCTGCCTCTCTGAAAAAGCGCTCTTTCACAGCCTGAATAGTATCTGCATCAACCTCATCAAAGTGCATGGTTTTGATGGCCACCTCTCTTTTCATGGTTGGATCAACACCCTTATACACAACGCCCATGGCTCCTCTGCCAAGCTCTTCCACTATTTCATACCTGCCGATGGTGGGCTTCTCCATGCCTTCCATAACCATGGTGCCGCCTGCTCCGCCAGAGGCGGATGCCTTCTGGCCCTGCCATATGCCGGTGGTTGCCACGGTACTTAATTTTTTGATGCGTTCTCCAACATCTTTATAGTTCTTGTCCTCTTTAGCAATATGTTCATACACAGATATTGCCTTTGAGGCCATCCTCTTCCTTTCAAAATCAAGGCCAAGGTTGTAAATCACGCCTTTTATTTCATCATTCATAACAGATATTGCCTTGAACTTTTCAAATGCCAGATCAAGCATACCCTTGCCCTGAAAGGTCAGCCCAAGGAGTTTATTCGCCTCATCGCTTTCCTCTTCTACAACCTCTTTTTGCCTTTCAACACTCAGGTATCGCCTTGAGGTAATGGCAATATAATTAAAGACGAGAATCAGTGTTGGGTAGGTAAGATTAAGCCAGAGGCCGTAGGATGCATATGTAAATATAATAATAGATGCATATGCTGCAACAAGTCCGCCGCCGATATAAGCGCCCATTTTTGCCCCGAGCCTTGGAAGCAGAAATGCAGTAAGAAGCCCGAATAAAAGTGTTATGCCAAAGCCAAATATATCAGCCCATATTGGCTTGCTGATAAAATCGCGGTTCAATATGTTTGAGATTACTGTTGCCTGACGTTCTATTCCAGGGAATACCGGGGCAATAGGCGTTGCCTCTATGTCTGCTATGCCCAGACCAGTGGAACCAATGAGGACTATCTTGTTCTTAAACGCCCTGGAGTCTATTTTATCGTTCAATACATCATAAAAAGAGTAGTATGGAAATGTCTTTGGAGGCCCATAATAATTGATAAACATCTGCATATCAAGGGTTATAGGCACTGTCTTACCTTTCAGGAGCAATTCTCCATCAGGGGAAAACCATATATCCTCTTTAGCCAAACCCCTGAAGTTGGCTGCTACAGATAGAGGAAAGGATGGATAAAATTTGTCAGCATAATTTACAACAACCAGATCATATCGCGATACTCCGTCTGCATCAGGGAATCTATTGATATGGCCCAGGTCTGCGGCCGGCTTGCTCAAGAGCGCTATAGGTACTATCATGTTAGAGGCTGTTGGCGCCGGTATTTGATTGCCATGTATTGCAGCCTTTGCAACCATGCCAGCTTCATCTCCTGCCCCTGCTATTTTTTCCATGCCTGAACCGAATTCAAAGGCAATGGGCAGAACCACATTATGGCTTGCCTCAATAGCTGATGCCAGTTTTTCATCCCTATTAAGCTCAGTCTTTATCTTTTCTATTTCGCCGAGAAACTCCTCGCCGCCTTTGGCCTTTACAAGACCAATTTCAGAAAATTTCTTTTCCAACGTTTCAATTGCCGTAAGGCCGCTGGCCTCCTCAGGCTCAGAAAAGATGATATTCAATCCTATAACCTTTGCCCCTGACTGTGAGGCCTTTTTTATAACCTCTGCTATCCGTGTCCTTGGCCAGGGCCACCTGCCGAGTTTTGCAACAGACTCGTCATCTATGGCAATAATGGCTATCTCGCTGGAAGGTTTCGCCGGCGGGAAAAGCCTCATCCTCAGGTCATAGCTCTTGAGCTCTATGGTTTCAAGAAAGCCGGCCTTCGTATAGAAGAATATGCAGAATAGCGCTGTGAGGATTAAGCCAATGACCCAGTCAGGTGTTTTTTTGGAGGGTTTCATAATTAAATACAGGCTATAGGTAATGGGTTATAGACTATGGGTAGTGGTCTTACCTATCGCCTCTTGCCGCGAGCCCACAGCCGGTCTTTCTTACTTATTTATTGTCTGTATTTATCACATAGGGCATGGTTTTGCAAATGCTTTGTCATGCTGTTGTCAACAAATAGATTTGTCCGCTTTTAGAGCAAATGAATTGTCCACTTTTAGATTGGCAGGAAAGGCACGTAGGGCG
>MGRL01000116.1 GCA_001798165.1 Deltaproteobacteria bacterium RIFCSPHIGHO2_02_FULL_43_33
CGTTTCATGGTCTCCTCCTTGAAATTTAGGAAACCATACAATAGGACAATTCATGTGCTATAAAAAGGACAGTTTATGTGTTGCTGACAATACTTTATTTTATTGAACTGCTCGTAAAATTCTGATAAAGCCCAGAAAACTGCTCAATATATTGTTATGCGCATATAGCGGAGGTAGCTATGATAAAGACTGACGAACTTTTTGCCGAAGCTGTTTCATTGTCTGCGGATGTCAGAACACAACTTATAGATACGCTTCTACGAAGTCTGAATCCAATGCAAAAAAGAAATTGATAAGATGTGGGCAGATGAAACGGAAAAGAGAGTTGAAGAAATAAGAAACGGCAAAGTAAAGACAATACCTGGCGAAGACCCAAAAATAGAGATTGATTTTTGGGGAAGAGGTATTTAATAAGATTCGCATCAGGTTAAGCTCTTGAATGACTCTTTCCACCCCGATGCCGAAAGAGAGTGTTGCGCTTAAGAAGGGCTGGTGCAACAAGGACGAAATGTTGCTCCATGCTATATAAACTTCTGACTTCTAAAATAACACATCCATCATCTCCTTAACCGATGTTACGCCAACAAGCTGTAGGGGCGAACTGCCGTTCGCCCCTACATTCTTTATCTTGGACAGATTGTCCTTGGGAAGGATACATCGGTCAAAGCCCAGTTTCTCCGCCTCGTTGATGCGCGGCTCTGCCTGGCTTATCCCCCGCACCTCGCCTGTCAAACCAACCTCTCCAAATACAATAGTCTTTGGCGGTACAGGTTTATCAAGAAAATTTGAGGCAAGGGATGCTATAATGCCGAGGTCTATGGCAGGCTCTTCAAGCCTTATGCCGCCTGTTACCTTGAGGAATATATCGTGATTCTGAATATTGAGCCCCCCTTTTTTTTCAAGTACTGCGGTAAGCAGAGCGACCCTGTTGTAGTCAATTCCAACTACCGTTCTTTTGGGAATGCCGAATATGGTGGGGCAAACCAATGATTGAATCTCAACAAGAATCGGCCGCGTGCCTTCAAGGCTTGACACAACAACAGAACCGGATGCATTTTGAGGCCTTTCTGCAAGAAAAAGCTCAGATGGATTTATAACCTCAGCCAGCCCTTTATCGCGCATTTCAAACACCCCTATTTCCATGATAGAGCCGTAGCGGTTTTTCACAGCCCTCAAGATTCTAAAGTGATGCCCCCTTTCGCCTTCAAAATAGAGGACAGTATCAACCATATGCTCAAGAACCCGTGGCCCTGCAATAGAGCCGTCCTTTGTCACATGACCTACAAGAAATATCGGCATATCAATAGCCTTTGCATTAAATATCAACTGTGAGGATGTCTCCCTCACCTGACTTACGCTGCCTGGCGAAGACTCAAGGGTTTGGGTATACATAGTCTGAATAGAATCTATTACAAGGACATTAGGCTTAAGCCTCTTTACGCTGTCCAATATCCTTTCCATGGTATTCTCCGCATATATGAAAAGATTTTCTGATGTTACGCCAAGCCTTTCACCCCTTATCTTTGTCTGTTTTGGAGATTCTTCACCTGACACATATAAGACCTTTATTCCATTATTTGCAAGCCTTGCCACGGCCTGAAGGAGTAAGGTTGACTTGCCTATGCCGGGGTCTCCTCCTATGAGTGTTGCAGAACCAAGGACAATGCCGCCGCCAAGAACCCTATCCAGTTCTTGTATGCCTGTCTTAAGTCTATCATCTTCCCTTGCCTCAAGGGTTGTAATAGGCTGCGGGGAATAATCTCCTTCAAATACCTGCAAACCCCTCCTTTCCTCAAAGGCAATTTCCTCAACAAGAGAATTCCACTGATTGCAATCAGGACACTTTCCCAGCCACTTAGGAGACTTAAAACCACAAGATTGGCAGGTATATACAGACTTTGTTTTAGCCATAATGATAGAAGGTTTGGAAGGGGTTTTATTCAGTTTTATAATTGACAACTAATGCTATTCTGCTATTATGATTTAAGAATACTCTACAAGTCTTTTAGTCTGTACTTGCCAAGATATGTCCACCCAATTGACAACCGAGACCATACTAATAGAATTTGCCAAGACTGTCAAGGCTGCTCATTTTTATCCAGAGGGTCACCCAAACATGGAGGCAGTCATTGAAAGGACATATAACCTTTTGAAAGAAGCTGTAAAAGAAAAAGGAAACATAACATGGGTAGTAGAGCGCACAGGATTTCTTGAAGGGAAACTCCCGATAGGCAGAAGCCATAAACCCCTTGAAGGATTGGCAAAGGATATGTTCTTAAAAAAGATACGAGAGATTACTTTTACGCCTGATGCAACTTTAAAAGAATGGAAGGACTTACTTATTATCTTTACGATGAATAGCGACAGCTTAAAAAAAGGCGGCGGATTTGAGAAGCTCGTTGTAGCTAAAGAAATAAAAGGCATCCAGCTGAATGAAATGAGGTATGAGGATATACGCAAATCAATAGTTGAAAGAGAAGAGGAGAAAAAGAAAAAAGAATCAGAAATAGGAAAAGAGGAAGAGCATCCGGCAGAAAAGCCTTCCGAAGATACAACAGAAGATGCCGCGCAAAAAGAAGAAAATATCCGTAGCTTGGAAGAGCAACTTAAGGCCGTTGAAGAGAAAGAAGAAACTATAGAGATATTGTTGGCCAAATTAGAAAAAGAACAAAATACCATTACCTACCAAACCATTGTAAATAAAATAATGGAAAAAATAGAATTTTTCCGCGAAGAAAAAAACTGGGATGGCCTTTTCCCTGCATTAGCAGTATTCACTGCCCATTCCAACCCAAGAAGCCGCTACAATAAGGAACAACAGAATATCGCCTCCGAAAAACTAAAAGAGCTTTTAACCCCTGACATTATAGACTACCTTGTTACAAGGCTCTGTAATCGTAAAGAGGATAGGCGCGATGAGATTCAGTGCATGTTGCACTTATTAGGCGAAGAGGCAATGAAACATTTGCTTGATGCACTTATTGTTACAGAAGATACCCATGCCAGACGTCAAATATTCAATATGCTTGCCCTGTTTGGTGAAGCCGTAAGATTAGAAGCAGAAAATAGTCTTGAGGACGAAAGATGGTTTGTGGTAAGACAAATGGTATCTCTTTTGGGTGAGATAGGCAGCCTTCAATCTTTGAATGCTATTAAAACAGCTTTTAGCAAAAAAGATATTCGTGTAAAAAAAGAGGTTTTGAAGGCCCTTGGCAGAATGCCGGCAAAGGAAAGCTCAACATTCCTTTTGGAAAGATTGGGCGAAAGCAATCCATCGCTTAAAATGCAAGCCATTATATCTCTTGGGGTGTTGAAGGAACAGGCTGCGATAGAGCCATTGGGAGAGTTGGCAGTAAAAAGAGATTTCTTTAACGAAATGATAGATATCAGGAAAGAGGCAATTAAATCCCTTGGCCTGATTGGCGGTGAAAAAGCAATAGCCATCCTTAAAAATCTCCTGAAAAAACAGGTCTTTTGGGGGAAGAAACACAATGATGAAATAAGGTCCCTTGCAGCCATCTCTCTCGGAAGAATTGGGGGAAGCGATGTTAGAGAGATATTGGAGGAGGTGTCTAAGACCTCAAGAGGGCTTGTTCATATCGCATGCAAGAAAGCAATGGAAGGAGTCAAATAAATGTCTGATATTGAATTTGAAACAATAGATACTATACTTAAAAGCATCAACGGCGCAATAAAGGCTAAAAAGCTTTACCCTGCCGGCCATCCTGCCATTGCAACTCCAATGACAAAGGCATATCAAATATTATCAGAACTTTTGAAAATGAATAATAAGATATTCATCGGAATGGTGAAGGGTGTTATTGTATTTGAGGAAGTTCCCCTCATGGATGCAGAAAAGAATCTTATGGAGCTCGTACACCAGATAAAACAAAGGGAGATTGAAGGCATAATCTTTGAAAAAGGCCTTATCCAAAAAGAGTTTTTGAACTTCATTGACATCCTGTCAGGGGAGGAAGGGATAAAGGGCAAAGACCTTCAGAATGTATTGGCATCCAAAGATATACTACATATCAGTATTAAATTTATCTCTCAGGGAAAACGCAATATATTAGAGGCCTACAATGACGCAGTCAATGTTGTCAAAGACACCATGAACCAGATACGTATGGGCAAAATACCTCAAAGCGGAGAGATAATAAAGGTAGTGGGTGAAATTACAGACTTGGTCTTGACAGAAAGAAGCGCTATGATTGGACTAACCATGATAAAGAACTACGACAACTATCTGTTCAATCATTCTGTCAATGTGAGCATACTCTCTATTGCCCTTGGGCAAAGTATGAACTATAAAAAAGAAGAACTCCATATCATTGGCATTGCCGGCCTCCTGCATGATGTAGGAAAAACAGGGGTTGCAGAAGATATTATTAGAAAACCTGGCGGCCTCAGCAGTACAGAATGGGAAACTATCAAACAACACCCTGTGCTTGGCTCTAAGATTATAGAAAGAATGACAGACATGGCAGGACTTGTCGGCCGCCTCATATATGAGCACCATATACGATATGACCACACAGGTTATCCTAATACTCAATCCCCACTCCATCCTCTCAGTATGATTATAACAACCGCAGATGCATATGACGCCTTAACAACACTGCGCGTGTATCAGCGGCCATACCACCCTGTAGATGCAATAAAAGTTATGAGCAGTATGTCAGGAAAACACTTTGACCCAAATACATTAAAGGCATTTATAGCTATGGTTGGGGCATATCCTATAGGAACAGCTGTACGTCTTTCTACAAATGAGGTTGGTATTATAACAAAGGTGAACCCTGCCACCAGCTTGCCCACTACTGTTAAGGTTTTATTTGGTGGCGACGGAAATCAACTGGCCAAACCTTATGAGATAGGTTTATCCGATGGGGATGCCGGCAAACCTGCCATTATAGCTCCCATTGATCCATTAACAAAAGGGCTGGATATGGGGGCGTTCTTTGAAGAAGAATCCAAAACTATAGTTACTCAAGGCGTAACAAACGATTAGCCCGAAAAATGCATTTAGTTTTTATTTTTCTGGACAACCGCAAGATTTTGCTCAAAGACAAGGAAAAGCAGGCTGGACAAAACGGCTACAACTCCCCCCTCCCCCTCTTTAGTAAAGAGGGGGAGGGGGGAGTTGTATGTGTGAGTATTTGGACAGCCTGCTTTGACGCAATATTTGACAAAATATTGCGGTTGCCAAAAAATGGACTGCATTTTTTTGGATTAGCGGTTGGATTTAAAATAATCTACAGTTTTTCCAAGCCCTTCTTCAAGAGATACCTGTGGCGACCATCCGAGCACTTTTTGCGCATGCTTAAAATCAATTACACTTCTTCTTTGCTCGCCGTTTTTAGGCGGCCCGTATTTTTCCTGGAATTTAACAACAGCAATATCAGCAAGCTCTTTGAATAGTTGTTTTATTGTCGTCTCTCTGCTGCTGCCTATATTAAAAACCCCTCCACCATTGCAGGATAAAGCTAATACATTTGCCCTTACTACATCCCCGACATATATAAAATCTCTGCTCTGCATCCCATCGCCGTTTATCACAGGCTGCTCTCCTCTCAGAAGCTTCTGAGCAAAAATAGCCACAACCCCTGCCTCGCCGTGGGGGTCTTGCCTTGGCCCATAAACATTGGCGTATCTTAAAATAATAGAGCTCATATTATATGTCATTTTATAAAAGAAGAGGTAATGTTCCCCTGCCAGTTTTGATACACCATAGGGACTTAATGGCTTGGTTGGATGTGATTCTGGGGCAGGGAATTTCTCTTGCTCTCCGTATATAGCCCCCCCTGTAGAGGCAAATATAAATTTCTTTACTTTATATTTAACACAGTTCTGGAGCAGCTTCAGTGAACCCAGTATATTAACCCTTGCATCAAAAATTGGATCTGCTACCGATTTTCTGACATCCATTTGAGCCGCATGATGGTTTACGACATCGAATCTGCCCTGCTTAAATATATCCTCTACTTCTGTCGCCCCTACATCAATCTTGAAAAACTTGGCCTGCGGATTAATATTTTCCTGTTTACCAGAGGACAGATCATCAATGATGCTCACCTCATGGCCTTCTTGCAAATATGCATCTACAATATGCGAGCCGATAAAACCGGCTCCGCCTGTTACCAAGATACGCATTTTCTATAACCTCGTAAAAAAGGATTGAGGCGTGAGGTTTGAGGCAGAAACCTCTAACCTCTAACCTCTAACCTCCTTCTAAAATATCCAACCGTCTCAGCCAACCCCTTCTCTAAAGAAACCCTCGGCTCCCATTTTAGCTTTTTCCTGGCAAGTGTTATATCAGGCCGTCTTTGCATTGGATCATCCTGCGGAAGGGGTTTAAATACAACCCCCCCTGCCCCCCCTTTCTTAAAGGGGGGGATTGGGGGGGTTGCGCCGATAAACTTTTTTATTTTCTTTGCAAATTCAAGTATTGTATACTCATCTGGGTTCCCAAGATTTACAGGACCGATAAACTTATCCTGATTCATCATCCGCACCATCCCTTCTACTAAATCTGAAACATAGCAAAATGAACGGGTCTGACTGCCATTACCATAAATGGTAATCGGCTGCCCTTTTAATGCCTGAACTATAAAATTGCTTACAACCCTGCCGTCATTGAGCGCCATCCTTGGCCCGTATGTATTGAATATTCTCACAATTCTTATGTCTACCTTATTTTGCCTGTAATAGTCCATCATAAGGGTCTCAGCAACCCTCTTCCCCTCGTCATAACAACTTCTTATTCCAATACAATTTACATTGCCCCAATAATCCTCTTTTTGAGGGCTGACTTTAGGATCACCATAAACCTCGGATGTGGATGCCTGCAGAATCCTTGCCCTCACCCTCTTAGCAAGGCCGAGCATATTTATTGTCCCCACTACACTTGTTTTTGTAGTCTTCACAGGATTGTATTGATAGTGGACTGGCGAGGCCGGGCAGGCAAGATTATAAATCTGGTCAACCTCCAAGAGCATAGGCTGCGTTATGTCATGCCTTATAAGCTCAAACCTGTGATTATCCATGAGATGGATGATATTGTCTTTTGAACCTGTAAAAAAATTGTCAAGGCAAAGAACATCATGGCCTTCGTTTAAAAGCCTTTCGCAGAGGTGCGAGCCGATAAAACCGGCGCCTCCTGTCACAAGTATGCGCATTAAAGCCTCCCTATGCCGTAATATGTAAAACCCATACTCCGCATCTCATGCGGGTCATATATATTTCTGCCGTCAAATATTACAGGGGTTTTCATTAAGCTCTTTACCTTTTCAAAGTTAGGTCTTCTGAACTCATTCCACTCGGTAATAACAACAAGGGCATCAACGCCGTTCACAACCTCGTAGTTGTCTTTAACATACTCAATTCTCTTACCAAAAACTTTCTCAGCCTCAGCCATTGCCTCAGGGTCATGCGCCTTTATCCTTGCGCCTGCATCAAGCAATTTATTTATGATTGTTATAGATGAGGCCTCTCTCATATCATCTGTTTTTGGCTTAAACGAAAGCCCCCATATACCTATAATATTTCCTTCTAATGGTTTGCCCTTTGCCCTTTGCCCTCCCTGCTTACTGCTTGCAGAGCCTGCCCCGTACTCGATATGGGGGACAGGCTTACCCCTTGCCCCAAAGTATTTTAGTATCTTATCAACCAATACACCCTTCTGCCTGTAATTTACTTCTTCCACAGATTTAAGTATCTTCATATCATAACCATACTCTCCGGCAGTTCTTATAATAGCCTGAACATCTTTGGGAAAACAGGAGCCGCCGTATCCCACACCGGGGAAAAGAAATTCAAACCCTATCCGCCTGTCATGCCCTATGCCTTTTCTGACATTATTTATATCAGCTCCTACCAGTTCGCAAAGATTTGCTACCTCATTGATAAAAGATATCTTGGTAGCAAGCATTGCATTAGCGGCATACTTTGTCATCTCTGCGCTCTTTATATCCATGATAAGTATTGGCTTGCCTGTCCGCACAAACGGGCTGTACAACTCACGCATTATCTCAGCGGCCTTTTCATTGCTTGCGCCAACAACTACTCTGTCCGGCTTCATGAAGTCATCAACAGCAGCCCCTTCTTTCAGGAATTCAGGATTTGAAACCACATCGAATTCATACTTTTTACCGCATTTAGCAAGTTCATCCTGTACTGCTGTTTTTACCTTATCAGCAGTCCCTACGGGAACGGTGCTTTTATTAACAATTACCCTGTATCCGTCCATTGCCCGAGATATTCCTCTTGCCGCATCCAGCACATACTTTAAATCTGCAGAGCCATCCTCGCCAGGCGGCGTCCCTACTGCGATAAAACAGATAAGTGACTCTTTCACTCCATAGGAAAGGTCTGTGGTAAACTTAAGCCTTCCGTCCTTTCTATTCCTCTTCACCAGTTCTTCAAGGCCAGGCTCGTAAATAGGTATAACCCCGCTATTAAGTTTCTCTATCTTCTTAGCATCAATATCCACACAAATCACATCATTACCGCTGTCGGCAAAACAGGTTCCTGCCACAAGGCCGACATAGCCTGTTCCGATCACACAGATATCCAAAATAACCTCCTTAAATTTATAGTGGACGACAAAAATAAGTAGATGTAGTTTGCCCATTTATGGGCGTATTTTAAAATCGCCGATAAATCGGCAGACTACAAATTTATGTCTCTGACTATGATAGATTTATTAGATTTAGAAAATACCAAAGTAAGGGTGGTATTGCAAGGAAATTTGAGGAATATTTTTAGTACGCATTTTTATTGATAAGCCCTTTCCAAATTGTCAGCCATATAATTTTCAGATCCAATAGCAGAGACCAGTTTTCTATATAATAGAGGTCGTATTCAATCCTTTTCTTAAGGTCAGTATCGCCCCTCCACCCGTTAACCTGCGCCCATCCTGTAATGCCGGCCTTCATCTTATGTTTCAGTATATATCCCGGTATATCTCTTTTCACCTGCTCCACAACCCATGTCCTTTCAGGCCGTGGACCTACTATGCTCATATCGCCCTTAAATACATTAAAAAACTGAGGCAGTTCATCTACGCTTGTTTTTCTCAAAATTGAGCCTATCTTGGTTATCCTTGTGTCTCCTTTTTTGGTTAAAATATCCTTCTCAGGCCCCTCGGCAACATTCATTGACCTGAATTTCAGCATCATAAATTTCTTGCCGTTAAGACTCATCCGTTCCTGTCTGTAAAGGACAGGCCCATGCGAAGTCAATTTTATTGCAATAGCTGCAATGAGCATTACAGGGGCTGTTATAGCAATGGCAATAACAGAAAAAATTATATCAAAAGCCCTTTTTATAACCATATTCCAGCCATATAATGGGGAATCCTGAAGGCTTATTATGGGAAGACCGTCAAACTCTTCAATGCCGCCTCTTATTGTTGCTAATTCATAAATGTCAGGCACAACCTTTATATCGACCATTTCTTCGCCGATATTCTTCAGCACATCAATTACCTTGCCGTGATCTTCCCATGCCAAAGCAATAATCACATGGTCAATGCCTTTTTCTTTGATAAATCTGCCAACCTCGTTATACATGCCTAAAACCTTTATCCCGTGCGTATTAGCCCCAATCTCATCTTTGTTCGTCGACAGAAGGCCTATAACTTTCAATCCAATCTCCGGATGCGCCTCTATACGTGTTAATATTTCCTTGCTCATCTCACCGGTTCCGATAATGAGCGCATACCGGAGATTATGCCCCTTCTTCCTCAAATACCGGAGAGCCTCTCTGAAAATCCATCTCTCAATGCTTAATGCAGCAACATTCATTATTCCAAAAAACAGAAATACCAATCTGGAAAATTCATACTGGCGGTAAACAAAGGTTACTGCAATGAGGACGAGGATAGAAACTAAACATGCCTTTGTTATATCAAACAGTTCCGACAAATGAGACGCTATCCTTCTAGGTCTGTAAAGACCGAAAGATTTGAATATAAAACCCCATATAAGGACTATGGGGATTACAAGGAGGATATATATTCTTAACGGAGGCGTGCCTTTATCAATAGGCACAAAAGCGGTATGAAACCTCAGGTAATAGGAGAACAGCCATGAGGTTACTATTATGATGATATCCGTAATAAATAACAGGCTTTCAAAAAACTGGCTGTGCTTTTTTAGCAATTCCTATTTCCCCTTATAAGGTAGTTGCCGATTTATCGGCGTTTTTAAAAGAGCCCATAAATGGGCGACTACTTAATATTTCATGCGCCTTCTGGAGCACAACTTCAACCTTTATCGCATCCATGCACCCGCCATTCCTGCATTTATACTCAGAACCAAGATTCAAACACGGGGCGCATGTAAAATCGCTTTCTATGTTATAGGCATTTGACGAGCCCACAGGCCCCCACCGCAAAACACCCGCAGGGCCGTGAAGGGCGAGCATTGGGTGATTAAGCGCTGCTCCAAGGTGCATGATGCCGGTATTGACGGTAATAAGAAGGCGGCTCTTTTTTATTAGATACGCTGTCTGTCCGAGCGTAAATTTGCCGCAAAAAGAAAGGACATTGTCAGGGCAGGCATTGACAATATTTTCTGCTGCAAGTTGATTATCTTTCGTGCCTGTAATACCTATCCGATAACCGTCCTTTGATAGAACTCCAGCCAGTTTTGTAAAATTCTCTATGCCCCACTCTTTCAGATGTCCCTTATACCCTGAACTCCACGGATGAAAGAGTATAAGATTATCACACGGAACCTTCTCTCTCTTTAATAAATCTTCAACAAATGCCTTTTCTGTGTCAGATATTGGAAATTCCATTTTAAAACTGGCGACAGATTTCAAACTTGTCCCCGAAATCTTCAATTGGGTATCTGTCCCTAAACCAATCACATTGGATAGAGATATATAATTATCCATTTCATGACGCAAGGGATCATGCGGCACTACAGCGTCAAATACCATATGCTTGAATTGCCCTTTGGTCCTAAAACCTATTTTGCGCCCTGTCCCGACAAAAAATGCCACTATAGCACTAAGCCTGGGCCATGATTCAAAATCCATCACAACATCATAAGCCCTGCTGTTTACATCCTTCATAAATCTGAAAAAATAAGAAGGCTCTTTAATAACTTTAGAGACCTCTAATACTTTCAGGCTGTCTATAAAAGAATAGCGGCTCAAAACCTCATAATTATTTTTGCTGCCGATTACCGTTAACGAAGCCTTTGGATGCGCATCTTTTATGGCCTTTAAAACCGGCGCCAACAATAAAGTATCGCCGATGGTGCCAATCTTGACAACAAGGATACTGTTCACCCCGTTAGAGACAGCGCCTCTAACGGGGTTCATGCCGCCCTTTGCCTTATTTGCCTGTTTCACCAGAGACAAAAACCAGACAACCGGTATGCCTGCATAACGGTCAAAAAATCTCATCCAAAAATTGCCGCGCTCTTTCACTAATCAGCGCCCCCTCGCGCTAATAATATCTTTCACCTTCTCATAAACCTGCTCAACAGTCACAGCCTTCATACAGATTGGGTCATTGCAGTCCGGAAATCTCCCATCTTCATAGCACGGCGCACATTCAATATTCTCTACATTCCAGAAATAATGGCTGTCGCTGCTCAATGGGTAATATTCCTTTGGGTCGGTAGGACCGAATATGGAGACTACCGGCCTACCAACAGCGCTTGCCAGGTGCATTGGGCCGCTGTCATGCGTAACAATCACATTACACCTTTTCATAACAGCGGCCGTTTCTTCTAATGTAGCTTTTCCGGTCAGGTCAATAATATCAACTGTACTCTTTTTTAAAATTGCCTCGGCATTAGGCTTATCGCCCTCAGCGCCCAAAAGTATAATCTTATAACCGTCAGCAATCATCTTGTTTGACAATTCAATATAATTTTCCAAAGGCCATCTCTTTATGGGCATCTCAGTTTTTATATTGCTGGCGCCGCCTGCCAATATTCCTATTACAATATCACCTTTGCCGACACCACCTGTCCGCAATATTTTATCCGCAAGGCTTTCCGCATCTTTGCTTATTGCAAAGTCCATAGCTCTGCCGTCATCGTGTATGCCGAAACTCTTAACAATCTCCAGATAATGGTCTATCTGATGCCGGACGCCGTTGATCTCAATCCTCCTGGTAAGAAATCTCCCCTCGCCATTTCTGTCAAAACCAATCCGCTCTGGTATGCCACACAAAAAAACAAAAAAGTTAAACTGCCAGTCTCTATGAAAAACAATTACCGTATCGAATTTCTTTTTTCTCAGCAGATAGAGCAAAGAGAGCGCATACCTTGCCTTTTGCAGAAATCCTGCTTTGTAAATTATATAATCATCACATTCTATGAGCTCATCTATATGCGGATTGCCGCTTACTGCCATTTTTGAAGACTTGCCTACCAGAAGAGAAATATGCGTCGCAGGATATGCTTTTTTGAGCGCCCTGATTGCAGGGGTTGTCATAAGCAAATCTCCGATAGCTCCGAGTTTTATGATTAAGACATTATTGAATCCCATCTAATCTCTTTTCAAGTTTATCTTCCTCGACACCAAATCAAAGACCTCGTCAACAGTAATCAGGTTCATGCACTCCATAGTATCGCAAACAGCCTTCTCGCAGCCCTTGCACTTAACATTTTTATATATCACGTCAACATCATTGCCGTAAGGCCGCCATCTCTGCCAGTCGTTGGCTGCGCTGAACAGAACAACTACAGGGACTTCAACTGCGGCAGCAATATGCACTGGAACGGAATCATTGCCGACAAACAGTGAACACCTTTTTATCACTGCGGCGGTCTGCTCAAAGGTAGTCTTGCCGGCCATAACAATCGGCTTGAAACCTAAAAGCCCTTCCAATCTTTTAATCAATCCAATATCTTCAGAACCGCCGACAACCACAATCTGCGCCTTAAGTTTGCCATAAATCCGTTCCATCAAATCAGCAAATCGCTCAACAGGCCACAACTTTGAAGGACAGCCGCTGCCGATGTGAAATCCTATTGTCAACTTTGAGTCGTCCCACCCTTCTTCCCTCATCATTGCCCGAACGTGCCTGTCTTCATATACCGGAACAGTTATGCTGAGTTCTGGAATATCAGGTGTTGTTGGGGCTACAATCCTTACAGCGTCCATAAGAATTTCAACCTGATGCTTTTTTATAGTAGCCTCAACCTCATCCGTTAAAAGGAAACCGCCTCCGCTCCACGCATAACCGATCCGTTTTGGAATTCTGCTGAAGAAACCGATAATGATTGCAAACAGGTCTCCTTTGAGGTCAAAAAATATGTCGTATCTGCGGCGCCGCAATATTCGTATTAACTCAATGCCTTCTCTGATATTTAAAGTCCTGTCCTGACTCCTGTTATGCCAGAATGCGCTATAGCTGATTATATCATTGATGTATGACTCTCCTTCAACAATGTCCTTTGCCCATGGGCCGGCCACAAGCGTTATATGAGCTGAAGGGAATTGTTTTCGTATAGCCTTTATGGCAGGGGTAGCCAGCAAAACGTCTCCGGCATGATCCAGTTTAAAGATTAAAATCCGCTCTATCTGTCTTGCAGTTTTCTTTTTAAAAAAAAGGGATAGCGCCCATTTAAGAAGATAACCAACAGCGTCAATAATGAAAATTATGCCCTTTAACAGCCTGCTCTTATATATATATGTTTTGCTCCGAAAATGCTTCATATTCACATTACCGTAGCGTTGCCCTTTATGGGCAACGGTTTTTCGTTGGGGATAAACCCCAACACTACAAAAATCCAATTTTCATGCACCTTTGCCTGCCTGTGCCGTCAGCACGGCAGACAGGTTGCACACAGGCAGGTGAACTATAGTGAAGGTAATAAATAACTTGTCATTTTTTCTGTCATCTATGAAAAAGCATGTCAAGAAGCAAAAACTATCCCTATCGGCAAAAACAGTAAAAAACGATTTCTGCCATGCGTCCTTCCAGACT
>MGRL01000117.1 GCA_001798165.1 Deltaproteobacteria bacterium RIFCSPHIGHO2_02_FULL_43_33
GCAACCGCTATGACAGGCGGTGCGCAGCATTTTATAACAAATGACGACGGACTGAAAAAGGTTAAAGACATAAATATCATCTTGCTGGATGAATGGTTATGATGGACATCAAAACTATCGGCATTATCGGCGCAGGGATGATGGGCTCCGGTATAAGCCAAGTAACGGCTTTATCTGGTTTTGAAGTTATCATGATGGATGTGAAGGATGCCTTTCTTCAGCGTGGAATTGAGAATATAAAAAGGGGTCTTGATAAAATGTTGGAAAAAGGAAAGATAACTTCAGAAGATAAAGAAAAGACCCTTGCGCGGATTCGCACTACAACGGGGCTTGAAGATATGGCACTGGCAGATTTTGTAATAGAGGCTGCATCTGAGATAAAGGAGTTAAAACTGAATATTTTTACAAGGCTGGATGAAATCTGCCCTAAGAATGTCATACTTTCCAGCAACACATCTTCTATACCCATCACTCGCATTGCCTCTGCAACAAAAAGGCCGGATAAGGTCATTGGCATGCACTTTATGAATCCAGCGCCTGTTATGAAACTTGTGGAAATAATAAAAGGCAGAGACACCTCTGATGAGACATTTGCAACTGTAAAAAGTCTTACAGAAAAGATTGGCAAAATTCCTGTGGAATCTAAAGACCACCCTGGCTTTATAGTGAATAGAATCCTTATGCCCATGGTAAACGAGGCAATCTTTGCATTGATGGAAGGGGTTGCATCTAAAGAGGATATTGATACTGCAATGGTTCTCGGTACAAACCAACCAATAGGGCCTCTTGCTTTGGCAGATTTAATCGGCCTTGACACAGTTCTGTCCATTATGGAAAGCATCTATAAGGAAACCAAAGCCCCAAAACACCAACCATGCCCGCTGCTTAAAAAATATGTTGATGCAGGAAATCTTGGCAGAAAGACAGGGAAGGGATTTTACAATTACCAATGATCATTGCCCGCATGCTGGCAGAATATGCCGGTAAATTAAAATACACTGACCTTCCTGAAGATGTGGTCCATGAAGTCAAGCGCAGGCTTATAGATTCTATCGGCTGTGTTATTGGCGCATTCAATAGCGAGCCTGCTAAAATTGCAAGAGAGATTGCCATCCTTACAAAAGGAAGTTCCAGCGTCATAGGCACAAATATAAAAACCTCTCCAGACCTCGCTGCATTTGCAAACGGCGTTGCTATCCGCTATTTAGATTATAACGATACCTACCTCTCTAAAGAGCCAGCACATCCAAGCGACAATATCTCTGCCTGCCTTGCAGTTGCAGAGGCCTTTCAAAAGAGCGGAAAGGATTTGATTACAGCCATTGCGCTTGCCTATGAGGTTCAGTGCAGGCTTTGCGATGCAGCGTCTTTAAGGGCAAGGGGATGGGACCATGTTACATACGGCGCATTTTCAGCTACTCTTGCAGCAGCTAAACTGATGAATCTGAATATTAAAAAGACAGTCCATGCGCTCGGTCTTGCAGGTGTTGCGAATATCGCCCTCAGGCAGACAAGGGTAGGGGAGCTTTCCATGTGGAAGGGGTGCGCCTTTGCAAATGCAGCCCGGAATGCAGTATTTGCAGCAAATCTGGCAAGGCTTGGCATGACAGGGCCGGCGCCGGTATTTGAAGGTGAAAAGGGGTTTATGAAACTGGTCTCAGGGTCTTTTGAACTTGAAGGGTTTGGCGGCAAAAAAAGACCATTCAAAATTTTGGACACATATATCAAATTCTACCCGGCTGAATATCACAGCCAGAGCGCCATAGAGGCGGCTTTGCAGTTAAGAAAAAAAATTGTAGGGCAAGGCTTTAGCCTTGCGAATGATATAAAATCTATAGAGATAAAGACCTTTGGTGCAGCGTATGAAATCATAGGCTCATGCCCAGAAAGATGGAATCCAAAAACGAGGGAGACAGCAGACCACAGCCTTCCATATTGCGCGGCTGTGGCATTGATGGATGGAGAGGTAAGTTTAAACCAGTTTTCAGAAAAACGGTTTAAAGACAAAAAACTTCATAATGTAATGCAGAAAGTGAAAGTGGTAAGGGATAAAGGATTAACCAAACAGTATCCAGAGGCAATGCCAAATCATATCATTATTATTACAAAGAATGGCAGAGAATTTTCCGGAAAGATTGAATATCCAAAGGGACACCCTAAAAATCCGATGACAGATAGAGAGGTCGAAGAAAAGTTTAAGACACTGTCACAAGGTCTTATTTCAGCAAGGAATATTGATAAGATATTGTCTATTCTATGGAGGCTTGAAGAGTTAAATAATTTAAGGAAACTCTTTTCTACCCTCTCCACTGGTGGGAGAGGGAAAGTGTGAGTGGGTATTTAAACCTGATTTTCACCCATTTTAAAATTGAATTCCAAATTGAGATATGATAGAAGATACACATGCCTGCCATCAAAGCCATGCTTGCGTTCAGCAACCTCCTCTTCTCTGAGGGTGTAGCCAGGCTACTTGAAGACGATAAAGGCTTTAATGTCTGTATGTTGAAGGATAGAAAGGAGCCGTTAAAGGCTATAGATGCAGAAATGCCCGATGTCATACTCCTTGATATTATAACTCTCTATAATAACCTGTCAGATATTAAATCAAACCAGCAAAGAAAACTTATTTTAGTTGACACAGGCTGCGGCGAGGAAAATATTAAGTCTGCATTTGTTAACCGCAACTTGTCAGGCGTGCTGACGAGCGATGCCAATTCCTGCCTTCTGAAAAAGGCTATTATGGTTGTTGCAAATGGCGAGATATGGGTTGATAACAATACCATTAAAAATTTATTATCAGGAGTAAACCCTCTTAAGAAAGGCAATCAAGTGAAGCTATCTGAGAGGGAACAAGAGATAGTAAATCTTGTATCGCTCGGTTTCAGGAATAAGGAGGTAGCTCAAAAATTAAATATAAGCGAGCCGACTGTCAAAACCCACCTTCACGCGATTTTTCAGAAACTCAATGTGTTGAATCGGTATCAGCTTGTGGCTTTAAATCTGGAAAAACAGAATCTACAAGGGATTAATACTGCCAAATAGACAAGGCCAAAATCAGCACCGATACACATTTAATTCGCATAGTAGTTCATTCCATCCATAAATGCCCTCACCTCAATCCACTCCCTTAATCCTTACTACTTAATACTAAAGTATTAAAAATACCTGCCATCAGCACTAATCCTTTTTTTATCTAAAATCAATCTGATGGTGTATTGCATATTGTTTCGGTTTGTGTTTTAAGATAACTGCTTCTACTACCACATCCATAATGCCTTGGTCTTTAGACCATGGATTTATCGTGTACTGAGACAAAAGCGACTGTGTCATAACCTTTATAACCATTAAAACCATTGCTAATAATATGGGGGTTGGAGCTACGTGTTCAAAATTAACAACAGCTAAAATACACTATAACAATAGAGGAGGATTTATGGAGAATGCAATTTTGAAATTTAAAGGCTGTTCTTTTTTTCTGATTTTGCTTGCTTTATTTCTTTCGCCGTCGGCATCTTTTGCTGAATGGACAATCGAGGCAGCGGATGCGCCTAAAGCAATTTCTTATCTTGATCAGAGGGCTATTGCTGTTGATGGATACGACAGACCCCATGTAGCCTATGGAGGAGACCATCTTTATTATGCATATTTTGACGGCTCTCAGTGGCAATATGAGACGGTGGACAGTTCGCCGGGAGTGGGCGCGTATGCCTCCATAGCAATAGATTCAAACAACAATGTGCATATCAGTTACCAGGATAGTTACCCAAACGGCGACCTCAAATATGCCACAAATGCATCAGGCGCATGGGTTGCCTCAACAGTTGACAGTTCAGGCGATGTGGGAGGGTATACATCCATAGCAATAGATTCAAACAACAATGTGCATATCAGTTACCAGGATAGTTACCCAAACTATGACCTCAAATATGCCACAAATGCGTCAGGCACATGGGTTGCCTCAACGGTTGACAGCGCAGGTAATGTGGGAGAGTATACATCCATAGCAATAGATTCAAATAACAAGGCGCATATAAGTTATTTTGACTCAACCAACTATGACCTCAAATATGTCACGAATGCATCAGGCGCATGGGTTGCCTCAACCGTTGACAGTGCAGGTTATGTGGGAAAGTATACATCCATAGCAATAGATTCAAACAACAATGCGCATATAAGTTATTATGACGCAATCGTCAACAGAGACCTCAAATATGCCACGAATGCCTCAGGCGCATGGGTTACATCAACGGTTGACAGCGAAGGTAATGTGGGAGAGTATAATACCTCCATAGCAATAGATTCAAATAACAAGGTGCATATCAGCTACTATGATGTTTACCCAAACAAAGACCTCAAATATGCCACAAATGCGTCAGGCACATGGGTTGCCTCAACGGTTGACAGCGAAGGCGATGTGGGAGGGTATACATCCATAGCAATAGATTCAAACAACAAGGCGCATATAAGTTACCTGGGCTTGACCGACTATAGCCTCAAATATGCCACGAATGCCTCAGGCGCATGGGTTGCCTCAACGATTGACAATGCGGGTTCTGTGGGATGGTATGCCTCCATCGCATTAGATTCAAACAACAAGGCGCATATAAGTTATTTTGACTTTTTCAACTATGACCTCAAATACACCACGAATGCCTCAGGCGCATGGGTTGCCTCAACGATTGACAGCGCAGGTAATGTGGGAGAGTATACATCCATAGCAATAGATTCAAATAACAAGGTGCATATAAGCTATTATGACGCGACCAACCATGACCTCAAATATGCCACGAATGCCTCGGGCGCATGGGTTACATCAACGGTTGACAGCGCAGGCTATGTGGGATCGTCTACCTCCATAGCAGTGGATTCAAATAACAATGCGCATATAAGTTATTATGACGAGAGTCACTCGGACCTCAAATATGCCACGAATGCATCAGGCGCATGGGTTACATCAACGGTTGACGGCACAGACTACTTGGAAAACGTGGGATTGTTTGCCTCCATAGCATTAGATTCAAATAACAAGGTGCATATAAGCTATTATGACGCGACCAACTATGACCTCAAATATGTCACGAATGCATCAGGCGCATGGGTTGCCTCAACAGTTGACAGTGCAGGTTATGTGGGAAAGTATACATCCATAGCAATAGATTCAAACAACAATGCGCATATAAGTTATTATGACGCGACCAACGATGTCCTCAAGTATGCCACGAATGCCTCAGGCGCATGGGTTGCCTCAACGGTTGACAGCGCAGGATACTTGGAATATTACGGACCATCTACCTCCATAGCAATAGATTCAAACAACAAGGCGCATATAAGTTACCTGGGCTTGACCGACTATAGCCTCAAATATGCCACAAATGCATCAGGCGCATGGGTTGCCTCAACAGTTGACAGCGCAGGTTATGTGGGATTGTTTACCTCCATAGCAATAGATTCAAACAACAAGGCGCATATAAGTTACCATGATTTTTTCAACGGCGACCTCAAATATGCCACGAATGCCTCATCTGTGGCGGACAGCGACGGAGACGGCTATCTTGCAGATGTGGATTGTGATGACGGCAACCCGGCAATTAATCCCGGAGCTGCCGAGATATTTAATGGCGTGGACGACAACTGCAACGGCCAGACAGACGAAGGGTTCTTCCCTCCTGCGGCCAATGCCGGGCCTGATCAGACTGTTGAGGCCACTGGGCCGTCGGGCGCATCGGCGATCCTTGATGGAACAGCTTCAAGCGACCCCGATGGCGGAGCCCTTGCATATCACTGGCTGGAAGGCTCCGTTGAAATAGCGACAGGGGCGGCGCCGACAGTTACTTTACCGTTAGGTGCTCATGTAATCATGCTCACTGTTATAGATGACGAAGGATTGACGGCAACAGATGTTGTCTCGGTAATTGTGCAGGACACTACGCCCCCGACAATAGCCTGCCCTGCCAATCTGACAGTTGAGGCAGCCTCATCTGCAGGCGCTATCGTAAACTACCCTCTGGCAACGGCGACGGATACAGTATCAACCCCGACAATTGTTTACTCACAGGCATCAGGGACTGTTTTCCCGCTGGGACAAACATCTATTACTGTCACTGCAAGCGATGCGGCAGGGAACAGCGCATCCTGTTCATTTGATGTTGTTGTTCAGGATACCACGGCGCCAATACTGAGCAATGTCCCTGCAAACATCAGTCATCAGGCAACATCCGGCGCAGGCAGGGTGGTAGACTATGCTCTGCCGGCAGCGAGCGACATAGTGGATACCACTCCTTCTGTTGCGTGCAATCCGCCATCTGGCAGCACATTTGCTATTGGGACTACAACAGTCACATGCACTGCCACTGATGATGCGGGCAATCATGCTACGGCAAGCTTTACAGTTAACATCACTGCCCCTGATGCAGACAACGATGGCCTGCCTGATGTGGCAGACCCCTGTCCGAGCGATGCTACCAATACCTGCAATGCCGGCGGCTCCGGAGCAGCTCCGGTTGATGAGGGCGGCGGCATAGTGACGACACCGGACGGTTCTGTGAGTATCACCTTCCCGCCCGGAGCAGTGAGCGGGGATACTACCGTGTCTATCTCAAACACCGGCTCCGGGTATGAGCTTACCAATAACCTCGGCAATGCCCTTGGGGTCTATGGAGTGGTGCTCCAGCCTGAAGGGACCACCTTCGATCAGCCTGTCACCATAGTCTTTACCTGGCCAGATGCGGACAACAATGGTTTGGTGGA
>MGRL01000118.1 GCA_001798165.1 Deltaproteobacteria bacterium RIFCSPHIGHO2_02_FULL_43_33
TTTGCCATATTCAACAGGCAGAATAGGATTTGGGAGAATTGATCCTATGGAGAGTATAGCCCTAAATAAAATTACACATAAAGATTGACATTACCCAAGAACAGACTGTCTTTGACTTTTAGACTGTCTTTAAGATATATTTAAGTGCAATGAATTCCGCTCACTTCGTTCAGGACAAGGTTATTGCGATTATTCCTGCACGGTATGGTTCTACCCGTTTAGATGGAAAACCGCTTTTAGACATAGCAGGAAAGCCTATGGTGGAGTGGGTCTATGAAAGGGCAAAGAAGGCAAAGCTCATAAATGATGTTATTGTAGCAACTGATGATAAAAGGATTTTTGACGCAGTCAAAGGTTTTCACGGCAAGGCGGTAATGACATCTGCATCTCATAAATCCGGCATGGACAGGCTTGCAGAGGCAGCGGCAAATATTAAGTGCGATATAGTTGTAAATGTCCAGGGGGATGAGCCGCTGATTGAATCGGAGATGATAGACGAGGCGATAAGGCCGATGGTTGATGATTCAGAAGTTTACATGGCAACGCTCAAGACAAAGATATTGGACGCGGAGGAACTTAACAGTCCGAATGTGGTGAAGGTGGTGACGGATAGAAATAATTTTGCGCTTTATTTTTCCAGGTTGCCTATACCATATCATAGAGATGAATGGAAAGACCCTAAACACCTCACGATTCACGGTTCACGGTTCACGGTCTTCAAGCACATTGGTTTGTATGTTTACCGAAAAGATTTTCTCCTGAAATTTGCCCGGATGAAACCGACGCTGTTGGAAGAGGCAGAGAAACTTGAGCAGTTGAGGGTTCTGGAAAACGGCTATAAAATCAAGGTCGTTGAAACAAAGTATAATTCCATCGGAGTTGATACAAAAGAGGATTTGGAAAAGGTGAGAAAGATAGTGAAAGAAAGTCGGTAGTCAGGAGTCAGGAGTAGGGCAGGGCTTTAGCCCTGCTTATGCAAACCTAAAGGTTTGTCCTACCTTTGTATTTACAGATACCAAATCATGGCTGAACCGAAAAAACATATCAAAACCAAATTCATCTTTGTCACAGGCGGGGTTGTTTCTTCGCTGGGTAAGGGTATTGCCTCTGCGTCCATCGGCGCGCTTCTTGAGAGCAGGGGGTTAACCATTACTCTCCAAAAGCTTGATCCTTATATCAATGTTGACCCCGGCACCATGAGCCCGTTTCAGCACGGCGAGGTATTTGTTACCGATGACGGCGCTGAGACAGATTTGGACCTCGGCCACTATGAAAGATTTACATCTGCGAAGCTTACAAAGAGAAACAATTTTACCACAGGGCAGATTTACGATGCTGTAATAACAAAGGAGAGGCGGGGAGATTACCTTGGTGGCACGGTTCAGGTTATCCCGCATGTGACTGACGAGATAAAGGCGAATATACTCAACATGACTGACGGCGTGGATGTTGCTATCATAGAGATAGGCGGAACAGTAGGCGATATTGAGAGTCTTCCTTTTCTTGAGGCTATACGACAGCTTCGCTTTGACCTTGGGAAGGAAAATGTTCTTTATATCCATCTTACCCTTATACCCTTCATTAATACAGCAGGCGAATTAAAGACAAAACCAACGCAGCACAGCGTAAATAAATTGCGCGAAATCGGTATTCAGCCTGATATCCTGCTTTGTCGCACCAGTCGTCCCCTCTCTCCTGAGATAAAGGCAAAGATAGCGCTTTTTGGCAATGTGGACAGAGATGCGGTTATAACCGCAAAGGATGTAGAATGTGTATATGAGGTGCCTCTTGCATTTCATAACGAAGGGCTTGATGAAAAGGTTATCAAACTCCTGAACATTTGGACAAGGTCGCCGAAACTGGAGCAGTGGGAGAGGATAGCGAAGAAGGTAAAAAATCCTAAATCTGGGATAACAATAGGCATAGTAGGCAAATATGTTGACCTTCAGGATTCCTACAAGAGTTTGCATGAGGCATTGGTGCATGGAGGGATTACAAATAACGTCTGTGTTAATTTTGTCTATATAGATTCGGAAGAGATTGAAAAGGCCGGACCTCGTCACTTGCTCAAGGATGTTGACGCTGTCCTTGTTCCAGGCGGTTTTGGAAGCAGGGGCATAGAGGGAAAGATATCTACTATCCAGTATGTAAGGGAAAAGAAGATTCCATTTTTCGGTATATGTCTCGGGATGCAGGTGGCTGCAATAGAGATAGCAAGGAATCTCTGCGGTTTAAAGGATGCGAACAGTTCTGAGTTTAATGTGGATACCCCGCATCCTGTGATTGATATGATGCTGGAACAGAAGAACATTACTTCAAAAGGCGGGACTATGAGACTCGGGGCATATCCCTGCATAGTAAAGAAAGGGACCCTTGCCTTCAAGGCATATGGAAAAGTAGAGATAAGCGAAAGGCACAGGCACAGATATGAGGTGAATAATATTTATCGTGAAAATATGGAAAAGGCAGGTGTTGTATTCAGCGGCCTCTCGCCGGATGGCGGGCTTGTCGAGATTATGGAATATAAAAATCATCCGTGGTTTCTGGGCTGCCAGTTTCATCCTGAATTCAAGAGCAGGCCGATGCAGCCTCATCCGTTGTTTGAAGAATTTGTAAAGGCGGCGATTCAGAATAAAAAGGGCAAGCCTGCCCTTGCAGGCAGTAAGCATGGGGGACAGGGAATAAGGGGAAGAAAAAAGTGAGGCTCTGGTTGTTGACCTTATTGCCGAAGCCGTGCTGTTGACAGTAGTGTGCCGATTCATCGGCGTTTTTTTATACGCCCATAAATGGGCAAACTACACAAAAACAAAAAAGGTATTCTGAAAAGCAATGGACAAACTAAAACCAATAAAAATCGGCAATATCAAAATCGGGGGCCTGACCCCGAATGTATCTATCGGGGGCAATGCCCCTTTTGTTTTAATAGCAGGACCGTGTGTAATAGAGGGCGAGAAAACAACCCTTGCTGTTGCCGCAAAACTAAAGGCTATTGCAGCCAAGCTCAAAATCCCGCTCATATTCAAGGCGTCCTATGACAAGGCTAACAGGACGTCGCTTCAATCATACAGAGGGCCTGGGCTTTATGCAGGGCTTGAAGTATTAGCAGAGGTAAAAAAGAGGTTTAATCTGCCGATCCTTACTGATGTCCATTGTAAAGAGGACGTTCAAGAAGTTGCCATGGTTGCAGATATAATACAAATACCCGCATTCCTTTGCAGGCAGACAGATTTGATAATAGAGGCTGCAAACACAGGCAGGGTTATCAATATTAAAAAAGGCCAGTTCCTTGCGCCGTGGGATGTCCGGCAGATAATTGACAAGGCTGTATCAACAGGAAATAGAAATATAACTATCACGGAAAGAGGCGCATCCTTTGGTTACAATAATCTTGTGGTTGACTTCAGGTCAATCCCTCTGATTAGGGAAATTGGCTATCCTGTGATATTTGACGCAACGCACAGCGTTCAGATTCCCGGCGGCCTCGGGAGTGCGTCAGGCGGGCAAAGAGAGATGGTGGAATACCTTGCAAGGGCTGCTGTTGCCGTAGGTGTTGATGGTATATTTATGGAGGTTCATTCAAACCCCGCTAAGGCGCTCTGCGACGGCCCGAATTCTTTAGCACTGAAAAGCCTCCCTGCGCTGCTGAAACAGTTGAAGGAAATAGATAGGGTGGTGAAGGGGAATGTTAGAGGTCGGAGGCTGGAGGTTAGAGGAAAAAAATCAAAATAAGCTTAAGGTTGGGGTCTCCTATCCCTCAACCTCTACCATCATTATTAGAAGGTGGAGGCAGATGTCAAATTACATTTTTCCTTTTGAGAAGTTGGATGTTTGGCGGATGGCTGTAGAATTGGCGGATTATACATTATCATTGCTTGAGCGGATACCCTTGAATAAGTATTTGCGTTTAGTTTCACAAATGGAGGGTGCGGTAGCTTCAATTTCCCAGAACATAGCAGAAGGGAAAGGGCGGCAATATAGAAAAGAATTTATCCAATATTTGAGTATTGCCCAGGGTTCTCTTTATGAAACAATAACGCTTAACGAAATATTCAGGAGAAGAGGTTTGTTTGCAAAAGAAGAATCGGAAGGAATTAAGGTAAGAGGCGAAGAAATAGATCGCAAATTGAATGGGTTGATGAATGCATTAAGAGGTACGAAGAGGCGGGAGGTTAGAGGATAGGGGCAACAAAAGATGTTGGAGGTATGAGGTCTGAGGCAAAAAGTTTCTACCTCCAGCCTCTTACGATATTTGCCTCACTCCTCAAACCTCTAACATTTCCAACATGAAGTCTGATAAAACAATATTGACCGCCAAGCGGGTTTTGAAAATAGAGGCCGAGGCCATAACGCATCTTGCCGCGCGGCTTGACGGAAATTTTTCAAAGGCCATTGACCTTATATTGAATGCAACCGGCAAGGTCATCATAACCGGCATGGGAAAGAGCGGGCTTATCTGCCAGAAGATTGCGGCCACCTTTGCCTCAACCGGCACGCCTGCATTTTTCCTGCATCCGGCTGAGGGCGTGCATGGCGATCTGGGTATGCTGATGAAAGATGACATCGTTATCGCAGTGTCCAACAGCGGCGAGACAGAGGAGCTTATACGGATTATACCCCTGATAAAAAGGATGGGGGTAAAACTTATTGCAATGACAGGGGATAAAAAATCCACCCTTGCGAAGGCAGGTGATGTTGTGCTGAATGTAGGCGTGAAGAAAGAGGCTTGTCCGCTTGGCCTTGCGCCAACCGCTTCTACTACTGTTACCTTGGCTATGGGAGACGCTATGGCAGTTGCCTTGCTTGAAAAAAAGGGTTTCAAAGAAAAAGACTTTGCGCTCCTTCATCCGGGAGGCAGTCTCGGCAAAAGGCTTTTAAAGGTAGATGAGCTTATGCACACAGGCAAGGGCATTCCGGTTGTTCATATACATGCATCCATGAAAGAGGCAATAATTGAGATAACCGCAAAGAGGCTCGGCGTAACAGGTGTGGTAGATGGGAATGGCTGCCTTGTCGGCGCTGTCACAGACGGCGATTTAAGGAGGGCGCTGGAAAAAGGCAATGACATTCTGAATAAAAGGCTGAAGGATGTAATGACAAAAAACCCCAAAAAGATAGCAAAGGGCGCATTTGCAGAATCTGCTTTAAAGCTGATGGAGGATTATTCTATAACAAGTTTATTTGTATATGAAGGTAAGAATGAGAATAAAATTGCAGGCGTCATCCATCTGCACGATTTGCTCAAGGCAGGGGTGGTGTAAAAAACAGGCGTAAAAAACACATTGTCCCAAAAGTAGCGTTGATTTTTGGGGATTGTAAAAAATATTTGACAAACAGTTCTGATTTGAGGTAAAAAAGGAAGAAATTATGGAAGACAGGGTTGTAAATATCCTTATAGATATTAAGGCAGATATCGGCGAATTGAAGAAAGGGCAGATAGATATCAGAGACCGTATGGGCAGATTTGAAAGCCGTATGGATGGTTTTGAAAACCGTATGGATGGACTTGAAGGTCGTATGGATGGTTTTGAAGGCCGTATGGACAGATTAGAGACAGATATAATAGAAGTCAAGACTACCGTTAGCGCCATAGCAGAGGCGGTGATAGAGACCTCAAGGGATGCTACCAAATTAAAGGCTGGGGGCAAATTGTAAAAAAATTGTAAAAAAACCTTGACAACATGTTTGCTTATGGTGTAAAAAGAGCAGTATTAAAACGGCCCTGTTACTTTTCCGATTCATAAAAATATAAGGGAGGTGAGATAGAGAAAAGATGAGAATACTCTAACTCAGGGCTTGAGCTTTGAGAATTGTGTATTATAAATTGCTTCTTTAATAAAAAAAGAAGTAATAAATAAAAAAGGAGGAAGTAAAAATGAAAAAGATTCTAATGGCAGTTTTTGCAATCCTGATGACTGCCGCATGGGTGGCGCCGGCAATGGCTGACACCACATTCTACGGCACATACAGGGTAAGATTGTTCAGCACGAACAACGCTTCAGATTACAATAGTTCAGGAGATACTAAGACGTACAGCGGCGTTGGCTCTAATGTTACCACAACAGCAGCAGCCAATCCTACTGACAACAACTCATGGGTAGACCAGAGGTTCCGTCTTGGCGTTGAGAGCAAGGCATCTGACAATCTGAGGGGTTTTGTGCAGTTAGAGATCGGCGATACTAATGGACCAAACAGAAGCCATGTATGGGGAAGCGGTGCAGCAGGCAATGACTGGGGTACAGCGAATAATGAGAATAACAGGGTAAATGTCCGTCAGGCATATCTTTCATTCAGCGCCGGCCCGGTCAGGGTAAAGGCAGGCAGACAGGTATTCGGCGATGCGCCGGATGGCGGCCAGTCTTTCAGGGTTGCTGATGACGGAGTCTATTACGGCCTTATAGATGGCGGACTTATACTTGTCAGCCAGATTGACGCCTTTATATTAACAACAAAGGCAGTTGACCCGATGACACTTTATTTTGGTTATGCAAAGCTGACCGAAGCTTCTTATAGCGCTACTACATCAACCAGTGTTCCCAGCACCACAACAGATTCATCTGACAGAGATAACACCCTCTATATATTGCAGGCAACTGCTGCGCCATCAGATACTTTAAAGGCAGGCGCCTATTTCCTGTATGACAGAGACAGAACAACGATAGTACAAACCTCTGCTACTAAATCTACGAACAGCACAGGCCAGAACAGTCCATGGTGGTTGGGTGCAGGGGTAGAGGCAAAGCTTAACCCAATCAACTTAAAGGTTCATGGTGCATATAAGGGCGGTAAACAAGACAAGGGTTGCCAGCCAGGCTCATGCGGTATTGCTGCTACAGGCAGCGCTGCTGACCGTAAATACAGCGCATATGCAATTGACGGCGATGTAAGCATGAATCTTGGCCAGGCAACAGTCGGCGTTGCCGCAGGTTTGGGCAGCGGAGACAAGAGCACACAGGATGAAAAGTCACAGAACTTTACCGGTGTTGTAGGTTCTTACGGCAATCAGCTTGGCGTAAGACCAGCCATATTCTTTGACAATGGCGAGGTATCAAACGGCGGTGCAAGCCTTGCTACAGTCAGCTCAAACAGCATTGACAGAACCACCCTCGGCAATATCACATTTGCCCAGCTTTATGGTTCTTTCAAGGCAACAGATGATTTGACGCTGAGCGGTCTCTATGCTGGTTTCTGGCATAGTCAGAACAAGCAGACAACAGGAGCGGCAACTTCAACTGAATGGGAGAGCAAGCTCGGCACAGAATTTGACCTTACTGCAGTTTACAAGCTATATCCGCAACTTGCAATAGTTGGTCAATTAGCATGGTTTATGCCAGGAGACGGCATTAAGAGCTCTAAGAACCAGGCTGGAAATTGGAGCGGTAATGCAGCCGACGATGCAGTCAGCGAGTACTTTGCAAAGATTCAGTATGACTTTTAACTAATCCCCTCACCCTTCCCTCTCCCATCAGGGGAGAGGATAAAGGAGAGGGGTGGTTTTAAAGGATGTGAGTTTTAAAAGGGCGGGGTTTTAAAACCCGCCCTTTTTTATTGCTTTGGAGCGGTTCATTTTGCATTGACAATGCCTTGTTGCAATGCTAAATTTAAATCGTGAGATTAACAAAGAGGCAGAAGGAGAATGCGAGTAAGTATTTTCTGGATATTAGTAAATATGCCTTTGGCGCAGTTGTTGTAGGAAAATTTATTTCTCTATCATCTATCCCTGAGTGGGTTTTCTGGATGGGATTATGTTTTGCTGTCCTTACATTTTTGAGTGGCATATTTTTAGATAGAGGAGGAGATTGACATGACTTCTTTAGGCATAGCTTTTATACTGCTATCTCTTGGTGTGATAGTTTTTTATCTGTATGTTCGCTACACAGAAAAACACTATCCAAAACATCACTGACCTTTTGCAGCAAGCAGGTGGACTGTACCTCACCCTATGGCTGACACTCTTGCAACAGACGATACAGTCAGCGAATACTTTGCAAAGATTCAGTATGACTTTTAAGATTTAATGTAGCTTGCCGATTTATCGGCGCATTATGAAATACGCCCAATAAATTGGGCAGCTGCAAAAACATAAAAAAGGGCGGGCATAAAACCCCGCCCTTTTTTATTGCTTGACAGAGAAGAATATAAGTATTACATTATAGTCAAGTAATACAAAATTTAAATGTAAGGAACATATTGATATGCCTATAAAAGCGGTTAAGATTACATCAAAGGGACAGGTTACTATTCCTAAAGAGATAAGGGATTTGTTGGAGAGCAATATAATAGAGTTTGAGATGGCAGGTGGAAATATAATGCTAAAACCTGTTAAAAGCATCGGCGGCTCTTTGAGCGGATATACAAAAAAATATGTCCCTTTGAAAGCGGTAAGGGAAGTTGTGTGGGAGCGGGTGGCACATGATAGAACAGGCCAAAAAACTGCCTGATACAAATGTCATACTCAGGTATTTGCTGGCAGACGAGCCTCATCTTTATGATAAGGCCGATAGATTATTTGAACGGGTTAGGGTGGGTGAGGAAAAGGTTATTATCCTTGAGAGCGTTATTGTGGAATGCGTATATGTATTAACGAAATTTTATAAGGTCCCGAAAGATAAAGCATCCGAGAAGCTACAGGGGTTGTTGCATTACAGAGGGGTTGTAAATGATGATAAAAGAGAGTTGATTGAGGCATTAAGTCTCTTTGCCGATAAAAATTTTGATATTGTAGATTGCATATTATGGGCAAAGGCCAGAGGTTATGGCGCATCTTTAGTTAGTTTTGATGAAAGACTGAAAAGGCTGCACGAAGCTCATCCTTAATTCGTCTCGCCAGGGTCACATCAAAGGTAAATTCCGTGAAAAAGGGCGGGCATAAAACCCCGCCCTTTTTTATTTGACACGTTATCTTTGTTGGGCTATATTTAAGCTGGATGGAGAGACGGGCAAATTTAGCAAAGGCTTTATACGATATTGGGAAATTGACATTTGCGGCGTTGGTTATTGGACAGTTTATATCAGAAAGTCAAAATTATTTTGTGTTGATAGGCGGATTGGGATTTACAATTATTGTTTTTATAGTTGCTTATAAAATAGATGGAAAGAGGTGACAAATTATGTTAGAGGCAATAATCCTTTTTGGCATTCCGGCAGTAATCTTGATTATTGTGGGAATATATTTTACCTATAAGGATGCCCACCACAAAAGGCATACATCATTAAAACATCCTTAAAAAAGAAAGAAGATTGATATGGATATTCTTGGATATACTTTCTTGGGTCTTTCAATTGCTGTAATAGCTTTTTACCTCTTTGTTCGCTACACAGAAAAACACCATCCAAAACACCACTGACCTTTGCAGCAAGGAGGGTGGGCTCTGCCCATCCTACGGCTGACACTCTTGCAGTTGACGACGCAGTAAGCGAGTACTTTGCAAAGATTCAGTATGACTTTTAATGTAGGGCAACCCTTTAGGGTTGCGGAGGGCAAGGCTTAAGCCTTGCCCTACATAAGAAGAGCACAAAAAAAGGGCGAGGTTTAACCCCCGCCCTTTTTTATTACTTATCCTTAACGTGGCTTGCCCATTTATGGGCGTCCGCCTGAGGCGGATGAAAAACGCCGATGAATGGGCATACTACAAAAACTACAAAAACGTCGATAAGTCGGCAGACTACGAAAAAAATATTAAAATTTCCCATTGCAACAGGTAAAAAAATTCCATATAATAAATTGTCATATTTGTAGCTTGCCCATTCATGGGCGTATTTAAAAACCGCCGATAAATCGGCAGACTACATGTATCCCTGTATTTTTGCGAGGGTGGCGGAACTGGCAGACGCGCCAGACTTAGGATCTGGTGGGCAACCATGGGGGTTCGATTCCCCCCTCTCGCACCAAACCACAGGCAATAGGTTTTTTGTAGCTTGCCCATTTATGGGCGCAGTTAAAAAACGCCGATGAATCGGCAGACTACATAATTATTTAAAAGGAGAGATATCGTAATGAAAGTATCAATCGAAGATTTAAGCCCTGTAAAAAAGAGGATACTTATTGAGGTGCCGCCTGAAGATGTTGACCAGGAGATGGAGGCTGTGTATAGGGAGCTTGGGGAAAAGGTTTCCATAGACGGTTTTAGAAAAGGGAAGATACCAAAGGCGGTATTAGAGAGTCGTTATAAGGACTATGTGCTTGGAGAGGTTGTATCAAAGGTTATAGAAAACTCGTATCCAAAGGCTATCATGGAAAAGAGCCTGTCTCCTGTCTCGAGGCCTGATATAGATGTGAAGGAAGGCATAAAACAAGGCAAGCCTTTCTCATACTCAGCAACTGTTGAAGTAAGACCTCCTATAAAGGTAGAAGGTTATATTGGCATAGAGTTTAAGAGAGAAGCAGTGGTTGTTGCTGATGATGAGGTGGAAAAGACTATGGTGGCCCTGCGGGAAAACAACGCATATTACAATGAGGTGGAGCGTCCTGCCCAGGAACAGGATATGGTTCTTGTAGATTTTGAAGGGTTTATAGAGGATAAACCCATAAAGAACGGGAAGGCGTCTGATTTTTATACAATAATAGGCTCAAAAAAGCTTGTCCCTGACATTGAAAATGCGCTGATAGGGATGAAAAAGGGCGAAGAAAAAGAGGTAAAGGCAAGATTTCCTAATGAATATGGTCATAAAGAATTAGCAGATAAAGAAGGCCTTTTTAAGCTGAAGCTTAAGGTAGTCAAGGAAAGGGTGTTGCCTGTGCTGGATGATGAGTTTGCGAAGGATTTAAAGCTTGACAATGTTGCCCAGTTAAAGGATAAAGTAAGAGAGGGCATCAAACTACAGAAAGAGGCAGCAGAGAAGGAAAAGGTTAAGAAAGAGATACTGGAAAAGCTTATTGAGAAAAACAGCTTTGATACACCTCCTGCGCTGGTGGCAAACTATTTACAGTCAATGATCTCCCAAACATTAGAGAAGGTGAAGAAGGGGATGGTAAGGCCTGAAGATGCGGCTGATATGACGTATGAGAAACTGAGGGAAAAATATGCCAAAGTGGCTGAAATACGGGCAAAGGAAGAGATGATACTGGATGCAATAGCAAGGCAGGAAAACATAACTGTTTCAGCAGAAGAAGTGGATTTAAGGATAAGAGAAATAGCTGTCCAACGTTATCAAAATTATGAGGGCCTTAAAAAGAAGATTATTGAAGAAGGCTCTGAGAGTATAATAATGGCAGGGATGCTGGAAGATAAGGTTTTTGATTTTGTAATTAAAAACAGGCAATAGGCTATAGGTGATAGGCAATAGGCAGTAGGAAAACCCCATAGCCCATTGCCCATAGCCTGTATTTTAAAGAGGTATTCATGACATTAATCCCCATGGTTGTTGAGCAGACAGGCCGCGGAGAACGGGCGTATGATATATATTCAAGGCTTCTTAAGGATAGGATAATCTTCTTAGGCACAGCCATTGATGATAATGTTGCAAATCTTGTCATTGCCCAGCTGCTCTTTCTGGAATCCGAAGACCCTGATAAGGAGATACATCTTTACATAAATTCGCCAGGCGGGATTGTAAGCGCAGGGCTTGCTATATACGATACAATACAGTACGTTAAACCGCTTGTTTCCACAATATGTATGGGTCAGGCTGCAAGCATGGGGGCCCTTTTACTGGCAGCCGGCGCCCACGGCAAGAGATTTGCCCTTCCCCATTCAAGGATTCTGATACATCAGCCGCTGGGAGGGGCCCAGGGTCAGGCAACAGATATAGATATTCAGGCTAAAGAGATACTGAGACTCAGGGAAGAGTTGAATCTTATCCTTGCAAGACATACAGGCCAGTCAGTAGAAAAGATAAGCAGAGACACGGATAGAGATTTTTTTATGAGTGGTGGACAGGCGAAGGAATATGGTATAATTGATTCGGTGATAGAGAAGCGGGTATCGCTCCACGTGTAACTTATATCCATGAGGAGGTATTATGGTAGACAAAAAAAGAGGAAACGATGCGTTAACCTGCTCATTCTGCGGCAAGAGCCAGTCTGAGGTGAAGAAACTTATTGCCGGTCCGATGGTGTATATATGTGATGCATGTGTAGAACTCTGCAATGATATAATTGGCGAGGAATATGAGAAAGAGGAAATATCCCATGCCAGGGTGATGTCAGTTCCAAAACCTGCGGAGATAAAGAAGATTCTTGATGAGTATGTCATAGGGCAGGAGAAGGCAAAAAAGATACTTTCAGTTGCAGTGCACAATCATTATAAGAGGATTGAGAGCAAAGATAAGAAATTCAATACCGGCGGCGTTGAGCTTCAGAAAAGCAATATACTTTTGCTTGGCCCAACCGGCTCCGGTAAAACGCTCCTTGCCCAGACCCTTGCAAAAATACTCAATGTTCCCTTTACCATAGCCGATGCCACAACATTGACAGAGGCAGGTTATGTGGGCGAAGATGTTGAAAACATAATTTTAAGCCTGTTGCAGAATTCTAATTATGAGATAGATAAGTGTCAGAAGGGGATTGTCTATATAGACGAGATAGACAAGATATCAAGAAAGTCTGACAGTCCGTCAATTACGCGGGATGTGTCCGGCGAAGGGGTTCAGCAGGCGCTGCTCAAGATAATTGAAGGGACTATTGCCAATGTCCCGCCAAAAGGCGGCAGAAAGCACCCTCAGCAGGAATTTCTGCAGGTAGATACAACCAATATACTTTTTATATGCGGCGGAGCCTTTGCAGGCTTAGAGAATATAATACAGCAGCGGGTTGGGAGAAAGACCCTTGGTTTTGGCGCTGATATAAAAAAGAAGGCAGAGAGAAATGTAAATGAACTGCTCCGCGAGGTTCAGCCTGAGGATTTGTTAAAATATGGTTTGATACCTGAATTTGTTGGAAGGCTGCCTGTGGTGGCTGTCTTAGATGAACTGGATGAGTCTGCCCTGGTAAAGATACTGACAGAGCCGCGTAATGCCCTTGTTAAACAGTATCAGAAGCTCTTTGAATTTGAGAATGTAAAACTCAAATTTACAGACAGCGCTATGGTCGCGATTGCAAGGGAGGCCATGAAGAGAAAGACCGGCGCAAGGGGGTTGAGGGCTATTCTTGAAAATGCAATGCTTGATGTGATGTACGATATGCCGTCGCAGACTAATATACGGGAATGTCTTGTTAATGAAGATATGATACTTGGCAAGGGAAATCCGATAATGGTCTATGAGAAGAAGGCAGAATCGGCGTAAAGAAAGACAGGTAGAGGTTAAGGAAAGATAGAGTTTTTCTCAACCTCAACCTCAGCCTCAACCTTAACCTGTCTTTTTAACGAGGTGAACAATGTTCTTCAAGGAAAATAAAAATATGACAGAAGACGTAAAAGAAGTATCTGTTCCTCTTATTCCATTGCGGGATATAGTAATTTTTCCGCATATGGTTGTTCCGCTTTTTGTAGGAAGGGATAAGTCTGTAAAGGCGTTGGAACTTGCCATGTCTCAGGATAAGAGCATTCTTCTATCAGCCCAGAAAAAAGCAAAGACAGACGACCCTTCCCAGGATGATATACATAAAGTTGGCACCTTGGGCAATATATTGCAGCTTTTGAGACTGCCTGATGGAAGTGTTAAAGTTCTTGTAGAGGGAAAGAGAAGGGCAAAGATAAAGGAATTTGTTCCTTCTAAGGAATGTTTTATAGTCAAGGTTAACGAGATAAATGAAGAAGTTGATGATACATTAGAAACTGAGGCGCTTACCAGAAATATTGCAAAGGCCTTTGAGACCTACGTAAAGCTTAACAAGAAAATACCTCCTGAGATGATTATGTCCGTATCTTCCATTGATGAACCTGCAAGGTTAGCGGATACGATAGCTGCGCATCTGGTAATAAAACTGCAAGATAAGCAGGCCCTTCTGGAACTTACCAATGTTACGCACAGACTGGAGAGGCTTTACGGCCTTATGGAAGGCGAGATAGAAATACTTGAGACGGAGCAGAAGATAAGGCAGCGTGTCAAAAAGCAGATGGAGAAGACACAGAAAGAGTATTACCTGAGCGAGCAGATGAAGGCTATTCAGAAGGAATTGGGCGAGAAAGATGAATTTAAAAGTGAGCTTCAGGAGCTTGAAGATCGGATCAAAAATAAAAAGATGAGCAAGGAGGCCACAAAAAAGGCCAAGCAGGAGCTGAAAAAACTCAAACTCATGTCGCCAATGGCTGCTGAGGCTACTGTTGTAAGAAATTATCTTGACTGGCTGCTATCTCTTCCGTGGGCAGAGGTGACGGAGGAGAAAAAGGATATCAATGAAGCTGAAAAAATTCTTGAACAAGACCATTATGGTTTGAAGCAGGTTAAAGAGAGGATTGTGGAACATTTGGCTGTTCATGGACTTGTGGAAGAGATGAAAGGGCCGATACTGTGCCTTGTTGGCCCGCCTGGCGTTGGAAAAACGTCATTGGCAAAATCCATTGCAAGGGCAACAAATAGAAAGTTTATACGTTTGTCTTTGGGCGGGGTGAGGGATGAGGCAGAGATTAGGGGTCACAGGAGAACATACATAGGTTCTATGCCTGGAAAGTTAATCCAGTCTTTAAAAAAGGCAGGCGCCAATAACCCTGTCTTTTTGTTAGACGAGGTTGATAAGATGTCGACAGATTTCAGAGGCGACCCAGCGTCTGCATTGTTAGAGGTTTTAGACCCGGAGCAGAATCATAGTTTTAATGACCACTATCTGGATTGTGATTATGATCTCTCGAAGGTGATGTTTATAACTACTGCTAATAATGTTCAGGGCATTCCCTATCCGCTATTGGACAGGATGGAAATCATAAGGATAGCCGGTTACACAGAAATAGAAAAGGTTCATATAGCCAAGAAATTTCTTGTGACAAAACAACTTAATGCCAATGGTATTGCTGCTGCAAATCTTGAGATTCCGGAGAATGCGATATTGGCAATTGTAAGAAGGTATACGCGGGAGGCGGGGGTAAGGAATTTAGAAAGGGAGATTGCCTCCATCTGCAGAAAGGTTGCAAAAGAGGTTTTAAAGAAGGGTAAGGATGTCAAGATAAAGCTATCTCCTAAAGGTGTAGCGAAATACCTTGGTATACCAAAATACCGCTACGGTAGAATAGAGGAGAAGGATGAAATAGGCCTTGCAACAGGTCTTGCTTGGACAGAGACCGGCGGCGAATTGTTATCAATAGAGGTGACCGTGGTGCCTGGTACAGGTAAGCATATTATCACAGGCAAGCTTGGTGATGTAATGCAGGAATCTGCTCAGGCAGCGCTTACTTATATCCGTTCTAGAGCGGATGCTCTCGGCATAGATAAGGATTTCTACCAGAAGGTTGATATACATATACATGTTCCTGAAGGCGCTATACCGAAGGATGGGCCATCTGCCGGTATTGCTATGGCTACTGCGATTGCTTCTACCTTTATGAAGGTCCCTGTGAGGAAAGATGTTGCGATGACAGGCGAGATAACGCTTCGCGGCAAGGTTCTGCCTATAGGCGGTTTAAAAGAAAAGATACTTGCCGCCCATAGGGGTATGATACCAAAGGTTCTTGTGCCAAAAGAGAATGAAAAAGATATTAAAGAGATTCCTTCCAGTGTCTTAAAAAAGGTGGAGATTTCTTTTGTGGAGAATATGGACGATGTGTTGAGGCAGGCGCTGGTTCTTGAAAAACCAGAAGAGATATTCAAGAAGAAGGAGGACATATACCAAAAAGAAGCTATTTCAGAAACGTCATCCAGTGACAGAGTCATTACACATTGAACGGAATGCCAGCCGCAATCACCGCTCCTGCAACGGGGTCAAGGCGGGCTATGGAAATAACAAAATTCCTTACCGAGGAGAATCCCCTCAGATTGCCGCGGAATTCTTCAACAATTCTTGATATTGCAGCATTTCAAGATTATCTTTAAATAGTTGTGCTTAAAACGGCAAGAAAACGACAATAACGACAATAATTTGCTTGACAGAATGAATGAAAGTTGTTATAGCATTTACAAATTAGAGTAAGATTCAGACTCAAAAAATTGAGTTTCAATATAATAATAAATGGCTCAAGGTTTTTGGCGTTAAAAATTTAAAAGGAGGAGAGGATATGACAAAGGGTGAGATCGTTGGTGTAATCTCAAAAGAAGCTGGGATTACAAAGGTTGCTGCTGAGAAGGCATTAGTTGCCTTTATAGATGCTGTGACAAAGTCTTTGAAGAAGGGTGATTCGGTAGGTTTAGTTGGCTTCGGAACCTTTTCTGTTTCCAAGAGAAAGGCGAGAAAAGGACGCAACCCGCAGACTGGCAAGGAGATTAATATTCCTGCTGCAAAGGTGCCAAAGTTTAAAGCTGGCAAGGGTTTAAAAGACGCTGTAAGAAGATAAAACAAAATATATTTTGTAGTAGTTGTAATAATAGTACATAAAGAGGCTCATAATATTTTGGTTAGAGAGATCAGGAATGAGGAAGCGCATTTCCTTTTTCCTGATTTTTGTTTCAACTGTTTTACTTTTTTCTGTATTTCGGGCGGATAGCTCAGTTGGGAGAGCGCAGCCCTTACAAGGCTGAGGTCACAGGTTCAATCCCTGTTCCGCCTACCATTAAAAAAGTGAAAAGTGAAAAGTGAAAAGTGAAGAGTCAGAAGTCAGGAGTCAGCTGTTAAGAGACTAAAAATCTTATCTTTTAACTTTTAATCTTTTAGCTTTTGACTTCTTTTTTGGGGCCGTAGTTCAATTGGTTAGAGCACCGCCCTGTCACGGCGGAAGTTGCGGGTTCGAGCCCCGTCGGCCCCGCCATATTATTGCCCCTCTTTGTTTGTTCTCAGTTTTAAAATTGAGGAACTTGCAAAGAGGGGTTTTTATTTATTATTGACACGGTGTTTTGTAATTGATAGGTTTATCCTTGTAAAAAACACAGAGACGTCTGGTGTAAAGTATGGTCAACATGTTTCATGTTTATAAAAGCTATGAAAGGGCGATATCTGTCTTAACAGATATAACAGTAAAGATTGATAAAGGAGAATTTGTCTTTATAACCGGGGCAAGCGGGGCCGGTAAATCAACCTTATTAAAGCTTATTTTTTGTATAGAGCGACCTACGCAGGGCCAGATTATAATAGGTGGAAAGAATGTATCGCGGTTTACTGAAAAGGACACACCTCTTTTAAGAAGGAAAATAGGTTTTGTTTTCCAAGATTTTAAACTGCTGAACAATAAAACAGTTTTTGATAATATCGCCCTCTCACTCCGAATTACAGGTATGGACAATAGGGAGATAAATAAAAGAGTTCTTAGGGTATTGGCTTATTTGGGGCTCCAACATAGGGCAAACTTCAAACCTTTGACGCTTTCAGGTGGTGAACAGCAGAGGGTTGCTATTGCAAGGGCATTGGCAAAAGAACCGACCATCCTATTAGCGGATGAACCTACCGGTAATCTCGACCCTCAGAGGGCTGTTGATATATTTAATCTATTTAATGACATAAATGCCAGGGGGACTACGGTGATTGTCGCCACCCACGATCAGGCGCTCATAGAAAGATTTAATAAGAGGACAATCCATCTTGATAACGGTAAAATAGTTGAGTAGTCTAAAATTACTGGGTTCATCTAAATGAATTATCTTAAGTGGCTTTTATATTTCTTTTCTGAGGCCTTTCAAACCATACGGAATAATCTTGTAACAACAAGTGTGACAATAACGACTATTGCAATCTCTCTGGCTGTTTGTGGGTTATTTGCCGGTATTTTTATAAACCTTAACAACATACTTGGCAGCATGGGTAGCCAGATTCAAGTTGTAGCCTATATGAAAGATGGGTTATCCAATGATGCGATATTGAATATCAAAAGAGATATCGCCGCTATGCCGGAGGTGGATGACTTAGAATATATTTCTAAAGAAAGGGCTTTTTCTATTTTTAAGAATGATGTAAAGGGGCAAAAAGGCATACTGGAAGGTCTGGACGCAAGTCCTTTTCCAGCCTCACTTGATATTAAGGTAAAAAAGGCATACAGAAATCCAGCAGGTATAAACGGCCTTGTGTCAAAACTAAAGATTGTTCATGGCATTGAGGATGTTCAATATGGTAGAGAGTGGGTGGATAAACTTTTTGCATTTGTAAGATTTATAGAGATGTTTGCTCTCGTAATAGGCAGCTTTATTCTTTTGGCTACTATATTTATTGTGTCAAACACTATAAGGCTTGCAATATATGCCAGACGAGAGGAGATAGAAATTATGGGTCTTCTTGGTGCAACAAATATATTTATAAAAACCCCATTTCTTATAGAAGGTATTATTGAAGGTTTTTTAGGCGCAATTATTGCTGTTGGCATACTCTATCTTACCAGTCTCATATTGGTGATGAAAACACCCCCGCTTTTTGTATCGGCGATCTCTATGCCGTTTTCTATCTCATATTTTTCTTTAGGATTTATTGTTGTTGGGATTACACTTGGTTTATTAGGAAGCAGTATTGCCCTTAGGAAGTTTGTTAAGAACTAATCTATCTGTTTCATCTTTTGGTTTCTGCCTGAAAAAATCGCTGAAGTGAGATTGTAAGCCGGATTCTGTCTCCCGATGGGGCGATAGCCATTCATCTGGGATGCTGATTACTCAGCACCTCAAGCAACCAACCCGAAGACACGGACGGGCCGTCCTTAAATGTCTTCCTATTTGGTCTTGCTCCGGGAGGGGGTTACCTAGCCTCTGATGTCACCATCAGAGCTGGTGGGCTCTTACCCCACCGTTTCACCCTTACCCCTATGTAACGTAACATCGGGGCGGTTTGTTTTCTGTGGCCCTTATCCCTACCCCGATATGATATCGGGGCGGTCGCTGTTAGCGACCTCCCTGCCCTGTGGAGTCCGGACTTTCCTCCACCCCGACATAACATCGGGGCAGCGGCTATCTTGTCTCACTTCAGCGAACCAGCTAAGCAGGGCAAATCATGGTGTCTATCCCCTGATTTGCCAGCCTGTCTGCTTCACTATTCTTTTCCCTGTTTATATGAATAATATCATATCCATCAAAATGCATCAACAGAGCCATGGACTCTTTATAAAGAGGTTTCAATCCTTCGCTCTTTATTTTATATTCTCCTTTTATTTGCTTTACCATAAGTTCCGAATCTGCAAAGACTTTGATTGTTGAGACACCCATTGTCTTTGCCTCTTTTAAGGCAGTAATAAGGGCTTGGTATTCCGCAACATTATTTGTAGTCTTGCCAAGATACTTTCCTATTCTCCTTAAAACTTTTCCATCCTCTGATAAAATAAGCACCCCGATTCCTGCATGGCCTGGGTTTCCTCTTGCTGCACCATCTACATAGATAGTGACTACTTCTCTTTTTTTAAATGTATCAGCAAACTGGAGAAGGAGAGATTGTATATCTTCCTTTGGTATTTCTGGAAAACGTTTCATTGTCTTCGCAATGTCAAAGGTTTCCGCCAATGTTTTTAAAATTTTATATTTAAGGTCGTCTTTCACTATTCAGTAGATAGAGCAGACAGATTGTTGTTTGTTTAGGAATTAGAAACCTTAGAGTGCCAATAAAGGATGCGATGACAGTGGGGGCAAAAAATGAGGTCAGAAGAACCTTTTTGTAATTGTATGTATGCCTGGGGAGGTATATTCATATAACAGCCCTGACAAGTGCCGTCTTCTACAGATACAATGGCTATGCCCTGCCTCTTTTGTTTTATTGTTTCGTATCGTTTTAAGAGGGAAGGAGGGATATCCTTAATAATTGCCGCCTTTTCCTCAGTTTTTTCTTTGAGGCCTTTCCCCCATTCCTCCTTATTTGTTATAATGGCCGTGTTTTTTCCTTCAAGCTCGGTTTTTTTATTCTGTAGCCTATCATCTGCTTCTTTTATAAGGCCTTTCTTTTCATCTACCTTTTCAATAAGTTTGCTGCGCTCTCCTTCTTTTGTCTGTTTTTCTTTTTTTGCTGTATTGAGCTCTTTTGTAGCTGCATTGAATTCTTTATCATTCTTTATATTTTTAAGTCTGTCCTCATTCTTTTTTATCCTCTCTGTGCACGAAAAGATTTCGTCATCCAATGTTTGCATTAATTTTTCTAATTCATCAAGCTCAACCTTTAATGTTGCTATCTTGGTTTCATGCTCTTTAATCTCTTCCAAAAGCCTTGCTATATCTGTATTATACTGTTTCTCTTCTTCCTCTATTATGCCTATTTGAATATCTATTGCCTGAACTTTCTCAAGCAGTAATAGTTGATTTTTCAAAGAGTTCCCCTTGGATAGTTATTTGGTGGGCCCACCTGGACTCGAACCAGGGACCGACCGGTTATGAGCCGGTGGCTCTTCCAACTGAGCTATGGGCCCTTCTGAATTTTTAAACATTAATATTAGAGAAAACTAATTTATTTGTCAAGGATTTGTATTGTGTGCTATAATCCGCAACCGTGTTGAGAAAGATTTTTATTTCAATAGCAGTGGTTATGGCCGCAGCCGCCGTCTGGTTTGGATTATGGATTCAAAGACTTCCTGATATAGAAGATTTGAACAAACCTGACCCTGGCTTCTCTATAAAGATCAAAGATGTCAGAGGGAAGACAAAAGATTGGGCCATAGGTGTTAAAAATTATTCCTGGGTTTCTTTGACCCAAATCTCTCCATATCTTATTGATGCGGTAGTTGCCAGTGAAGATGATGCATTTTTTCAGCATGAAGGCTTTAATCTTGATGAGATAAAGGATGCCATTAAAACTGACATAAAAAAGAAGAGATTCGCAAGAGGCGCTTCCACAATTACCATGCAGCTTGCAAGAAATCTTTATCTGAGCAAAGAGAAAACGCTTACAAGAAAACTCAAAGAGGCATATCTTACCTATCGTCTCGAGAAAGTTTTGACAAAGAAGAGAATATTGGAATTGTACCTGAACATGGTAGAATGGGGGCCTGGTATTTATGGCATTGGCGAGGCGTCTGAATATTACTTTGGCAAAAGTCCGTTAGAATTGAATCTGAAAGAGGCAACACTTCTGGCAGTAATCCTGCCTAATCCTCGTTATTATAATCCTTATATCAGAATGGCGAGTGTGGAGAAGAGACAAAATTATCTCCTTGAGAGGATGCTGGCAGAGCATGATATTCAGGAAATAGAGTATGAGTTGACTGTAGCCGAACCTGTTGAGTTGAGAGAAAAATTATAACATCATGTTAGATTGGAATGCTAAATATACTATCGGAGCGTATGCCTCTTCAAAGAACCCCAGCAGATTGCTTATAGAATTATTTCCTCTCTTACCAAGGGGAAGGGCATTGGATATAGCCTGCGGCGAGGGGAGAAATGCCATTTTTCTTGCAAAGAACGGCTATAATGTGGACGCAATAGACATATCTGACATAGCAATAGAAAGAGGAAAGAAGACAGCAGAAAAGGATGGAATAAAAACAAACTTTATTCAGGCTGATATTGAAAACTATCAGATACCAGCGGAAACCTATGACCTTATAGTCAATTTCAATTATCTTCAAAGAACACTTATTCCTGCGATAAAAAACGGATTAAAAAAAAATGGAGTTGTGCTATTTGAAACCTTCACTTTAGAGCAGCAGGCTATATGGCCGCCAAAAAATCCTGAATTTTTACTTAAACCGAATGAACTCCTGAAACTATTTGGTGATCTCCACATATTCTACTATAGAGAAGGTATCTTTGAAGAGGAAAGGAGAAAAGCTGTAGCATCTTTAGCAGGGGGGAAAATATGAAAAAGAGACTTATATTTTCAATTATGGGCATTACCATTCTTCTTGCAGCAACCGTATCTTTTTCAGATGACAACTTGCATAGTTATTCCTATAAGAGAGCCGACAGTGTATCGCTTTTTATTGGTGAAAAGACATGGCAAAGCACTGGTGACGATGAGTGGAACATTGCCGGAACCAAATCAGGCGGGCCTCCTAATATCCTTTCTGAACTTGAATTTCTCGGACTTGAAAGCACAGTCTATGAGATATACGGCGGCATACGAGAAGGCCGCGGCGCTATAACCGCTGGATATGGTTTTGGGTCTATGCATGGCGGTATCTATAGGGACAGTGATTATCTGAAAGATAACCGTCAGGGACTTTTTTCTTTAAGTACAGGCGATGCTGGCGGCAAAGGCTGGAATGACCTATATTATTGGAATATAGATTACCACTACCGCCTGCTTACCAATGAGCCGGAAGAATACTACAATGAGAGATATCTTGATATGCTTATAGGATACCAAGAGTGGCATGAGAAAGTTACTATGACCAATGGCGTTCAGAAGTTTGGAGGCGCTTTAGGGCCTTTTGCAGGTCTGAATTCAAAATATGAATTCATGTGGAAGAGTTATCGTATTGGTCTGGAAGGGGGCTTACCGATATTTAACGGCTTCTCATTAAAGGGAAGCGCGCTGTTTATTCCTTATAATGAGTATGAAGGAAAAGGCATATGGAATCTCCGCACCGATTTTAGGCAAGACCCAAGCTTTGAACACAAGGCGAGCGGAGGACGCGGCGCGCAACTGGAGGCCTCTGTTTTATATTACCTGTATTCCAAACTTACTATAGATTTGGGCTATAGATACTGGTATATAAAGTCAGGAAAAGGCGATGATACAACATATTTCTCAAATGGCGCTGTTTCTGTAACTCAATTTAATGAAGCGGTAAGCGAAAGACAGGGGGCTTTTATGAATATTAACTATATATTTTAAAGGTTCTATATTTTATAAAATTTGAATGAATCACCACTTTTTAAATATGAAAAAGACAGCCCCAATCATCATTGAGAATCCGACAAGGTAATTCCATTTCAACTCTTCCTTAAGATAAATGATAGAGAATGCACAAAATACGACCAATGTAATAACTTCCTGAATTGTCTTCAACTGGGCAGCAGAGAACTGGTAATGCCCTATGCGGTTGGCAGGCACCTGGAAGCAATATTCCGCAAAGGCAATAAACCAGCTTATCAGAATGACCTTGAACAGAGGGGACTGTTTATACTTCAGATGGCCATACCATGCAATGGTCATAAATACATTGGATATGGTTAAAAGAATAATTGTTTTCATATAAATAGCTCTCTCCTATGAAAGAGTAAGATATAAAATTTATTTTAAAATAGCATACCACACATGATATAATTTCTAAAATAAACTTTTTACGAGAGAGTGTATTTGGCAGTGAGGACAGATGGTTCAAATAGCATAAGGAGTATCCTTGTTAGAGCGCCGAACTGGATTGGCGATGCAGTGCTTTGCCTTCCTGCAATAGAGGCTCTCCAATCAGCTTACCCGCAGTCTGAGATAACTGTTCTTGCCAAGCCTTGGGTCGGCCCTGTTTTCTTGAATAATCCGTTTGTAAAGGGGATTATTTATTACGATTCATTGGAAAAACACGGCGGCATTATTGGGAAATGGAGATTAATTAAGGATATTAGAGGGTGTCATTTTGATATGGCTGTGCTTTTTCAGAATGCGTTTGAGGCTGCCCTTATAATATTTTTAGCAGGAATACCGCAAAGAATTGGTTATTCCATGGATTTGAGGGGGGTTTTTCTTACGCAGCCAATAAAATTGACTCCAGACATAAAGAGGACCCATCAGGTTTTTTATTATTTAAATATTATGACTGCAGGGTCTGGCGATAGGGGCCAGTGGACAGGAGATAAAATCAGACCAAAATTATATTTAACTGATAAAGAAAAGGAATATGCTAAAAGGATTCTTAAGAGCAAGGGTGTTGCTGAAAACAATATTATTATTGGTGTAGCGCCTGGGGCAAGTTATGGGCCTGCCAAGAGATGGATGACAGACAGGTTTAGAGAAGTGGCTAAAAGATTTATTCGTAATTATGGGGCAAAGATTATTGTATTTGGGGGGAAGGATGACAGTGGTATCTGCAAAAGTGTTTTGAATGACAGTGAGGGTTTGAATTTGGCAGGAAAGATTGACCTAAGAGAAAGCATCGCCCTCATGCATAAATGTAATTTGTTTATAACCAATGACAGTGGACCTATGCATATTGCAGCGGCGCTCGGAATACCAACTGTTGCAATTTTTGGTTCTACGGATCCGAGCCTTACTGGTTCTATTGGTGATAAGGTTGTAGTTATAAAAAAAGGTATTGAGTGCAGCCCGTGTTTTGAAAGAGTGTGTAAATACGGGCACTATAATTGTTTTAAAATGATTGCAGTGGATGATGTATACGAGGCATCAATAAGGCTTATTAAGGAATTTGCAAATGCATAAAAAGGTTGCAGTTTTTCTTGACAGGGATGGAACAATCAACGAAGATACAGGTTATCTTGATTCACAAGAGAAACTGGTTATTATTGCTGGTGTATCTTCTGCGATAAAAAGACTCAATTCAAAAGGGTTTAAGGTCGTTGTTATAACAAATCAATCAGGTGTTGCCAGAGGGTATTTTTCAAGAGATGCATTAGATGCCATAAATAAAAGGCTTGAGGATATTCTTAAAAAAGATGACGCCCACCTTGACGGCATATATTACTGTCCGCATCACCCTGATGATAATTGCGAGTGCAGAAAGCCCAAGACAGGGATGCTTGAAAAGGCAAAAAAAGATTTGCATATAAACTTGGAACAATCTTATGTTGTGGGCGACAAGGTTTCTGATGTTGAGATTGCACGTAAGATTGGGGGGAAGGGCATACTTGTTCTTACCGGCATGGGAAAGGATGAGGAAAAGAGGCTTATTCACAAACCGTCTTATATTGCCAACAATCTAAAGGATGCTGTTGAATGGATAATTAAAGACAGGCAATAGGTGATAGGCTATGGGTTTTTGCCCAGTACCTATAGCCCATAGCCTATAACCTATAACCTTTATTTTTATGAAAATCCTTATTATAAAACTTTCATCCATTGGTGATGTTATCCATACCCTGCCCTGCCTCTATGCCCTAAGAAGCGCGTATCCATCTGCAAAGATAGACTGGATTGTGGAAGAAGAGGCGAGCAATATTCTTGTTAGCCATCCTTTTTTGAATGAGGTGTTTGTAATTAAAAAGCGCGGCTGGTTTAAAGATTTTAAAAAGACATACAATATCGCTAAAAGTATCAAGGCATTAGATTACGACATGGTTCTTGATTTCCAGGGTCTTTTAAAGAGCGGGGTATGGGTATTTTTGTCCAATGGGAAGAGGCGAATAGGTTTTGATAAATCCGGAGAATTGAGCTATCTTTTTTTAAATGAAAAACTCCCTCCCTATAATCCTGACAAACACGCTGTTGACAGGTATTTAGATATAGCGTCGTATCTTGGCCTTAAACATGAAAAGGTTCGTTTCCCAATCTTTGTCTCAGAGAGTGAAAAAAAGAAGATTTCTGGATTGCTGAAAACAAACGGCATATGGGAAGGGACTCCGTTTATAGTTATAAATCCTATGGCGAGGTGGGAGACCAAGCTATGGGACATTAGAAAATTTGCCGATTTGTGTAATGAGATAATGGACAGGTTTTCTTGTAAGGTGGTTATTGTAAGCGCATCATCTGGAAAGGAAATTCAAGAGATTGCATTCTTGACGGATAACAGGATAATAGATTTGGCAGGCAAAACTACTTTAAAAGAGCTTTCTTACTTAATGAGTCTTTCAAAGATGGTTATTACCGTTGATTCCGGACCGATGCATATTGCCGCTGCAATGGGTGTTCCGGTTATCGCCATATTCGGGCCAACTGCGCCATGGAGGACAGGGCCTTATGGCGAAGGACATACTGTAATCAGGAAAGAGCTGCCTTGCAGCCCATGTTTTTCCAAGGTTTGTAAAGATAAGGGCTTGATATGTATGAAAAGTATAGAAGTAAAGGATGTATTGAAGGCAGTGGAGGCAGGGTTGAAAAAGACTAAGGGAGGCGGTGGTGGATTATATTCTACAACTTGATAAAAGCCTTTTTTATATCTTAAATACAAAGTATACCAACTATTTCCTGGATTTTTTAATGCCATTTATAACTACAAAGGCAAACTTTGTAGGTTTGATACTCTTTAGCTGGGTCATAATCTTTATCCTTGGTAAGTGGAAAGACAGAAGAACATTAATAATTGTGGTGCTCGCAGTTTTAATGAGCGATTTTGTAGCAGATGTCCTTAAGCATCTTGTTTATAGGGTTCGGCCATGCAATGCGCTTTATGACATCCGCCTCTTGGTTGGTTGCACCTCATCCTTTTCTTTTCCTTCAGGACATGCTACCAATGCCTTTGCTGTAGCAGTCTATCTGTCATATGCCTACAGAAGATATTCTCCAGCCTTCTTATTATTCGCAGTCCTTATTGCGTATTCCAGGATATATGTTGGGGTCCATTATCCATTAGATGTTTTAGGAGGAGCGTTTGCTGGAAGTATAGGCGCTATTTTTATCATAGAGATAGATAAAAAATATATCCCAGTTGTTGTTTCGTGGCTCCATAAGAGATATGCCGGTATGCGGTCTTAGCGTCTTTGCTGATGAGCACAATGAGTTATAAATGAATTTTAATAAGAAATATTTTTTTATAACATTATTTGGCATAACCATATTCCGTCTCTGGTATATATGGCAAGGCCCTTTTGACCTTTCACCTGATGAGGCGCATTATTGGGAATGGTCAAGAAGGCTGGATTTGAGCTATTATAGCAAAGGCCCTATGGTTGCGTATATCATAGCCTTTTTCACAAAGGTTGGAGGCAATAATGAGTTTTCGGTAAGAATTGGGGCAGTGATTATTGCTGCTGTTGTTTCTATACTCCTCTATATTATGGCGCGTGATATATTTAATAGTGAAAGGGCTGGTTTTTTTGCTGGTTTGCTTCCGTCTATTACGCCGCTTTACGCTGCAGGCTCTGTTCTTATGACAACAGACGCCCCGCTTATACTTTTCTGGGGTATTGCCATATATTTTTTTAGAAAGGCGCTGCTTACAAGAAAGGAGAGATATTGGTATCTTACGGGTATTGCTATTGGCATAGGTCTTCTCAGTAAATATACAATGGCTATTATCTTTCCGTGCATCATGCTTTATCTCTTTTTTTCAAGGGATGATGGATTCTGGCTTAGAAAAAAAGAGCCATATATTGCTGGTATTATAAGTTTCTTTATCTTTAGCCCGGTAATTATATGGAATAGCCAGCAGGGCTGGGTTACTGTGAGGCATACTATGGGCCAGGTGCATGTAGAGAAAGGCCTGATGCTATCAATAACAGCGCTTATGGAATTCTTAGGTTCTCAGCTTGGTCTGATAACACCGTTCATCTTTATTGCTGTTATATATAGTATCTTCAGGGTAACTATTATTGGTTTTAAGGAAAAGCAGAGAGATTATATGCTCCTCTTTTTTACCTCAGTGCCTGTGTTTGTATTTTTCCTATTTAAAAGTCTTCAAGCAGAGGTTGAGGCAAACTGGGCAGCCCCTGCCTATTTTACTGCATTTGTTACTATTGGTATTTATGCTTGTCCCGTTATGCCTTCAAACGGGAATGGTGTTTATGAACGTTTTTATGGTAAAAAACTTGTCCCGTTATGCCTTCAAACGGGATTGGTTAAACTGGGATTTGCAATAATGCTGGCTGCCGGTTTTCTATCAACAACCGTTACTTACTTCCCAGGTATTCTTAAGATAGTGGGAATGGAAGACCTTGAGGCAAAAGCGCCGATTAATCGTATTATAGCTTGGAAAGAGCTTGGCTCAAATGTGGGTTATATTTATTATGACATGGCAAGAAAAAAAGAAACATTTATCTTTAGCGACACCTATCAGATGGCCAGCGAGCTGGCATTTTATGTTCCAGATAATCCTATTACCTATAATGTAAATCTTGGCAACAGAAGAATGAACCAATATGATATATGGGGCGGTTTAAATTCACAAAAAGGTAACGATGCTATTTATGTGAAAGGTGGAGATGCAGCGATTGATATTATGGTTAAGAATGCATTTAAGAAATGCAGGAGAGCGCCGCTCTTTAAGGCATATAGAGGTGATTTATTAGTAAGAAAGGCTACAATATACCGCTGCTATAACTTCAAAGGTATATCTGAAAAAGAGGTTCATGTTTATTAGCCTGATGATTTGAGATTTTTGTTTCAGCAACCTCATTTTCTTAAGTCTGTCCTAATGGAGGGTATTTTGAGCGATAGTATGGTTTCAATAGTCATACCGGTCTATAACGAAGAAGAGAGTGTTCCAGTCCTTTATAAGGCTATAAAGAATGCAATGGATGATGCCGGAGTTGGCTACGAGATTATCTTTGTTGATGATGGCAGTAAAGACAACACATTTTCTATTTTGAGTGAGATTCAAAAGGGAGATGGAAAGGTTGTTGTTATAAGTTTCAGACGTAATTTTGGCCAAACTGCTGCAATGTCAGCCGGTTTTGATTATGCTAAGGGAGATGTTATTGTTACCATGGATGCAGATTTACAAAATGACCCCAAAGATATTCCGAGGCTTGTGGAAAAAGCGAAAGACTATGATGTGGTAAGCGGGTGGAGAAAGAATAGAAAGGATCCGTTTTTTTCCAGAAGACTGCCATCAATGATGGCCAACTGGCTGATTTCAAAGGTAACGGGTGTTTATCTCCATGACTATGGCTGCACACTCAAGGCATATAGAAAAGAGGTTGTAAAAAATATAAAACTCTATGGCGAAATGCACAGGTTCATACCTGCTATTGCCAGCTGGGTCGGTGCATCTTTTACCGAAGAGGTTGTAGAGCATCATCCGAGGAGATTTGGAAAATCCAAATACGGCATTTCAAGAACTGTGCGGGTTATACTTGATCTTATAACAGTGAAATTCCTTCAGAGCTTTTCTACAAGGCCAATTCATGCATTTGGTACACCAGGATTGGTATTAGGGGGTACGGGTTTTTTAATATCTCTATACTTAAGTTATGATAAGCTGATACTCGGTCATCAGATTGGCAACAGGCCGCTCCTTTTGCTCAGCGCCCTTTTTATAATCCTTGGCGCCCAGCTTGTTGTAATGGGGCTTCTTGGCGAAATGCTTGCACGGATTTATCATGAGTCGCAAGGCAAGCCAATTTATATTGTTAAAAAGGTTTTGCGGTAAACCCAAGGATTATCCATACGAAGCTTATGAAAAGGTACATTTTTTTGATAATAAAGATATTTGTGAGTATTGCACTCTTGATATTCCTCTTTAAAAAAGCGGATATGGGGAATGTCTGGGCAATTATGCAGTCTATGAATTTCCTGATACTTGCGGCGGTGGCGCTTTTATATGCAGTCTCACAGATTATATCTACATACAGATGGTCTTTATTTCTGCCTAATGCAGGAATTCATGTGCCGTTTTTAAAACTGGTTTCTTTGTATTATGTCGGCATGTTTTTTAATATTTTCCTCCCGTCAGCCATAGGGGGCGATGTGGTGAAAAGCTATTACCTGTATAAATTCTCAGGAAAGGGCGGAAACTCCCTTGCCTCGGTATTTCTGGACAGATTTACCGGCTTTTTTGCCCTGGTTACGATTGCAGTTGTTTCACTTATATTTGGCTACAGCTACATAAAAGATACATATGCCCCAACCCTTATCATAGCGCTTGCAGCAGCATTCTTTTTATCAAGCATTATCTTATGGAACAAAAGTTTGCATAATTGGGCGCTCGTAATAATCAGCAAGATAAAGCTGTTCGGCATAAATGAAAAGATTGAATCGCTTTATAATGCGGTCATGCTGTATAAAAGCAAACCCTTTATTCTTTTAAAGGCGTTTGGGGTGTCGTTCGTTATACAGTTTATAAGTATCAGCATCTTTTATCTTATATCAAAGGGTTTTGGCATGACTGTATCTATGGGGTATTTCTTCCTTTTTGTGCCTATTGCCGTGTCTATCTCAATGATACCGATTTCTTTGTCAGGGCTTGGTTTGAGGGAAGGCGCATTTGTATATCTGTTTACAAAGGTCGGAACTACGGATGCGCAGGCATTAAGCATTTCCCTTGCCGGCTTTGCAGTAATGGTTATGCTTGGGTTGATAGGCGGTGTTGAATATATGAGGCTTGGAGGGGTGAAAGAGGCAGTCAAGAGTCATCCGCCTCAGGCGGAGTCAAAAGTCAGGAGTTAGGAGGTATATGTATATGGCCATTGATAAGGAATTGCTTGACATCCTTGCATGTCCAAAGTGCAAGGGCGATATAAAATTAACAGAAAAAGGGGATGGGCTTATATGCGATACATGCAAACTCATGTATCCTGTAAAGGATGGTATCCCGGTGATGCTGATAGATGAAGCGGTTCAAATCTGATTTGCAGCGATTATAAAGACAGATTACACAGATTAAAAATTTGTGTAATCATATTATAAACTCTGTGTAATCAACTATGGAAAAGATTTCTGTTACCATAATAACCCTCAACGAAGAGGCAAATATCTGCGCTTGTCTTGAAAGCGTCCAATGGGTGGACGAGATACTTGTCTCGGATTCGGGAAGCAGCGACAGGACTGTTGAGATTTGCAAAGAATATGGCGCAAAGGTTTTTGTTGACGAATGGCAAGGTTTTGGCAAACAGAAGAATTTAATTGCAGGCAAGGCTAAAAATAACTGGATTTTAAATATTGACGCAGATGAGAGGGTGACGTCTGATTTGAGAAAAGAGATAGAATCGGTTTTGAATAATGGCGGCTGCAATGGATACAATATCCCGCGTAAAAATTTTTTCGGAGAAAGATGGATAAAATATTGCGGCTGGTATCCTGATTATAATCTAAGGCTATATAAAAAAGATAAAGGACAATTTAATGAAAGAACCGTGCATGAGGCGGTTCAGATTGAAGGAAGGGCGGGCTGTCTTAAAGCGTCATTAGAACATTATACCTATAAAGATATAAGTGATTACCTCAAACGGATGGACAGATATTCTGCTTTGGCTGCAGAGGAGATGTTCAAGAAAGGCTGTAAGGCCGGTTATTTTGATATCTTATTTAGGCCGCTTTTTACATTTCTAAAGATGTTTTTCCTGCAGAAAGGTTTTCTGGAAGGTTACATAGGCTTGATGCTGTCAGGTCTTTATTCAGCGTATACTTTCTCAAAATATACTAAACTCTGGGAGATATCAGGGAAGAAATAATTGACCTCATTTAAAGATATAAGAAAAATCCTTGTCATAAAACTTCGTCATATCGGCGATGTCCTCTTAACCATACCTGCCATAAGGGCAGTCAAAGATACCTTCCCCAATGCCGGCATAACAGTTGTTGTGAATTCAGGGACAGAGGCTGCGATTGAGGGGAATCCCCTTATTAACGAGATATTTGCGCTGGATAGGTCTATATTCAAACAATCTCTTTTTAAAAGGGTCGGATACGAGATTTCTTTTGTAAAGAAATTGAGGGGCGGACATTTTGATATGGCAATTGATTTAACAGGTGGCGACAGACCGGCATTATATTCTTTTCTCAGCGGCGCAAGATATAGAATAGGATATGATGCGACGGACGGCTTTGCAGGCAAGAGATTCTTATATACACGCAGATTCAAGGTTAATAGAGAAAACCATACTGTCATTCAAAATTTGGAACTTTTAAGCAAGGCCGGCATAGGAACGGGAGACCACAAGGGTCTCCCCTACGACTGTAGGGGCGGGGCTTGTCCCCGCCCGACTTTAACCATTGATTTTTATATCCCAGAGGAAGACGAAAAATGGCTGAGCGCTGATTTGAAGGAAAAGGGCGTAAAAAGGGATGATGTTATTGTCCATATCCATCCTACCTCCCGCTGGCTTTTTAAATGCTGGCGAGACGAGGCTATGGCTGATGTGATAGACCGCATTCAAGAACAGTACGGCGCAAAGGTTGTTGTTACCTGCAGCCCTGATAAAAGAGAGATGGATAAGGCAAACAGGATTATTGAACTTGCCGAAAATAAACCAATTTCATTTATAGGTGATATAAGCCTCAAAAAACTCGGCGCTATTTCAAAAAGGGCAAAACTCTTTTTTGGTGTAGATTCAGCGCCTATGCATATAGCCGCTGCTGTTAATACGCCTGTGGTGGCGCTCTTCGGCCCGTCAGGCGCATTCCACTGGGGGCCGTGGGACAATGACTACAAGAGGCAAGGGGCAAGGGGCAAGGGGCAAGAAGAACCTTATAAAAAGCAAAATGGCGTTCAGACCTTTGGAAAGCATACGGTAATTCAGAGGGAGTGGGACTGCATCCCCTGCGGCGAGGATGGATGTTATGGAAGCAAGATAAGCGACTGTCTTTATGACATTAGTGTTGATGAGATAATGGACATCATAGGAATGTATTTCAAGAACTAACATGGCATTTACCATACTACACACAGAATCATCAAAAGGATGGGGAGGACAGGAAAACAGAACCCTTAAAGAATCCATTGGTTTGAAAAAAATGGGCGCAAGGGTTATCATTGCATGTCAGCCTGACAGCAAACTGGCAAAGGTTGGGGCTGAGAATGGCATAGAGATAAGAACAGTAAGGATGGAAAGCAGCATTTCACCATCTGCCATTTTCTCCCTCTTAAAGATTATAAAGCAAGAAAACGTTAATATCGTTTGTACCCACAGCGGCAAAGACAGCATGCTTGGGGCAATTGCAGGAAGGCTTTCAAGTAAAAAGCCGAAGATTGTCAGAACAAGACATCTTGCGCTGTCGATAACATCTAAAATTACATATTCCATTTTCCCGCACAAGGTTGTGACAGTCAGCGAGTATGTTGGAAAATATCTTATTGAAGAAAAAGGCATAGCAGCAGGCAAGGTGTTCAGCATTCCAACAGGTGTTGATTTGGAAGTCTTCAACCCGGATGTTGTAAAAGCTGTTTCAAGGGAAGAACTGGGCATATCACCAGATGCTGTCATTGTAGGAACAATAGCCATCTTAAGGCGGAAAAAAGGACACCATACGCTGCTTGACGCAATACCGTCGGTGCTAAAGGAATTTCCTGATACTGTTTTTCTCTTTGTTGGTGATGGCCCGCAGAAAGAAAATATAGAAAAAAAGATTTCAGAATTTGGAATAGCTGAAAATGTCAAACTTCTTGGATTAAGAAAGGACATACCGGAGATATTAAAAACAACAGATTTGTTCGTTTTGCCTACATTGCAAGAGGCATTGGGTACGTCATTTCTTGAGGCAATGGCAATGAAAAAGCCTGTGATAGGGACGAATGTTGGAGGTGTCCCTGAGGTGGTTAATAACGGCATCGCAGGGATACTTGTAGAACCTGAAAAGCCTGTTGTCCTGGCAGAGGCAGTAATAGCCCTTCTAAAGGACAAAGAAAAGATGAGAAGAATGGGCGAGGAAGGAAGAAGAATAGTTGAAAAGAAATACAGCGTTGATGTGATGGCAAAGCGGTTGTATGAGTTTTATAGTTCATTGCTTGTTGTTGCCGTTAAACAATAAATCAAACATCCAAGGAGTTGGAGGTCAGAGGATTGAGGATAGAGGCTGTTGCCTCATACCTCATGCCTCAATCCTCAAGCATTATGAGGTCCGCCCCTGTTTTTATGTATCACCATGTAAATCAGAATAAGGGCGATATGGTTACAGTAAGCCCCGATGTATTTGAAGCACAGATGCGGTTTTTGAAAGAGGCAGGGTATAGAACATTGAACGCTGATGAGTTGGTTGCCTTTGCCGGTGGGAACCTTGCAATAAAAGAAAAAGCTGTAGCCATTACATTTGACGACGGTTATCTTGATAATTATGTTTATGCCTTTCCTATTTTAAAAAAGTATAACATTAAGGCAATAATCTTCTTGGTTGTTGATTGGGTGGAAGAGGCGTCAAACAGAGTCAGGAGCCAGAAGCCTGCCCCCGAATGTATCTATCGGGGGTCGGGAGTCAGGAGTAATACAATACCGATTCCGTCTCACCATGAAGGCAAAAATATGATAGCAAGAGGCCATACCCATAAAGTTATTATGAACTGGGATATGATAAAGGAGATGCAGAAAAGCGGCTTAATAGAATTTTATTCTCATACCATGAGCCACAGGAAGTGTGCTGAATTGTCAGGTGATGAACTGATAAAAGAACTTAAAGATTCAAAAAGAATTATAGAGGAAAACCTGAATACACCGTGTCCGTATCTCTGCTGGCCAAAAGGGTCGCATAAAGAAGATTCTATTGAAGCGGCGAAAGAGGCAGGGTATAAGGCATTGTTTACAACAAAGAGGGGCATAGTTAAAAAAGGCTCTGATAGGTTTTCTATAGAGCGGATTGTTGTGAAAAATAATATTGGCTGGTTTAAAAACAGAGTGCGGATTTATACGAGTCCGCTGCTTTCAAAAATATATCTTGCAATAAGATGAAAAATCTATCACCCGCCCGTAAAGCATCCATTTAGGATGTTTTACTCCCCTCCCGTCAAGGGAGGTGGAGTTCCCTCTCCCCTTGCGGGAGAGGGTTAGGGTGAGGGGTGTACTCGGAGTGAAGGATGAGACTAAATCCTTTGGACGGCATTCTTTATTTGTCAATGAAGATGGTCAAGGCATTTGACAGGCGCGACACTGATTTGAAATATTTTGACCCTGATAAAGTTAAAAGCATCCTCGTTGTTTCATCAACAGCTATAGGTGATACCCTTCTTTCAACACCTGCAATAAAGGCTGTGAGAGAGCGCTATCCGGATGCAAAGATTATTGCCCATTTTAATAAATCAAATATAGAGATGTTTGAGAATAATCCTCATATAGATGGGGTAATTTCATATTATGGCGGCTATAAAAGGTTTTTTACAACTATACGAGAGCTCCGTAAGCATAAATTTGACCTTGTACTCATATTTCACGGCAATGAGCCGCAGGCAACGCCGATGGCATATTTTTCAGGCGCAAATTTTATTGTGAAGCTGCCGAATACGAGTAAATATGGGTTTCTTCTGTCCAACACCACTTCCCACCTCCACCCTCCCACCTCCGACTTGCAACATGGTATAGAACAACGATTGAAGGTTGCGGCTGTTGTTGGTTGTAATAGCAAAGATAAGAGGATGGTTTTACCTATTGAGAAAAAAGATGAAGACGCTATAATAAAGTTTCTTGTGAGTGAAGGTATAAAGGATAATATGCTGGTGGGATTCCAGGTTGGAGCGTCTACAGTAAGCAGGATGTGGTTTGCTGACAGGTTTGTAGAGCTTGGAAAGAGGCTTATTTCAGCATACCCCGATATTAGAGTTGTCATTACTGGTTCCCCTTCAGAGAGAGAGCATTGTAGTAAGATTGCAGAAAATATTGGCAGAGGGGCTGTTGTTTCTGCTGGAAGGTTTCCCTTAAGACAGGTGCCTGCCCTTATTAAACAGTTCAAGGTTTTAGTAACCGGTGATACCGGAATCATGCATATTGCTATTGCAGTTGGAACATCTGTTGTTGCGCTCTATGCTGTTGCGGACTTCCGAAGGACGGGGCCTTATTATGATTTGGAAAAGCACAGGGTTATCCAAAAATGGAAGACCTGTGCCCCATGCGTTAGTAAAAAGTGTGCGTATCAGAAGTGCATGGAAAATATAAACGTTGATGAGGTGTTTAATGCCGTTACGGATATTATTGGAGTAAGAACATGAAAAAGCTCGGTATTGTTTGGGATAATAAGGTCAACAGGTGGGTGCTCCAGCGGTTTGAGCCATTGAAAAATGATATTGATATTACAGTCTTTGTAGGGGAAAGGAATGATTACGATGTAAGACCTGTAGATTTAAATATAAAACAGTTAACTCATATTGAGGAAGCCTCGCTTGCCATACAAAAACCTTCAATAGTATATAAACGCATCTTAAAAGCCCCTTACAAGAGGATGGATTTTTACTATTTTTCCTTGCAAAAATATCTGAAAGGAGTTGATGCGGTCTACTCCTGCGATATAACCCGTTCTGCGTATACTCTGGCCAGCTTAAAGGATGAGCTTGGTTTTAAGTTACTGCTTTCATGGTGGGAGAATATACCATACAGGGCAGTCTTTGATGAAAAGACCAGTTATCATAAAAAGCTCATTATGGAAAAGGTGGATATGTTTCTCCCTTTCACAGAAACGGCAAGAAAGATTTTGCTATTGGAAGGAGTGCCTGAAGAGAAGGTGGAGGTTGTGTACCCAGGGGTTGATTTGGAGAGGTTCAAGCCTGGCCCTAAACCAGAAGATTTGCTTACTCAGAATAATATTCCACAAAACTCATTTGTCATTTTATATGTCGGCAAACTTGTTTCATGGAAAGGCGTGCATAATCTTGTCTATACTGCCAGGGTTTTAAAAGAAAAAGGAGTCAAAGATTTTGTTGTGGCTGTTGCAGGGAAAGGCGCTCAAAAAGAGAATATGGCGAGGTTGATAAGGGAGACGAATACAGAAAGTCATTTTAGGTTTTTAGATTTTGTTTCTTATGATGAAATGCCTGATGTCCACAGAATGGCCGATGTCTTTGTGCTTCCGAGCTATCCTACAATGACATGGCAGGAGCAGTTTGGAATGGTGCTTATAGAAGCAATGGCCTGCGGCAAGCCTGTGATTTCTACAAATTCAGGTTCAATCCCTGAAGTGATAGGAGATGCCGGGATTTTAATATCCCCTGGCAATTTTTTCCAATTGGCAGAAATTATACTTAACCTCATGAGCAATAGAGGATTTGCATTGGAAGTTGGAAATAGAGGCAGGCAAAGAGTGGAAACATATTTTGATGCGCAAAAGAATGCAATGAAATTTTATGAGGTGGTAAAAGCGCTTTAACCACCCTCCCCTTAATCCCCTCCCGTCAAGGGAGGGGAAGTTCCCTCTCCCCTTGCGGGAGAGGGTCGGGGTGAGGGGGATTTTTATAACTTATGCACATTGTCCACTATTATCCAAAAAAGCTTCCTGTTAAGGAATACGGCGGCATTGAAAGGGCCATTGTTTGGCTCATTAAAGGTCTCAAAGAATTTGGCCACACGGTAACCTTTATCGGGCCTGAAGGTTCAGCAATTCCTCATTGCGTAAATATCTGCGGCCCTTTTGACGGCATAGATATACCTTCTCCTCAAATGCTAAAAAAACTGTTGCCTCGCGATGCTGATATAGTTCACTTTCACAGTGATGATAAATTTGATGGGAACTATGGTATTCCTGCAATTGTAACTGTTTATGGGTGTCGAGATAATATACATGGATTAGGCAGAAATTATTGTTTTATTTCCGATGCCCAGAGGCAATACTGGGGCTATTTTCAAAAGCCATTTATCCATATTGGGCTTGACCCTGGTGAATATATCTACAGAGAAGACAAAGACGACTACTTTCTCTTTCTTTCCCGTGTGGATTGGAAGGTTAAAGGCGTTGACTGGGCTGTAAAGGTTGCAGAAAAGACAGGCGTCAGACTTATAATAGCAGGAAATGTTCATAGGAGGTCGTTTGTCAGCAGCTATTTCAGGGGTTATCTCAAGAAAAAACTTTCGGATAAAATTACCTATATCGGGCCGGTTGGAGGAGAATTAAAGGCAATGCTTCTTGCAAAGGCAAGGGCGTTGATATTCCCAACTCAATGGTGCGAGGCATTCGGTATTGTTACCATAGAGGCGCTGACAAGCGGAACACCGGTCATTACAACGCATAACGGTGCGATGCCTGAGATTATAGAGAACGGAAAGCATGGTTTTTTGTGCAAGGATGTTGACGAGATGGCGGAGGCTGTAAAAAAAGTTGACAGCATTAAGCCGCAAGATTGTTTAAAACGGATTGACGAAAAATTTAATTATAAGAAGATGGCGGAAGAATATGCGAAATTATATCAATCTGTCTTGAAGAGTGGGAATAGGCTTATATGAAAATTCTTGTTATAGGCTCTCCCAAGAGAGACTTTCATATCGGGTTTGACATGCTTGTTTTGGGTCTTAGCAGGGCAGGTATAGCCTTTGACCATTATCCAAATATTCTTACCCAGAGCTACGGACATACAGGAACTTATCAGCTCAAGTTTGACGATGCAGACATTTCATATCCTGAATATTGCGCTATTGTAAATAATTTAAAGAAGAAAAATTACGATTTAATTATAACCATGGTCTGCCGTGTAGATTATAATAGAGGGAAACACGGATATCTGTCAAAAATATCACGGAAGTTTAAATACTCTCTCGCATCTAATAAATACAAGATGGGCGGCACGTTGGTTGTTGACTGGCTCAAGCAGGGCATGGAGCTGCCGCCAATCATTGTGCTTGACGACCTTGACGAGCCGTTTATCCACCCTGTTGATTATGACCTCCTCTTAAACTGTGCACTTTATTTTAAAAGGGAATTGCCTTTTGATAGGTTTCTATGTTTTAGATTGTTTGATTCAAGACTGAGCAAGAATCAGTTAATGCCTCTGGCTGAAAAACTAAGGCCGCTATGGACTTCGTATGATTTGAACTCAATTGCCGCATTTACAAACCTTGAGGCGTTTAAGCCATACAGCGAGCGGTATATAGATATTACATTTCTCGGCAATACTCATTCCAGTTATAACCGTCAAAAACTATTGCCATTGCTTGACAGATTAGAGGCAAAATATAATGTAATAACTCCCAGGAGCGGCAGGCGCAGCAAACCGGAATTTTATGAATTGCTGAAACGTTCTAAAATATGCGTAAGTCCTGACGGCAGAGGATGGGATACGCCAAAGCATTATGAACTGCCTCTTTGCGGCGGGCTTTTGTTTCTTACCAGACCTACGATTGAGCTTGGAATAGGTTTCAAAGACGGCGAGAACTGTGTTTTTGTGGATAACCTTTTCAGAGATTTTGAAGAACGCGCAGGATATTATCTGTCAAATCCAGCTTTGAGCGCTACTATTGCCAGGAACGGATACGAGTTTGCCGGAAAATATTTAAATAATATAAAGCTGGCAGAATATGTCCTTCAAACAACAAAAGAGGCTATTGGAAAATAATGCCGGCTAAACGAGTTCTCATTTTAGATACAGGCAAAGAATGGGGTGGCGGGACCAACAGCCTCCTTGAACTTCTAAAAAGGTTTGTCCCCGAAGGCAGTAATCGGGGAATTGATACAAGCAAATATCATTTTACAGCCTTATTTTATAACAACTATAAAAAGGGGAATGAGTCGGACATAAAGACGGAGATTGAGAAACTTGGGATAGATTTTTTTATTTTGGAACAACAGGGGCAATCTTTTTTGTCAAAGATGCTCAAAGAGATCATCAGGGTTCTATTCTTTTTCGGCAGAAGGCTTAAAAAATATTTCATATTCTTGATTGACTATAAATTCAGAATTGAGCCGAATGCGGTAAAGATAGCTGAGATTTTAAAGAGTCAAAACGTGAACATGCTTTATATGAACAATCAACCCTCGTCAAACCTTGAAGGCATTATAGCGGGAATGGCATTGAACCTGCCGTGCATTCAGCACTCAAGGGTAGATGTAAGATTGAATAAGGTTGAAGCGGATGCGGTAAATAATTGCATTTCAAAGGTGATATGCGTATCAAACGGCGTCAGGGATAGCCTTGTAAGCAGCGGGGTTTTGCCTGAAAAATGTATTGTTGTTTACAACGGCATTGACCCTGATATGAAACCCATCACTTCTGCTTCAGCAATCAAAAGGATGTATGGTATAAATGACAATGAGATTTTAATAGGCACGGTTGGTTCTCTTATAAAGAGGAAGAGGATAAATGATTTGATTAAGGCATTGGATAAAATGCAGACGCAAGAGGGTAGCGTTGCCCTTTATGGGCAACGGAAATCATTGGGGATAAACCCCAACGTTACAACTAAAATGGGGCAAGGGGGGATCAAGTGTATGATTGTCGGCGACGGTACTGAAAAAGAAAATCTCCAGAGAGAGGTTTTAAGAATGGGATTGCAGGACAGGGTTATTTTTACAGGTTTTCAAACTGATGCAATTTCATACGTTAATGCCATGGACATATTTGTGCTGCCGTCTGAAAATGAGGGTCTGCCGAGGGTTATACTTGAGGCAATGCTTATGGCAAAGCCTGTGGTCGCATATAATGTAACCGGCCCTTCAGAGCTTGTTGTTGACGGTGAAACCGGATTTTTGGTTTCAGTAAAGGAGACTGATATGTTTGCAAATGCCCTATCGAAACTTGTGGCTTCGGATAATTTGAGAAGAGGAATGGGTGAAAAGGGTAGAATGAGGGTGATAGAAAGGTTTGCAATTGATAAATATGTAAATGGCGTTAGTAATATATTTGAAGAGGTTTTAGGATAAGTGATCTATATAATATTGACCTATCTGTTTTCACCGCTTATTTATATCCTGCTCTTCTTTAGAAAAAATAAGACAGAACGGGTTTTAGTAATCCAGACCGCCAAGATCGGCGACCTAATCTGCTCCACGCCTGTTTTCAGGGCAATTAAAAAGAAATATCCGGATGCGCATCTGTCTGCGCTTGTAAATCCTCTTGCCAGAGGACTGCTTGAATATAATCCGTATATAAACGAAATAATCTCTTTAGACAACGGCTTATATAAAGGATTTACAGGCAAGATGTGGCTGGCAAAACTGTTTCGTAATGGAAGGTATGATATTGCAGTGTCTCTTAACCCTAATGTTCCGTTTACCCTTGCAATGTTCTGGGGGCTTATTCCTGTAAGGGTTTCTCTTATGCCGGATCCCCGCTTAAAACCTGCTGGGACAAGTTTTTCAGGAATTACTTATAGATTCGCATCAATGTTTTCTACTCATCTTGAAAAACATATCAGAGGCAGGCTTGTCGCAGAGACATATATGGAAATGCTGAAGGCAATTGGTATAGGTGATAAGTATATTTCAAAAGATGTTTTTAAATCGCCTGACGCTGATGATAAAGTTGAAAAGTTTTTAAAATCCGCAATCCGCAATCCGCAATCCGCAATCAAAATCGGCCTTGCGGTTACAAGCGGAAACAGGATGAAGGAGTGGGGCGCCGAGAAAATGGCGGCCATTGCGGACAGGTTAATAAGAGAGTTAAATACATGCATAGTGTTTATCGGCTCTGAAAAAGACAGAGATATCTCTAATAAAATATTGAGCATTACAGGGCGCAAAGATATGATAATAGATGCGATTGGCAAGTTTAATCTCTCTGAGCTTCCAGCGCTCGTTCAACGCTTATCGCTCTTTATAGGTGTTGATACCGGAATTACCTATATGGCAGATGCATTGAATGTGCCGCTTGTTGACATTGCCGGGCCATCTGATATGGAAGACCAAAGGCCGACAGGCAGAAATGTTATAATCATACAGAAAAAAGATATTGCATGTGTTCCATGCTCTCACACATTTCATGCACCCTACGCATGCAGATACGGACATAGGGAATGTATAGCGAGTATTACCGTAGAGGAGGTTTTTGAAAGTGCTTCAGAACTTTTGGCTTAAGCCTGCCCCGCACTTGATGCGGGGTTTTAATCAGGGGATTGAGGATAGGCTGTACGGGTTTATCCCACCGCTCCTTTTAATCTACATCTTTTTCCAGCCTTTTAATCATTTTGCAGGAATAAAGAATACGGCATTTATTTTAATGTCGTTGTTATTTCTCATAAAGATTACGAGGAAAGGCATAAATATTCATTGGAAAGACAGCACCATAATAGCCCTTTTCATATTGGGGCTTGTTATCTTGATAAGCATTTTTTTGAGCAACTATGTAATTGACAGCCTAAATGCATTTAGAAAAAATTTCCTATATCAGACGGTAGCTTTTTTTGTCATAGTAACTGAATTTCATGAAGTTGAGAAACTCAAGGCCTTATTGCATACAGTTATAGTAAGCTTTATTACAGTAACACTGATTATCTTTATCAAAAACCCTCCGGCAAATCTGCTCAATATCCTTGAGGTAAAGGCGCAAAAAGAGACCTTCTTAAGGGGCTATGCCCTCAATGCGGCGTTCTATGTGCCATTTACTATAGGCTATCTTTTCAGCACAAAAGACAGGTTATCAATTAAGGCGTTCTATTGGCTTATGCTTTTGGCGGAATTTGTGCTGGTCTGGCTCTATTACAGCTCAAGGACAACGCTTGCGGCTGTTTTGGCGGCAGGTGTTATTATGATTGTAATGTCTAAAAGGTATAAGATGCTTCTGGCAATGCTTATTGTTTTTCTTGGTGTCGGGATTATTACCTATTTTAAAAAGCCTGAGCTGCTTGAAAGACATAAAACACTGCTTTATCCTGCTACCTACATGACTAATGAGGGCTTAAGCGGAAGGCTTGGCATATGGAAAGGCACGATTGATATGATAAAGGATAGACCGGCGCTTGGCTATGGTTATGGCTGGAAAAAGATAGCTATAGTAGCGAGAGAAGAGGGTTATTTGGAGAGATGGAAGGAAAAATGGCCTGACACCTATGATTTTTTTGAAAAAGGAGGCTATGGCAGGGCAAGCCCTCACAACTTAATTTTGCAGATACTTTTTGAGGTAGGGATATTGGGATTGCTCGCATTCATGTTGTTTTGGGCGACAGTTTTTCTCAAGACTACAGGCATCATAAAAAAAGGCTGCGCATCTGAATTGAGCTGTTTTGTAAAATATGGAGTATTGGGAGTTCTTGTGGCTTATTCAATAATAAATATTACAAATAGCCTGTGGGAAGAAACATATGGAGTCCTTACCTTTGCCCTATCTGCTATCACAGTGGTTATCTATGAACAAAATAGATGCAAAAACCATTAAAAAAATTCTCTTAATCCGCCGCGACAATATCGGCGACCTTATATGCACAACCCCTGCTATTCATGCATTGCGTGCGAGATTTTCCGAGGCAAAGATAGGCATTCTTGTAAATAGCTATAATGCCGATGCAATAACTGATAATCCTGATATTGATGAAGTTTATGTTTATGAGAAGGCTAAGCATGTTGAAGGTAAAAGCAGATTTTCGGTTTGGTTAGCAAATCTCAAGCTTTTCTTAAAGATAAGAAAAGAAAGATATGATATAGCAATTGCATTCGGATATAGTTATTCTCCAAGCTTAGCCAGACACACTTTTCTAACCGGTTCAAAGAAGAGAATAGGATATGTACCGATTGGGAAGAAGCTGCCTTTTTACAACTTTCCTCTTGAGGAGCCATCAGCGCCAATTCATGAGGTAGCTGCCGCATTTAGACTTATTGAGCCACTTGGTATTAACGGGGAGCCGTCAAAATTTGTTTTAAGGCCAGATAATAATGAAAGAGGAAAAGTTTTACGCTCTCTTCAATCAGAAGGCTCGGATTGCAGCAATATGGTAGCTATACACATAAGCAGCAGGAAGGAAAATAACCGTTGGCCTGCGGATAGATTTATCGAGTTTGGCAATGAATTAATAAAAAAGCATAATGTAATGCCTTTGATCCTTTGGGCGCCGGGGAGCAGTGAAAACCCATATCACCCTGGGGATGATGAAAAGGCTGCGGAGATAGCAGAAAGGATGGATTCAAGGCCTCTTTTATATAAGACTACAAAGCTGAAGGAGCTTATTGCTGCTATAAGCGTATGCAAATTGATAATATGCTGCGACGGCGGCGCTATGCATATTGCAGCTGCCCTTGGCAAGCCTATAGTAACGATATGGGGTTCTACTGATAAAAGGAGATGGGCGCCATGGAAGGCTGAATATATTATACTTCAAAAGAAGATTCTGGCTGATGAGGTTACTGTAGAAGAAGCGATTGCTGCATTTGGAAAATTGTGGAACGGTTTGAGGTAAGAAATTGAATATTGGTCTTATAAGGATGAAATATACGCCTTATGGAGGGGCAGAGGTCTTTGTCTCCAGATTTGTTGGCGAACTTTTGAAAAGAGGCCATACCTGCCACATATTTGCAAATAAGTGGGATATAGGTTCACGACTCACGACTCACGACTCACGACTAATATTCCATAAGATTAAAACATTCGGCCCTTCATTTTTGCGCGTACTATCGTTTGCCATAAATAGCTATTTTGCTGTCAAAAAGGCAAGTCTTGATATTATTTTAAGTTTTGACAGGACGCTTTATCAGGATATCTATAGGGCAGGGGATGGCTGCCATAGAGAATGGCTGATACAGAGAAGCAAGTCAGAAGTCAGAAGTCAGAAGTCAGAAGTCAGAAGAATAATAAAAAAAATAATCACTTCTTTGAACCCGCTTCATCTTACACTGCTTTACCTTGAAAAAAGGCTTTTCAAAAGCAAAAGATTGAAATTGGTAATTGCAAACTCAAAGCGGGGAAAGGATGAGATAATAAGGCATTATAAATTGCCTGAAGAAAAGATTTGTGTTATATACAACGGAATTGACTTAAAGCAATTCAACCTTGATGAAAAAGGCAAAATGAGAGCTGTTTATAGGGAACGGCTCGGAATTAAAAGCGAGACAACACTTCTGTTTGTCGGCTCTGGTTTTGAGAGAAAAGGTCTGCGGTTTCTGATAGAGGCGCTTGGTATTTTAAAGAAAGAAAGCAGGGTGGGTTCTGCCCGCCAGAAAATAGTGAAGCTGGTTGTTGTAGGAAAAGGAAAGACCGAGAAGTATCGGGAGATAGCGGACAGATGCGGTGTGGGAACGGATATAACATTTGTCGGTCCCGTGAAAGATGCGCAAAGTTATTATTATGCCGCTGATATTTTTGTCCTTCCGTCTATCTACGAGCCTTTTAGCAATGCCTGTCTGGAGGCAATGGCAAGTGGTTTGCCTGTTATAACCTCAAGGATAAATGGGGCTTCTGAAATACTGACGGATGAAAAGGATGGAATGATTGTAGACGATCCGACTAACCCAAAAGAATTGGCTTTCAAGATTAAGCCTTTATTGGGTGAGGAAACAAGGTTGGCAGCGGGCAAAATGGCGCAAATGGCTGTAGAGGGCTATACCATAGAAAAGAATGTAGAAAAATTTTTAAAGTTAATTGAGGAGATACAATGAAATCAATCTTAAGATATAAAAGAGGGCTTGCAATACTGAATGATTTTAAAAAGGCGAGGGTTCTTGTTATTGGCGATCTCGTCATGGATCATTTTATCTGGGGAAAGGTGAGACGAATATCGCCAGAGGCCCCTGTGCCTGTTGTAGAGGTTAATTCAGAGAGCCTTATGCTGGGCGGCGCTGCAAATGTGGTAAATAACATACACAGCCTTGGAGGAAAGGTTATTGTATGCGGTGTTATTGGGAGAGATGAGATGGGTAAAAACCTTGTCCATGAACTGAGAACAAAAGGCATATCTTCAGACGGCGTTATTGTTGAGGAGAAGCGGCCAACTTCAGTAAAAACAAGGGTGATAGCCCACAGCCAGCAGGTAGTGAGGTTTGATAGAGAAAATAAAGAAAAGATACATCTGGATACTATGAAGAACATCATGGACTATACAAAGGATAAAATAAATTCAGTTGATGCGATAGTTATCTCAGATTATGCAAAAGGTGTCATATCCGAAGAGCTGGTGGAAGAGGTTATAACCCTCGCCAAGAAAAGAGGTAAACCGGTCGCTGTTGATCCAAAGGTCAGCCATTTTGATTATTATAAATATGCAACGATAGTGACCCCCAATAATGACGAGGCATCTCAGGCCTCTGGCATAGATATTGAAAATAATAAAGGCAATAAAAGCTTATTGCGGGCTGGCGAAATGCTTCTCAACAAAATTGGGAGCGATGCGGTTCTCATAACAAGAGGCGAGCATGGCATGAGTCTGTTTGAAAGCAACGGGGAGATAACGCATATTCCCACTGTTGCAAAAGAGGTTTATGATGTAAGCGGCGCCGGAGATACTGTAATAGGAACAGTAGCCCTTGCTATTGCGTCAGGAGCAAGCTTTAAAGAAGCGGCAGTTGTTTCTAATTTTGCGGCAGGTGTTGTTGTTGGCAAGGTGGGTACTGCCACTGTCACACCGGAAGAAATGAAGAATGCTATCAAGGATGGGTTGAGCGCCAAAAAACTCCGATGAGTAAGCCAAAGGAATCGAGTTTAGTCAAATTAATAGCCAGCCTTATAACAGGCGATAAAGAAATTGTAAAGCCTGTTTTAAAAAAAACGGAGCATAAATTCGGCAGTATAGATTTTTTAAGTGGAAAGATTAACTTCAAGCATACCGATTACTATAAGGAAGAGATGGGAGAGGGTTTGTTCAGAAAAATTCTTTCATTTGAAAAGCTTATTAAACCAGACTCGTTGCCTGATATAAAGCTTTTCACAAACTCCTTGGAAAGTGAATATCTTACCGGAGACGGAAAGAGAGTAATAAATATAGACCCTGGTTATGTTTCTATGGAAAAGATGGTTCTTGCAAGCTGTAAAAATTTTGCGCACAGGGTATATCTCAAGAATGGGGTATATGCTGATTTAACCCTTGTCTATAGGGCCGGTAACTTTCAATCACTGGAATGGACATTCCCTGATTATGCGGAAGAAGGGGTGAGGAATATGCTGAAGGGTATCAGGGAGAGGTATGGCCACCAACTGCAAAGGAGAGACTATAAGTGCTTAAAAGCATGACAGGTTATGGCACAGCTGAGTTTTCAATTGGCGAAGACAGGTTTTCTCTTGAGATAAAAAGCGTAAACCATCGTTTCGTAGAGATAAATGTTAGAACACCTGATAAGTTTTCCCTATTAGAAAATAAGATAAGAGACGAGATAAAACAGCATTTTTCCAGAGGCTCTTTTTATGTATCAATTAGCGCTGGCAGAGAAATAGCAGGAGCAATCAATATAAATATTCCTGTTGCCAAGCAGTGTCTTGCTATGCTCCGGGGGCTTCAAAAAGAGCTTGGTTTAAAGGGTGACATAGATATTGAACTGCTTTTAAAATTTAAGGAGATATTTTCTATAGGAGAGGCAGAGCAGGATTTAGAAAAATACTGGGAAGGGCTTAAGTATGGTCTGAGCAGCGCTCTTGGTTCTCTGAAGAAGATGAGAGAGGAAGAGGGCTCTGCCCTTTCAGATGATATTGCATCAAGGCTTAATTGTATGGAAGATATTGCATATGAAATGGATGAAAGGGCGCCTGTCGTAGCAGAGACGTATAGAGAAAAGCTGAGACAGAGGATGGCTAACATGCTTGGTAATGCAAATGTAGATGAGGCGCGATTATTGACAGAGGTTGCTATTTTTGCAGAGCGAGGCAACATTACAGAAGAGTTGGTGCGGCTAAAGAGCCATTTTGCGCAGTTTAAAGATATGGTCAAGCTCGGTGAACCGGTCGGCCGAAAGATGGATTTTCTGTGTCAGGAGATTTTAAGGGAGATAAATACCATCGGCTCTAAGGCCAATGATTCTGAACTGGCGAACCTGGTTGTATCAGCAAAGGCGGAACTGGAGAAAATACGGGAACAGGTGCAAAATATTGAATAAAACAAAAGACAGCAGGCAACCGGCAACCGGCAATAGTAAAGGCATCCTTTTTATAGTCTCTGCCCCTTCAGGGGCTGGTAAGACAACCCTTTGCAGGATGGCGGTTGACTATTTTTCTGATTTGAGGCATTCTATATCATACACGACAAGGCCTTCCAGAGAAGGTGAAAAGAACAGTATTGATTATCACTTTGTAAGCCAGCAGTTTTTTCAGAAGATGCTTAATAATGCTGAATTTCTGGAGTGGGCAGAGGTTCATGGAAACAGATACGGAACCTCTCGGAATGATATCAATGCCCTTCTTGAAAAAGGTTTAGATATAATTTTGGATATAGATGTCCAGGGTGCGAGACAGGTCAAGCAACGGTTATTAGCGAACAGTGAACAGCCGGCAGTTTTTATCTTTATCCTCCCGCCGTCACTGAAAGTTTGTGAAGAAAGGATTAAAACCAGAGGTAAAGACAGCCCTGAAGTCATAGCAGGCAGGTTAGAAAATGCAAGGACTGAGATAAGAGAATCCATTAAGTATGATTTTATAATTATCAATGATAATCTTGAAGATGCCTTTGAAAGACTTAAGTCAATTATCTTAGCTGAAAGAAGCAGAAGAGAAAGGATGATGGGAGAGGTTAAAAGAATCTATAGCGAGGTGTTGGATTTATAAATTTACGAATTGCGATTTAAAAATCTGAAATCGTAAATCTGAAATCGTAAATCTTAAAAGGGAGGTATTACATGGCAAGGATAACAGTTGAAGATAGCATGAAAATGGTGCCGAACAGATTTGCACTCGTGGTGATTGCATCGGAGAGGGCAAAGAATTTATTGAGAGGCGCTAAACCATTTGTAAATTCAGACAACCGCGCTATTGTTACCGCATTGAGGGAGGTTGCGGCAGGCAAAATTACCTATAAGGAGACCAAGGCTTTCACAAAGAAGAGACACGAGTTATATTCTGCAGATTAAGTATCTTGTAAGATTCAGTAAAAAATCCCCTGTATAAACAGGGGATTTTTATTTTCAATCACCTTTCCCAGTTAGAAAGTTGAAGAGCCTCGCAGCAATTTGAGATATTATATGGTAGTCCATAATAGAATTGACATAAAACAAAAATCTCCCCATGCGGTCATTCCCGCAGGTTTTTAGCGGGAATCTGGTTTTATTAACACCATATCCCCGATAAAGGCATTCGGGGATGACAGATTTATCTTGTCTATGTTGTTACTATTATGGACTGATTAGTATATGGCCGTAGCTTTCTAACGGGGCTTTCTAAAGGGGCTTGCAAAAAGAGCTTAATTGGGTTATTTTAAGCCGCATGTTAATCAGAAAACAGAAATTAGGAATCACTAAAAAACTCATTTCTCTCTTCTCATTTCTCATTTCTTTATTTCTTGTCTCAGGTTGCACCAAAATGGATAAAGAAGCTGGCGCGGAGCAGGTTGTCAACAACCATGAGACTGCTCCTGCCTATGGCGATACCCTTGTAGAAGGCACAATCGGAGAGCCAAGTGTTTTAATCCCCATGCTTGCAGGCGATGCCGCTTCCCATGATGTTGCGAGCCTTGTTATTAACGGGCTGGTAAAATACAATAAAGACCTAACCATCGTCGGAGACCTTGCCGAGTCATGGGATATATCCAAAGATGGCCTTGTAATCGCCTTTCACTTAAAGAAAGGCATCAAATGGACTGATGGGGTTGAGTTCACTGCCGAAGATATCCTTTTTGGTTATAAAACCATAATAGATGAAAAAACGCCTACTGCATATTCAGAGGATTATAAACAGGTAAAAAAGGCAGAAGCCTTAGACAGATATACATTCCGGATAACATATGAAAAACCCTTTGCCCCTGCATTAAGCAGCTGGGGTAATCTGACTATACTTCCCAAACACCTCTTACAAGGAAAGGATATAACGAAAAATGAATTAGGAAGACACCCGATTGGTATGGGGTCGTTCAAATTTGTGAAATGGACGCCTGGACAGGAGGTTGTGCTTGAGGCAAATCATGATTATTTTGAGGGCAGACCATATATAGATAAATATGTATACCGTGTAATACCGGATCCAGCAACCATGTTTTTGGAGCTTAAGGCAGGCGGCATAGACTGGATGGGCCTTACGCCGATTCAATACAACCGCCAGACAGACACACCATATTTTAAAAATAATTTTAAAAAATATAGATACCCTGCCCCTGTCTATACTTACATGGGATTAAATCTGTGCTTGAAACGAGATAAAACTACAGGGCAGTGTATTGAAAAGCATCCGTGGTTTTCTGATAAAAGGGTTCGTCAGGCCATAGCATACGCCATAGATAAACAGGAGATTGTAGATGGCGTGTTGTTCGGCCTTGGAAGCCCTGCCACAGGCCCCTATGTTCCAAATACATGGTCATATAATCCGAATGTAAAGAAATATGAATATAACCCGGAAAAGGCAAGAGGGCTTTTGGCAGAGGCAGGGTGGAGAGATACAGGGATAAAACTACCTTTGTGGACCCCTTCGCTAATTAAAAGATTGACAAAATGGGCAGGCTGGGATGTTAAAGACGGGATACTGGATAAAGATGGCAGGTCGTTTGAGTTTACAATTCTCACAAATCAGGGAAATAACGTGAGGATAAATACAGCAACCATCATACAATGGCAGCTGGCAAAGGTTGGCATAAGAGTAAATGTGAGAACCCTTGAATGGTCTACATTTATAAATGAGTTCATAGACAAAAGAAGGTTTGAGGCAGTTATCCTCGGATGGAGCCTCGGTCTTGACCCTGACCAGTATGATATCTGGCATTCAAGCAAGACTAAAGAAAAGGAATTTAACTTTGTAAGCTATAACAATCCAGAGGTAGATGCGCTCTTAGAAAAGGGAAGAAGGACATTTGATATAGAGCAAAGGAAAAAGGCATATTTCAGGATTCAGGAAATACTGGCAGATGAACTCCCGTATATCTTTCTCTATGTGCCTGACGCAACGCCCATTGTCCATGCAAGGTTCAAAGGCATAGAGCCCGCGCCGCTCATCGGCATGGGTTATAACATCCACAAATGGTATGTGCCCGAAGGGTTGCAGAGGCATAAGGTGATACAGTAGAAAGCAGCATTCAGAATTCAGAAGTCAGCAGTCAGAATTAGAAAAGATTGCGGCTATTCTGAATTCCTGATTCTGGCTCCTAAATTCTTACTTATTATGTTTACTTATTTACTTAAAAGACTCCTTGAGATGATTCCAACGTTGATTGGAATTACGCTCATCTCTTTCTTCATCATCCAACTTGCGCCGGGCAAGCCGACTGATGTGCTGGCTGATTTGAACCCCAAGATGACGCCGGAGGCGAGGGAGAGGCTTGAGAAATATTACGGCCTTGACAAGCCCATACATATTCAGTATGTCATGTGGCTTAAAAGAATTGTGAAGCTTGATTTTGGAGATTCTTTTTCCACTGACAGGCGGCCTGTATGGACAAAGATTAAAGAGAGGCTCCCTATCACAATCTTGATTAACACCCTTGCATTGGTTTTAATCTTTATTATCGCCATCCCCATAGGCGTGTCATCCGCTGTCAGGCCGTATTCCCTTTATGACAAGATTACGACAGTTGTTGTGTTTATAGGTTTTGCCATTCCAACATTCTGGCTTGCGCTTCTTCTTATGATACTCTTTGGCGTTAACTTGCACTGGCTTCCCATATCCGGACTTAAATCTATGGGCTATGAAAATCTTTCCGCCCTTGGAAAGATTTGGGACTGGACTCAACACCTCATTCTCCCCATGACTCTGGAGGCATTCGGCGGCCTTGCAGGGTATTCAAGATATATGAGAAGCAGTATGCTGGAGGTTGTCCGGCAAGACTATATTACGACTGCCCGGGCAAAGGGGTTATCAGAGAGAAAGGTCATATATAAACATGCCTTGAGGAATGCGCTCTTGCCTGTAATAACCCTGCTTGGCATGTCAATTCCGGGGCTAATAGGCGGGAGCGTTATTTTTGAAAATATCTTCAGCATTCCCGGCATGGGTCAGCTCTTTTTTCAGTCCGTGATGATGAGAGATTATCCTGTCATCATGGGCATATTGACCATCGGCGCAATATTGACCTTGCTTGGCAATTTACTGGCGGATATTGGGTATGCGGTGGCGGATCCGAGGATAAGGACGCGATGAACAAAGCTTGAGGTATGAGGTTTGAGGCAGAAACCTCTGACCTCTATCCTCCAACCGCTAACATTTTTTATGAATCAATCAACTCTCATAAATCTTTTCTGGCGCAGGTTTAAAAAGAACCGCCTTGCGTTTCTTGGCGGGATTATTGTGTTTTTATTTTTTGCCATTGCTGTTCTGGCGCCCTTTATTGCGCCTTATGGCCCTGATGGAATAAATGTCAAGCATGTGCTTGAGCCGCCGAGTCTCAGTCATCCATTCGGCACAGACGACCTTGGCAGGGACATCTTAAGCCGCGTTATTTACGGCTCAAGGATTTCTCTTGCAGTTGGTTTTGTTGCAGTTGGGATTGCAACTCTGATTGGTATTATTTTAGGGGCATTGTCAGGCTATTACGGAGGTTGGCTTGATACTGTTATTATGCGTTTTGTTGACATCATGCTTGCCATCCCAACCTTTTTTTTAATCCTTGCAGTCATTGCCATGCTTGAGCCAAGCATCTGGAACATAATGATTGTCATCGGCATAACATCATGGATGGGTGTGGCAAGGCTTGTAAGGGCAGAGTTCTTATCCCTGAAAGAAAGAGAGTTTGTCCTTGCTGCAAGGGCATTAGGGGCAAGCGACTTTAGGATAATCTTCAGGCATATCCTGCCCAATGCCATGTCCCCTGTGCTTGTGTCAGCGGTATTGGGCATTGCTGGCGCAGTACTGGTTGAATCAGCCCTGAGCTTTCTCGGCATAGGCGTCCAGCCTCCCACAGCAAGCTGGGGGAATATACTAACAATCGGCAAGGACAATATTGAGATTGCGTGGTGGATATCGGTATTTCCCGGTCTTGCAATTTTTGTAACTGTGCTTGCGTATAACCTTCTGGGCGAGGGGATACGGGATTCTATTGACCCGAGGTTGAAGATATGACCGAACCCTTACTCCAAATAACCGACCTCCGCACCTCTTTCTTCACCGATGCCGGCGAGGTCAAGGCTGTGCGGGGCGTAAGTTTTAGCCTTGATAAGGGCAAGACCCTCGGGCTTGTGGGCGAGAGCGGGTGCGGGAAGAGCGTTACCGCGCTTTCCATTATGCGGCTTGTCTCTTTTCCAGGCAGAGTTATAAAAGGAGAGGTGCTTTATAGAGTCAAAGAGTCAGAGAGTCAAAGAGTCAGAGAGAAAGACCTACTTAAGATTTCTGAAGATGAGATGCGAAAGATAAGGGGCGCCGAGATTGCAATGGTCTTTCAGGAGCCCATGACATCGCTCAATCCTGTGCTGACTATTGGCAATCAGATTTCAGAGGCCATTTCTCTGCACCAAAATCTGAATAAAAGAGAGGTCATTGATAAAGCAATAGAGATGCTGAAACTTGTCGGCATCCCTTCGCCTGAAAAAAGGATAAAAGACTATCCTCACCAAATGAGCGGCGGCATGAGGCAGAGGGCTATGATTGCAATGGCGCTTTCATGCAATCCAAGTATTTTGATAGCAGACGAACCTACAACAGCGCTTGATGTTACCATTCAGGCACAGATTCTTGAACTTATTCAGGGACTGCAAAAAAAACTTGATATGGCCATGATTCTCATTACCCACGACCTCGGCGTGGTTGCAGAGGCAGTTGATAATGTGGCAGTGATGTATGCTGGAAAGATTGTGGAATATGCTGATACAAAGACATTGTTTGAAGAACCCATGCATCCGTATACTGTCGGGCTTTTAAATTCTTTGCCGACAATGGAAAAGGATGGCGGGGCATTGAAAACAATCCCCGGCACAGTGCCTGGGCTTCTGAATCTTCCAGCAGGATGCACTTTCTATGACCGATGCCCGAAGGCAGACTCAGGCTGCACAGAGCATGAGCCGGAGTTGGTGGAAATTAAAAAAGAACATTTAGTAGCTTGTTATAAAGCGTAGTTTGCCGATTTATCTAATTTGTGTTGAATCTCCGCACATATTGCTTAACAGAAAAACCGCAATAACTCTTAACCCGAAAAATGCATTTAGTTTTTATTTTTCGGGGCAAATGCAAGATTTGAGTCAAAGACAAGGAAAAGATGGCTGGATAAAACGGAGCATACTCTTTTAGGTATGTGAGTATTTAGACAGTTAGCTTTGACGCAGTATTTGGCCGAAGATTGCGTTTGTCAGAAAATGCAAATGCATTTTCTGGGTTAAGTGCGCCTCAATATCTTTTGCTTCATTGAATATACTCACACTTGCCAATATAGACGCCCCGCAAATATACCAAATTCTTGATGGTGAATGAAAGAAGACAGTATGGTCAGCAATTGGAGAGAAATTGCAAGATGTGATTTGGGTCACATTACTTCTCCCCTATTTGTACTATCATATAAAACAGATTTTAATTTATATAAAGGAGGGCCTATCTTATGTTACCAAATATTTTGATGTTATGGTCTGACCAGCCGGT
>MGRL01000119.1 GCA_001798165.1 Deltaproteobacteria bacterium RIFCSPHIGHO2_02_FULL_43_33
CAAAGAGTATAAATATTCTCAATCAGGAAGTATGCTTTGCCTCTGTAGAAGATGTCATAATACACAAAATCTTTGCAGGACGGCCGAGGGATTTAGAGGATGTGAGGACAATCCTCTTAAAAAACCCTGATATTGATATTAGATATACACAGGATTGGTTAAAGGAGTTTGATGCCTCAAATGACAATAAGGATTTTCTGAAAACCTTTGAGGACATATTAAAAACCATCAATTCCTGAATTAAAATCTTTCAGGACATGCATTAGAATTGGCTTATGAAAAACGAAGCGGCCTTAAATATGTTTAACGAAATGAGAAACATGATACACTGTCAGCAAATTCCCCCTCCGGTAAATTCTCCGACTAAATGCCTTGACTGCGAATATCGTAATTTTTGCGGAGATGTATTATAATCCAAAATAGTATTATGCCCCTTTCAAAAGAAGATAAATCGCTCCTCTTAAAAATAGCAAGGGAGACGATTGAATCTTATATTAAGACTAAAAAGATTTCTGCCTTTGAAGTGCGGAGTCCTTGCCTGCTGGAAAAACGCGGGGCGTTTGTCTCTATAAAGAAGGACGGCGATTTAAGGGGGTGCATTGGCATCTTCATATCTGATAAACCGCTCTATTTAACCGTCGTAGACATGGCCATTTCAGCTGCTACCCAGGACCCACGATTTATGCCGCTTACTGCACCAGAACTTTCGCAAATCTCCATAGAAATATCTGCTCTCACCCCTTTGAAAAAGATAGAGGATGTTTCTGAAATTGAGGTCGGGAGGCATGGCTTGTATATTGTTAAGGGCTATTGCAGGGGCGTTCTTCTTCCTCAGGTGGCAACAGAGTATTGCTGGGATAGAACGCAATTTTTAGAACACACCTGTCTCAAGGCCTGTCTTCCAACCGATGGCTGGAAAGATGGGGCAGAAATATGTACTTTTGAGGCAGAGGTGTTTGGGGAAGGCTCATAACATACAAATTTGCAAAAATTGTTTATTACTATGATAGAATAAGAACGTTCTTTACAAATGAAGCATATGACAATACTTCCTTGTAAGGCCATAACGATAACAATCTTTGCCATATTTATGCTGTCATTTTTCAATACACTGGCAGAGGCTATACCAGCCTTTGCAAGGAAGTATAAGACGAGCTGCACAACCTGCCATGTTGCCTACCCAAAGCTTAATGCCTTTGGTGAGACGTTCAGAAGAAACGGATACCAGATTCCAGAAGTTGACGAACGATATGTTAAGGAGAAACCTGTCAGCTTAGGAGCGCCGGCGTGGAAAGAGGTATGGCCTGAAGGTGTTTGGCCAAATGAAATCTCAGGCACAGCGCCATTTTCTCTCTGGGGAAGTTCATTTTACCGATACGATGCTGAGTCGCGCGTAAAGCATGATTTTACTTTTCCTTCTACTGTAGTGCTTGAGTCAGCCGGCACCCTTGGCGAAGATGTATCATTTTTTGGCAGTATTTGGCTGATTAGATCAGGCGGTGATTTTGGCGGTTTGTGGCGGCTTTTTCTTAAATTCAATGATCCCCTCAGCGGCATACTTCCAGACCGTCTTTTCAATGTGACTATTGGCCAATTTGAGCCGTCTGCGGTTCCGGTCTCAAATAATCGCAAGCTGACGCATACGCCATTTTTAATTAATAATTTTTCGGTAGGAAAGAACGATTTTCGTTTTTCAAATCAACGGGGTGTGGAGGTTGACGGCCTTGTCAGCAGCCGATTGGAATATGCCGTGGGTATTGTAAATGGCAATGGCACGGGAAGGTTGGATAGCACAACTAATTCTGTTGATAATAATACAACAAAGGATGTCTATGCAAGGCTCGGATATAAATTCGGCGGATTTGGCTTGGATGGTTCCGGCCTTATCTCGGAAAAAGAAGATGTTTTGCCGGAGGTAAAGGCTGAAAAATCTCTGTATGTCGGCGCAATAGGTTATTCGGGAAAGAATAAATTTACTGTTTCAAACCGGACATATGATGATAATTTCTACAGGTATGGCTTTACCTTTGACTTCAATTATGAAAGTCTCAATCTTTTTGGCGCAGTTGTTCAGGGGAGTCACGCTAATGCTTACGGCAATTTCAAGGATACATCAGTAATAGCATATTTTTCTGAGGCCGACCTCGCTATTTATCCATGGCTTATTGCAGCAGTGCGCTATGGCGTTGTTGATATAGAGCGCGAAACTGAGAATAAGGATGAAGTTATTGTCAGTCTGTCGGCTCTCATACGCGCAAACATAAAACTTGTAGTGGAAGGCGCACTGCATACTACAGGCGGAGAAGGCGACTTAGGGATAGTGAAGCTTGAATTTACTTTATAGGCATTGGCCGTTAATAACGTGCTTATTGCATATTTTTTTGGAGGAAAGCAAATGTATCTAACGCTTGGAAAGGGCGCATTGCGAATGCAAAGATGCGGGATTGTCCTGTGGTTGCAGATATTCAAGTTGGCCCTTCGGTTTCTATGCGCTTTTTTATTTATCATAACATTCCTTTTGACTGCCGCTTCGCATGCTGAAACTATACGCGGAGCTTTCAAATTTAAAAATGCGGACGATGCCGGCAAAGTGGTAGTATATATTGAGAAAGCAGACGGCATATTTGTTCCATCAGACAGACATCCTGTTATGGACCAGATTGAACTTACCTTTATTCCCTATGTTCTCCCTGTCCTGATTGGAACAACCGTTGATTTCCATAATAGCGATGATGTTCTGAATAATATATTTACGCCGTCATGGGCAGGACATAAGTTTAATCTCGGCACATATCCAAAGAGCGTAGTCAGGTCTTTTACCTTTGACCGTCTGGGAGTAGTGGCGCTTCTTTGCAATATCCATCCTGACATGGAGGGTTACATACTGGTGTTGCAAAATCCTTATTTTACAATACCTGACAAAGAAGGAAGATATCAGATAAAAGATATACCTCCAGGTATCTATGACTTGAGAATGTGGTATAAAGCAAAAATAAGCCCGGCTCAGACTATAACTGTTGAAAAGGGGAAGGAAACTGTGGTGGATTTTAGATAAATCAAGATAGAAATTCTTGACAAAAAGAGGTGTACCTTGAAAATTACAATAAAGACAAAATTGATGATTGGCTATATAACGATGCTTGGCTTTATGGTAATTGTAAGCGCTGTTGCCTACCTTACCGTTGGCAATGTCAACAAATCAGTAAATCAAATCCTGATTTATGCCCATAAGTATGATATGGTTGACGGTCTTAGACATTCTGCTAAACAGTTTGTTGATGTAAATGATTCTTTAATCCGGGGACAGATACAAGATATAGAATATTACAGGTCTCTGACACTTGATCTGGAGAAAAAGCTTTTATACGTCGGTAAACTACGGCTCAAGGAGGATGAGAAAGGCTTTTTAAAGGAAATAAATACCCGGTTTGACTTTATACGAAAATTGACAGAAGAATTTTTTAAATGGACGTCAGCTACACGGAATGCAAATCTACCTGCCCTGCTGAGAGAGATGGACAAGGCAAAACCAAACTTAATCAGCAGCGTGGAAGGATTATATGATGAGGCGTGGCGATCACTGGATAACGTTACAATTCTGGCATCACAGAATAAGGAGAGCGGCATTCGTCAGATTGTCATTTTCTCAGTTATTGCTATTATCGTAGGAATAATTATATCCATTTATATCTCGCAAAAGATTACAACCCCTATCAAGGCTTTATCCATTGCTGCAAGCGGTGTTGCTAAAGGCGATATAGAACAGATAGTGGGCAAGACAGCAGAAGATGAAATCGGGGAGCTAATCGCCTCATTTAACCAGATGTTAAGCGAGTTAAAGGCCTCCAGAGAGCAGATTGAAAAGTACAACAAAGAACTTAAGACTATGGTAGAGGAAAGAACCGTTGAACTGGAAAAGACAAAAGAATATCTGGAAAATATCCTTGAGTATTCTGGAGATATGATTATTACCACCACCCTCTTTGATGAAATTGTGCAGTTTAATAGAGGGGCCGAAAACATACTGGATTATCATAGAGAGGATATGGCGGGAAGTAAAATTGAGCATCTCTTCGTTGATAAGAATGAATATAAGCGTATCAAAAAGAAGGCAATTGAGGACGGTGCAGTGTTTGGTTATGAAACAAAACTGATGAAAAAAAATGGCGATATAGTATACGTGAGCCTTACCCTCTCGCGACTTCAAGATAGAAATGGTAATATCATAGGCCTCATTGGCATTGGCAGGGATATTACAAATACCAAGCTCAGTTAAGGACAGTATTTATAAAAACAGGCAGCTCTATTACAATGACTTCCTAACTCACCAAAGAATGCTTTATATATGAGAATACAAAAGAAAGGTATTCAAAGAAGAATCGCTATCTTCATATTCATTGTTGGGATGTTCCCTATAATGTTCGGAATATTGCTGCTCTATTGGCAGGGAAGAAAAGAACTTACAGCATCAGTAGGAGAAAATTTTGCAAGGGTAGCTAAGGATATTGCCAGTAATATTGAGATTGTGTTAGAGCAGTCAGCATATAGCGTGAAAAGCCTTGCCGTCTCCCCTATTCTAAGAGATGCAGCATTATCGGCAAATAAATTTTATATAAATAAAGATAAACCTATTATAGAAGAGCATATCAAAAGGCTGGATATGCAGTGGATGCAAACAAAAGAAAGGGCTAAACACCAGGACTACTACATAGAAAACCCGGCCGCCTTATACCTTGCTGATATTAAGAGCCAAACTGAAGAATATGCTGAGCTTTTTATAACTGATGTAAAAGGCGTATTGATTGCCTCTGCTGAGGCCACTAAATATCTTTACTTTGGCAATGAACGATGGTGGCAGGCGGCCTATAATAATGGTAAAGGAAATATCTATATAAGCGAAATATATCTTGATCCAGATTCCAACCAGTATCTGCAAACTATTGCAGCGCCTATTATAGATGAGAAGAGAAAGGCTGTCGTCGGCATCGTTAGCGCTGTTCATAGGATAGAAAAGATTTCTTATACAGTAAATAAGTTCCGCATCGGGGAGACAGCTCATGCCATGCTGATAAACTCCTCAGGCATCATCCTCCTCTGCCCCATATTTCCGCCTCAGGTTCATAGAGTTACCAGCGACCTTATGAACAAAATTACCATGTCGTCAATAGGCTGGGCGGTTGTTAAAGATAATGCCCATGAAGGCAAAAATGCTGTTGCAGGATTTGCCCCCATAGCCTCCTCTGATGCGGTAAAGAGCGCCTTTAACGGAAATAAATGGTATATATTTGTAAGCCAGTCACCCGAAGAAAGCTATGCGCCAATCTATACCTTATTAAAAAGAATGGCAGCTCTTCTCATTTTTTCAGTTGTCATACTTTCTGCAATGGGGTTCTGGGCTGCCAAAAGGATTGTTGAGCCAATCCGCATTTTACAGCAAGGGGCTGAGATTATCGGAAACGGCAATTTAAATCACCGCATTTATATTGCAACAAACGACGAGATAGAGGATCTTGCAAATAAGTTTAATCAAATGGTGGAAAAGATTAATAAATCGTACTCTGAACTTGAACAGCGGATTGCTGAGAGAACAGAAGGCCTAAAAAAAGGTTACCATGAGATGGAAGTAATAAGCCGGCTAAAATCCGAATTTCTTGCAAATATATCTCATGAATTCAGGACTCCGCTTAATGCTATCATGGGTTTTTCTGAGTTGCTGCGGGATAAAGCCTGCGGAGATATAAATGAGAAACAATGTGAATACTTAGATGATATATACAAGAGCGGCAAACATCTCCTTGAATTAATCAATGATGTCTTAGATCTTTCAAAGATTGAGGCAGGAAAGATGGAAATAAGACCCGAAGAATTTTCAATACCAAATTTAATAAAAGAGGCATATTCCATTGTAAGCCCTCTGGCTATAAAAAAGAATATATCTATTAAGATGGATATAGATAATGGTATTTCTTCTATTGTGGCTGATAAAAGGATGTTCAAACAGATAATGTATAATCTCGTCAGCAATGCCACAAAATTTACCAACGAAGGCGGACATATCAATATCAAGGCATCATGCAACAATTATTTCCTTCAGGTTTCTGTAATAGATAATGGTATAGGCATTAGCAAGAAGGATATGAATAACATCTTTAAGGAGTTTAAACAGATTACAACCAGCGAGCATGAAGGAACCGGGCTTGGTCTTGTCCTTGTAAAGAGGTATATAGAAATGCAAGGCGGTAATATGAGGGTTGAAAGCGAATTTGGCAAGGGGAGCAATTTTACGTTTAGGCTTCCTATGAATATTACAAAAATATAAAGACAGGCTATGGGCAATGGGCTGGCTATAGGCTATGGGATTTTTCCTATTGCCTATCGCCTACTGCCTGCCTTTAATAGGCATACAGATTCCCATACGGCCTTAGCGAAGCAGGTATCAGTTTTTTGAAGCCCACTCTCATTATATCTTCTGTTTTAAGATTAAAATCTTTACAATAATCCTCTAAATACTCTTTCAGGAATTTATTATCTTCGTTGTCTAAATCTGTGATTCCAACCTCAGCGCCGCAAAGTTTTTTATCTACATCGCCTCTTATAAATATTATTCCTCCGTGCATGCCTGTGCCGAGATAATCTCCGACCATAGGCCTGTCATCTTTCTTACCATCAAGGTTAAGCAATATAAGCACACCGCCTGCCATATATTCGCCGAAAAAATCCCCTGCCTTGCCGCCTGCGATAATAACAGGGTTTTGTTTTTTATATCCTTTCATATGTATGCCCACCCTATAGCCAACATCGCCGCGGATATGCAGCTTACCGCCCCTCATGCCGTATCCAAGCACATCGCCTGCATTGCCGTGGATAATAACCTTGCCGCTGTTCATTGTGTTGCCGATATTATCCTGGGCGTTGTTTTTTATGATAAGCGTGGGGCCGTCCATGAATGCGGCGAGGTCGTTTCCAGGCACGCCGTCTATGGTAATGGTTGTTTCGCCCCTTAATCCGTCGCCTATGTAATACTGGCCGTTTACATTTTTCAGGAGGATTTCCTTTTCGCCTTTGGAAACGGCATCCCGCACCTTGCTGTTCAACTCTCTGTAGTAAATCCCTTTTGCGTCTATGGTAAGCATTATTTTTATCCCCTAAAAAGAATTCAGGAGCCAGTAGTCAGAATGAAAACAAAGAAAGATTTATTCTGAATTCTAGATTCTGACTACTGGATTCTACAAATTTCATCTTCCCGCCGGTTTCACACCTAATAAATCCAATGTCTGTCCGTCTAATCCCACACCCCTGAGCCTTTCCCTGCTGCCCCGCAAAGATTCAATGGCATTTACGCCGAGCGCTCCGAGGATTTCTTTTAATTCATGGCTCCATGCGTGAATCAGGTTGATAAGCCTTTCTGCATATACCTCCGGGTCAAGCCGAACAGTGAGTTCCGGCCTCTGGGTTGTTATGCCCCAGCTGCAATTTCCTGTGTAGCACTTGCCGCATACAGTGCAGCCCATTGTTATAAGTGCTGATGTTCCGAGGGCAACTGCGTCAGCGCCAAGGGCAATCGCCTTTGCAGCATCTGCACAGCTCCTGATGCCACCGGCAGCAATGATGGAGGCCTCGTTTCTTATACCCTCCTGCCTCAATCTTTCATCCACTGCTGCAAGCGCATATTCAATGGGTATGCCGAGGTGATCGCGGATAATAACCGGCGCAGCGCCTGTGCCGCCCCTGAACCCATCAATATAGACAATATCCGCGCCTGCACGCACGATGCCGGACGCTATCGCCGCCACATTGTGAACTGCAGCGATCTTTACGGAAACCGGTTTCGTATAATTCGTCGCCTCTTTGATTGCAAATATAAGCTGTCTTAAATCCTCTATAGAATAAATATCATGCTGAGGCGCAGGAGAGATTGCATCCGTGCCAACAGGTATCATCCTTGTCTTTGCAATATCCAACGGTATTTTTTCCCCAGGCAGATGTCCGCCTATGCCAGGCTTTGCGCCCTGGCCGATCTTTATTTCAACAGCAACGCCTGCATTCAAATAATCAGGATTTACTCCGAACCTTCCTGACGCAACCTGAACGATTATATTGCTGCGGTATGGGTAAATGTCTTCATGCAGTCCGCCCTCGCCTGTGTTCATGACAATCCCAAGCTCCTTTGCAGCAATTGCAAGCGTCTTCTGTGCATTGAGGCTTATGGAGCCATAGCTCATTGGCGCAAATATAAAAGGCATCTCCAGTTTAATCTGGGGAGGCATCTTTGTCTTGAGCTTGGGCTTGCCGCCAGCGACTTTTTCAAACTCAAGTTTTGCCGGCTTTTTGCCGAGATAGGTCCGAAGCTCCATCGGCTCTCTTAAGGGATCAATGGACGGATTTGTAACCTGACATGCGTCTATCAAAAGATTGTCAAAGAGCACAGGATACGGCATATCGCTCCCCATGCCTGTAAGCGGGATTCCGCCGGTCTCAGCCTGCTTTTTTATATTTCTGATTTGATAGAAACCCCAGTTCGCATTACTTCTGTATTTTACCGGGTTGTCCTCTATGGTTATGGCCTCTTCAGGGCAATAGTGATAACATCTCAGACACTTGACACATTTAAATGTGTCAATGAGAACCTTATCTCCACCCCATGAATAAACGCTCCAGCCGCAATTCTGGATGCAGCGCTTGCACCTTATACATTTTACCTGATCTATCTTAGCCAGAAACTCTGGCACTGCCAGACTTCTAAACATTTAAACCTCCAAAAAAACAGGCTATGGGTCATGGGCTATAGGCAATAGGTTATTTCCTATCGCCCATTGCCTATTGCCCCTTGCCTGTTTCTAACTCAACAATCACAGGCTCCCCAGCCCTCGGAGCCCACACCTTGTCAGGGCTTGAGCAAATTTCTCTTATGGCAGATTCTTCGCTTGCCATATAAACAGTCTTGCCTTTTGTTGCGGCCACAAGGGGCCTTAATTTAATCCTATCATTAAATCCAACCAACCCCTTGCTATGTCCAAAAAGGATTGAAAACGGACCATTCATCAGGGCGCTGCCATATACCATACGGAGTGCGGTCATTGCAGCCTTTTCATCCTCAGGCATATCATCAATATTTTTCCAGAAAGGCGCTGCAAGGGCTGTACATGCCGTAGAGGCATCAAGACCATGCTTCCTAACCATAAGGTCAAATAGATATGTAACAACCTCTGTATCTGTCAGAAGAGTAAGTTTGTAGCCATACATTTCAAGGTATCTCTTGTTTATTCCATAAGATGATATCTCGCCATTATGAACAATAGACCAGTCCAGAAGGGTAAATGGGTGCGCGCCTCCCCACCAGCCTGGCGTATTTGTTGGAAATCTCGTATGGCCTGTCCAGATATATCCCTCATATTCTTCAAGTCTGAAAAACCGCGCAATCTCGCTTGGCATGCCAACGCCCTTGAATGCACCCATGTTTTTGCCGCTTGAAAATACATAGGCGCCGTCTATCTCGGAATTGATTTTCATAACGGTTCGGACCACAAAATCGTCATCCGGAAGCCACGCTGTCTCTCTCTCAGCCTTTTCAGGCAATGGCTTTACAAAATATCGCCAGAGAATCGGATGTATTGCAATGCCCTCTACAGGCGCGGTTGGTATGGGCTCTTTTTTCTCTATCTGGTAATTTTTTTTGAGATATTCTTCTGTATCTGTTTTTGCCCCTAATTCATCATACATAATATGAAATGCGTAGAAGTCCTTATATTCAGGATATATGCCGTATGCAGCATAGCCTGCGCCAAGCCCGTTTCCCCTGTCATTCATAAGACACAGGGATTTGCAAATAAAGCCTCCGCTGATTCTTTTGCCGTCTTTATTGATAATACCTATCAGACCGCAGCCAGAAATATCTTTTTGAAAATTATGGCTCATACCTTCCTCTCCTGATATATCTTCAAAATCTTCTTAAAATCCTCTGCCCCGCTCTTTGCAGCCTCTGGCAAACCCAATTTTTTCCTCGCAGGCGCTGCAGGTTCGCCCAGCTTGCTTGTCTTTATGAACATGTCCCAGCCCCTTTTTACCTGCGTCGTTGCAAGTCCTTTTTTTGATGCCAGGGTTCTCATAGCAGCCATTGCATTTTCAAAGCCATAGTGCTGGAAGCATATCTCAAGGCAGTGATGGCATTCAAGGCACTGCCAAATTGACTTGTGGCTCAGCCATTTTTCATATTGCCCGGCCAGTATATCCTTTATAACAGCTCTTGGGTCATAGCCTTCATCAAGATTGAGGCAGGACGGGCAGATATGATAACAGGCGCCGCACTTGGAACACACCTCTAATAATTTAAGGTTGAGCGATTCCAAAACCTTCCTCCAGTTGTCTATTTAATTCGGTTGTCTTAGCAAGTTCTCCGTTAAGCCTTTGCCATTTTTCAAGAAAATCCGTTGCCTCTATCCTGTGGGAGTCAAGCCCTAAATCCTCCGGCCTGTATCCCATTGCCATACCTAAAAGCTCTGTAAAATATAAAATCGGGATGCCGAATTTTTCCCCTTCTTTTTCCATCAGAAATTGATTGTTGTCAAATTGCAGATAACAGGATGGACAGCAGAGCGCCATGGCATCAACTTTTAATGCCTTGAGTTCTTTAAGTTTAAGCCTTGCAAAGTGCAGGGCATTCTCATGCTGGTCAACCCTGTCAAGGCCCTGGCCGCAGCAGAGAAGCTTTGTCATATATTGAACACTTTCAGCGCCCATTGCCCTTATAAGATTATCAAACTTCTTTGGGTCAAGCGGGTCGTCATTTTTTAATGCGTGACTTGGCCTAATCATGTGACAACCGTAATGTATCGCAATCCTCATTCCATTAAACGGTTTTATGAGTTTATTCTTTATGGCAGGGATGCCAACCTCGTCATGGAAAAAAGGCACAAGATGGCGTAGTTTATTTTTGCCTTTAAACTCAAGCCCAATTTCATTCAATATGGAATTTACCTTATTCTTCTCTTTATTATCTAAGTGGAGTTCTGAGTTTACGGTTGCAAGATTCGACACGCACCCTGTGCATGGGCTTACAAGGTCAACACCTGCCTTATCGAGAAGAGCAACATTTCTTGCAGCTGTCAGAACCCAAAGGCCGTGGTCAATGTTATTTACAAGAGACTTTTCAGGGCAGCAGGTAAAACCGTCAATGTCCCTGTAAGGCAGATTAAACCCATCCAGCACCATTCTCGTCGACTTTTCAAGAAACGGGAAACGGGTTTGAATTGTACAGCCCCAAAATACGGTAAAATCCTTCATCTATAAACCTCAATAAAGATGGTTAGAGGATTGAGGTTTGAGGTAACTCCCTCCAACCCCTTTCCTCCAACCTCTAACCTTTAAAATTTTACGCCTGTACACATGCATCAACAGGGCAAACTTCAGCGCATTTTGGTGAATCATAATAACCTTTACACTCTACACATTTTGCAGGGTCTATAACATATACATCCCCTTCACTGATAGCGCTGGTAGGGCACTCCGGGAGACACACTCCGCAGGCAACACAATCCTGAGTTATCGTTAATGCCACTTTAAATACCTCCTTTCATTATAAGATAAGCAGATATATTTGGAGCAACGTTTACTGGCGAGGTGTTAAGATTTTAGATTGCGGGGCGTGGATTTTGAATCCGTCATCCTGAATCGCTTATCTTTTTGCCTCTGTATACAGTATACTAACTCACATTTTTATAAATGGCAAGAAAAATTTTGAAAAATTTTGAAATTTTGTGCCTATTCCGCCAGATTTAATGCCAGAAACTTTAATTCTGTCATTTCCTCTATGGCATACCGCACACCTTCTCTGCCAAAGCCGCTCATCTTAACCCCGCCGTAGGGCATGTGGTCTGTGCGATAGGTAGGAATGTCGTTTACAATAACGCCGCCGACTTCAAGCTCATTATATGCATGGAAGACATTTTTAATATCATTTGTAAATATGCCTGCCTGAAGCCCGTAGATGGAATTATTTACCATTGAAACAGCGTCTTCAAATTTGTCATATTTTTCAACGGTAACAAGCGGCGCAAACACCTCTTCCCCGCATACCTTCATGGAAGGTTTTGTATTTGTTAATACAGTTGGCTCAAAAAAATTTCCATTCCTTTTACCGCCAGTTAAAATCTTCGCCCCGTCCTTGGCAGCCTCTTGCAGTCGTTCTTCTGTCCGCTGACTTGCGCCTTGTTCAATCATTGGGCCGATATTAGTTGACTCATCCATCGGGTCTCCAGCTTTTAAATTTTTGACATTAGCCAGAAACTTATAGAGAAATTCATCATAATTATTTTTTTGCACGTATATTCTTTGCACAGATATGCATATCTGCCCAGCAAAGGAAAAAGCGCCTACTGTGCATCTCTTTGCTGCAAAATCAATGTCAGCGTCAGAATGGATGATCACGCCTGCATTGCCTCCAAGTTCAAGCGTTATCTTCTTCATGCCTGCCATTGCCTTAAGCTTTAACCCAACAGCTGCGCTTCCTGTAAAAGAAAGCTTCTTTATCCTTTCATCGGCGGCCAACTTTTCTGCAAGAGGGTTTGAACATGGAATGACGTTAAGCGCGCCGGCAGGCAAGCCAGCCTCGCTCGCAATCTCGCCGAGAAGCAGGGCTGTAACAGGGGTTTTTGGCGCAGGTTTTAATATGATTGTATTCCCTGATGCAATTGCAGGCGCAACCTTGTGGCTAACAAGATTTAATGGGAAATTAAACGGCGTTATTCCAAGGATAGGGCCTATTGGAAATCGCCGGACAATGCCAAACCTATTCTCAGAGCCTTGCATGAGGTCAAGGGGAATGACTTCTCCCTCAATTCTCTTTGACTCCTCTGATGCAATCTGGAATGTATTGATTGCCCGTGAAACTTCTGCCCTTGAATCTGTTATAGGCTTTCCTGCCTCAATCGTGATTGTTTTTGCAAGCTCTTCTTTTCTCTGCTCAAGTCCTTTAATAATATTTTTTAAAATTTCTGCCCTCTTATATGCTGGAAGTTTTTTTGTTATATCAAATGCCTTTTGAGAGGACTTAACAGCATCCTCTATGTCAGCCTCTTCTGCAAAATAAAGTTGGGCAATTGTCTCATTGTTGTAAGGATTTTTTACATCCTCTCTTTTTGATGACTGCCGCCACTCGCCGTTTATGAGAAATTTATATTCTTTTGCCATTACAGGAAGGATTATTCCAGAAAAACAACCCTCAGTCAAATTTTTATTGAACCACCTCACCCTGATGCAACATCAGGGCATTTTCCCCTTCCGTCCGCCATGGCGGAGGAGAGGGTAATTACCTTCTTTCCCCTCCCACAACAGACTGTGTCATAATTACAAAAAGCGAGGGATTTAGAGGAAAACATTATTATCAAATGCCCGTAGGATATGCTATAGAATGTTGTCAACAAATAGATTTGTCCGCTTTTAGAGCAAATGAATTGTCCACTTTTAGATTGGCAGGAAAGGCACGTAGGGCGTAGC
>MGRL01000120.1 GCA_001798165.1 Deltaproteobacteria bacterium RIFCSPHIGHO2_02_FULL_43_33
CACTTCGGGCTACGCCCTACGTGCCTTTCCTGCCAATCTAAAAGTGGACAATTCATTTGCTCTAAAAGCGGACAAATCTATTTGTTGACAACAGTTTTTTATGAAGTTTGTTATTTAAGAATCAAAACCGCACTGTTTTTGAGGGATTTAAGAATCAAAACCGCGCTTCTCTGTGGTAATCTGGAATTATGATTTTAATTCCAAAAAGGGAGGGGCAAGAAAAATGACGGAGCAAATTCACAAACGGCTGATAGATGCGCAGGTAAGAATGATTTTGGAGAGGTATCTAAAAAAGGAACTGAATGCAAAGCAAGGAATGGATTTGCTTGGCCTCAAGCGGAGACAGTTTTTTGAATGGGTTAAAAGATATAAAGAACAAGGTGAGGGATTCAGCATTGAATACAAGCGGAGTAACGAGCATAGGAGGATTAGCGCATCTATTGAAGAAAACATTTTCAAAGAATTAAAGCTGGACAAGGCATTGATTGAAGATAGGGCTATGCCTGTTAGCTTCTACAACTACAGCTTTATAAAGGATCAAATAGAGAAGAAATACCAACAGGAAGTCTCTCTCCCCACCATAATAGACAGGGCGAAAAAAAGGGTTTTTATATCCCAAAACCTGAAAAGAAGATACACGACCATGAGGTAATAACCCCCGATTGAATCTATCGGGGGCGAAAGGAAAGATAGAAAGACCTTATAGGTGGCTGCAGGATAGGATAGTAAGGACATGCGCCAGAGAAAACATACGGAAGATTGAAGAAGTCCGAGAGATACTTTCTTGTGAAGTAAAACGGTATAATGAAAAGCAGGTTCATTCTACTACAAAGGAAATACCAATAATAAGGTTTGAGAGGGCAATACAAGAAGGAAAAGCCTTGTTTAGACCGTTCAAGGCGCCTTATCCCTATGAGTCAACAAAGGATATATTTTGTATCAAAGAGGAAAGGACTACGAATGCATACAGGAGAGTTTCTTTTGAGGGAATAGAACTTAAGATTCCCGGGGTTAATCCTCATGAAAAGGTAGAATTACGGATGGTTCCGGATGAGAAGACAGAGCTGACCGAGATACGGTTTTGGTATAAAGGCAAATTGGTTGGCGCTCAGAAGGTCAAAAGCGCTGAACTCAAAACCGTCTATTTTTGAGTGCGGTTTTGATTTTTAAACAGTGCGGTTTTGATTTTTAGCTAACAGAAAAGTCTGACACTGTAAAATAGCGATTGAAACCTCGCTATTTTACAAACTGGCGTCCGCCTTAGGCGGATGCCTGCCATACTTTGTTATCGGACAATTTTTTCCCCTCACCGTATTGGTGAACTCGACAAAACATCTTTCTTCAATCTCTCTATTGTAGACTCTACTTCCTTTATCATGTGTTCCTTTTCACTTCCAGTGATAGTGAAGGGCTTATCCCTTAATGATGTTTCCTTTAATCCAAATTCGACTACTGATTCACGATAGGAAGAGGGCAGCTCATCATTGATAATCTTATCATTCATAATAGCCCATCCCAATGTCCATGCACGTGCAACATTGCTTAAATTATATCCGCCTCCGCCCAGGGCAACCCAGGGAAGCCCTAATTTCTTGAAGCCCATAATTATTGTTTCAAAACCATTGGTTGTCAGATTGAGATGGGTTATGGGGTCGGTCCTGAATGTATCTACGCCAAGCTGTGTAACAAGGATGTCGGGCTTGAATCTTTCGATGAACAGTGGCACAACCTCTTCAAAACCCTTTACAAAAATCTCGTCATCGGTCTCAGGCGGCAAAGGCAGGTTAACAGAATATCCTTTACCCTTACCTCTCCCTGTCTCATCTAAGAATCCTGTTCCAGGGAAGAGATAATTTCCGTCCTCATGCAAAGAAATCTTTAATACCTTATCTGTATCGTAAAATGCCGCCTGTACACCGTCACCATGGTGGGCGTCTATATCCACATAAGCAACCCGTTTACCCAAAGTGAGCAAATACTTGATTGCAATGGCAGCATCGTTAAGATAACAAAAACCAGATGCCTTGTCCGGCATTGCATGATGAAGGCCGCCGCAGATATTAAATGCAATATCTGCTTTCCCAGACGAAACTAATTCAGCAGTCTGGATAGACGCCCCTGCTGAATAGAGCGACCATTCATATACGCCTTTAAAAACAGGGTTATCACCAAAACCAAGGCCATACCTCACTGCATCATTCGGTATTTCTCCTGAATCTGCCTTTTTAAGCGTTTCAATATACTCTTTTGTGTGAAATAAGAGAACCTCTTTTTCTGTTGCCTTTCTTGATTTTATGAGTTGAGTATTTGGAAGGTCTAATAAGCCGTATGCCTTTATAAGCTCATAGGCAAGCTTAAGCCTAATCGGCCTCATAGGGTGGCCTGAGCCGTAGGTATATTTGGCAAATTCTTCAGAATAGATAAAGGTAGTTCTCATAGTAGAACAGTCTAACAGTCTAAAAACCTATAAGCAAAAACTTTTAGACTTGGCCGTTTATCTTTTACTTTCCAGAAGGAGAAGGCGCATAATCCTGTCAACGCACTCATCAACCGTCAGCTTATCGGTTTGCAGGATAAGTTCAGGCGACTTTGGAACATCGTATGGTGCGGATATTCCCGGAAACTCTTTCAGTTCTCCCTTATCTGCCTTTTTGTAAACCCCCTTGGTATCCCTCTTCCGGCGGACTTCTTCTGATGCAGTAAGATAGACCTCAATAAACCGTTCTTCTCCTACCAGCTTACGGGCCTTTTCGCGGACGTCTTTGCTTGGCGCAACAAAGGAGCAGATGCAGGTTAGGCCTGCATTGTTTATGAGTCTGGCGATTTCAGCAGCGCGGCGCATATTTTCCGACCTCTCGTTTGCCGTCCAACCGAGGTCTTTGCTCATCCCTAAGCGCATGTCCGCACCGTCAAGGACTGTAACGGCCCGGCCGTTATCAAATAGCCGCCTCTCCAGTGCGTAAGCTATTGTTGTCTTTCCTGTAGCAATCAGCCCTGTGAGCAGAATCGTTACCGGCTTGTGATTATATCGCTCTGAACGTTCTGCCTCGGTTACACGGCTTGTTTGGCGCTGAAGGAGTTCGTCAGATACTGTAACCTCCCATAAATTTCCGGCCTGTTCGCCTGCTGTCTCGCGGTCAATAATCATGCCTGCGCCGACCGTATTGAAGGTGAGCCGGTCTATAATGATAAAGGCGCCGGTTGCGCGGTTTTTTTTGTATGCGTCAAAAGGTATGGTACGTTCCAGGGAGACATGGCAGCGCCCCACCTCGTTCATCTTCAGCTCTTTCCATTCTTCGCTCTCAATGGTGTTGGTGTTTACCCTGTAGCGCAGGCTGGAGATCGTCCCTCCTACCATGTTTGTGGTGTGCTTGAACAAATATTTATTACCGGGAACCATGGGCTGCTCCGTCATCCATACAATCATCGCCTCAAAGTCTCTTGCGACCCTGGCGGTGTTATCCGGTCTGACGAGCATGTCCCCGCGGCTTACGTCTATCTCGTCTTCAAGGGTGATGGTTACCGCAAGCGGCGGGAAGGCCTCTTCAAGGTTTCCGTCAAACGCGACTATGTCTTTAACATGGCTCTTCTGTCCGCCAGGAAGGACAACCACTTCTTCTCCGGGGCGCAGGATGCCTGATGCCATAGCGCCTGCAAAACCGCGAAAATTCAGGTTAGGACGGATGACATACTGGACAGGCAAGCGCAGGTCAATAAGATTGCGGTCAGAGCTTATATGTATTGTCTCAAGATAATTCAGGAGAGGCCCTGATTTGAACCACGGCATGTTTTGGCTCGTCTCGACAACATTATCCCCCTTGAGCGCGGATATGGGGATAAAGTGAATGTCATCTATTTCAAGCCGGGCTGAAAAGGATTTATAGTCGCCGCAAATCTTATTGAAGACCTCTTCGTCATAACCCGCCAGATCCATTTTATTGATTGCCACAACGATGTGCTTTATGCCGAGCAGGGAGCATATAAAACTATGCCGTTTGGTCTGCGGGAGGATTCCATACCGCACATCAACCAGAATAACAGCAAGGTCGCATGTGGATGCGCCTGTAGCCATGTTGCGGGTATACTGTTCGTGGCCGGGCGTATCGGCGATAATGAACTTTCGCTTGTCTGTGGAAAAGTAGCGGTATGCGACATCTATTGTAATCCCCTGTTCCCGCTCTGCGGCAAGGCCGTCAACAAGGAGAGACAAATCAAGTTCATCATTAGCGCCGCGTTTTGCGCTTTCCCTTCTTATGGCGGCGAGCTGGTCTTCATAAATGAGCCTTGTGTCGTGAAGCAGACGGCCTATGAGCGTGCTTTTTCCGTCGTCTACAGAGCCGCAGGTAAGAAGCCTCAGAAGCTCTTTGCCTTCCTGCCGTTTCAGATATGCCAATATATCCTTCTGTATAAGTTCCTGTTCGTTTACCATTAAAAATAACCTTCTCTTTTCTTTTTCTCCATAGAGGCCGCCTCGTCGTAGTCTATCACTCTCCCCTGTCTTTCAGACTGCCTTGTAAGGAGCATCTCCTGTATAATTTCAGGCAAGGACGCAGCAGTAGATTCTATTGCCCCGGAAAGGGGATAGCAGCCGAGTGTGCGAAAACGGACTATCTTCATCTCAGGTTTTTCTCCGGGCAGAAGCCTGAAACGTTCATCATCCACCATGATGAGGTTGCCGTTTCGTTTTACCACCGGCCTCTCTTTGGCAAAGTAAAGCGGGACAATATCTATATGCTCCTGATAAACATACTGCCATACATCAAGCTCAGTCCAGTTGGACAGAGGGAAGACGCGGATGGATTCGCCCTTCTTGATCTTTCCGTTATAGATGCTCCAAAGCTCAGGACGCTGATTCTTGGGGTCCCATTGGTGCTTTTTGTCGCGAAACGAATATATCCGCTCCTTGGCCCTTGATTTCTCCTCGTCCCGCCTTGCCCCGCCAAAGGCCGCGTCATATCCGCCTGCATCAAGCGCCTGACGAAGGGACTCTGTCTTCATAACATTCGTATAGATGTTTGAGCCATAGTCAAAGGGATTTATATCCTTTTCAATCCCCTCCTTGTTGATATGAACGATAAGCTTAAGATTGTGTTTCTTGCAAAAACTGTCCCGGAAGGCAATCATATCCCTGAACTTCCATGTTGTATCAACATGAAGGAGGGGAAAAGGCAACGATGCAGGATAGAATGCCTTGCGCGCCAGGTGAACGAGCACGGAAGAGTCTTTGCCTATTGAGTAGAGCATGACAGGATTATCAAATTCCGCAGCCACCTCGCGGATGATATGGATTGATTCCGCCTCAAGCTGTTTTAAGTGTGTGAGATTATAAGAAGTCATATTAAGATTGATTACACTGATTTTTAGAAACGATTACCCCGATTAGAAACATTTTGTTTGAATCTGTGTAATCTGTTCTTGAAATCCGCGTAATCATTTTTTATTTATGCAACCCGCACTCTTTCTTCTGAAACCCTGCCCACCTGCCTGCCCGTGGATCCTCACCTGATTTAACAGGTTTAGTGCACGGTGCACATCCGATACTGGGATAGTTTCTATCATGAAGGATATTGTAAGGCACATCATGTTTATGGATATAATTCCATACATCATTGATGGTCCACATTGCCAAGGGGTTCACCTTTACAAGATTAAACTTTTTATCCCACTCCACTACCGGAGCATTGGCCCTGGTTGGGGCCTGCTCCCTCCTTATACCGGTGATCCAGCACCTTAACCCCTTTAATGCCTCCAAGAGGGGATCTATCTTTCTTATCTTGCAGCAAAGGTCAGGGTTGGTAGCCCACAACTTATCTCCATGTGCCTTTGCCTGTTCTTCCAGTGTCATGGCCGGGCGATATTGTATCGGTGATATGCCGTATTTTTTGGTGAGTCTGTCCCTGATATCGTATGTCTCCTTGAAGAGGAGATCTGTATCGAGGTAGAATATCTTAACTCTGGGATTTATCTTTGTCTGCATATCCACCAAACATACATCCTCTGCGCCAAAGCTACAGGCCAGGGCTAAATCAGGGTAGAAGTTTTCTACAGCCCACCTGATGGCATCCTCAGGGTCTTTACCCTCCAACCCGCTGCTTGCCTCCTTAAGTTCTTCCTCGCTCCATATCTTTGTTGTCATGCTTTTACTCCTATAAAACCGTTGTCCGTGACCGTGAACCGTGAAAAATCTTTTACGGACACGAAACACGGTCACGGTTCACGGTCTTTTATTCCTCAAACACCTCTACCTTGCATGATGCCCGTGCTGCGAGCTCATCAACCATAGACTTTGAAAAATACTTTAAAAATACCGACCGCTTTCTTTTTATCGCAACAGCCACATCAATCTTATACCTTTCAATCACCTCAAGGGACTTTTCAACAAAATCACCCTGCGTTGTGACAGCATCAAAATCAACATTCTCTTCCATTGCCATTATCTGAACCTTTCCCATCTCTTCATAGCCGCGCTGACGGTATTCTTTCATGATGGCCTCGGTAAGCTGAGTTGAAGGCTTATCGCCGATAAAACCTATATCCGTAAACTTATCAAACACCTCATTGGTAAGTTCAGTCTCAATGATATAGAGGACAACAAGCTTGGCCTTTTCCTTCTTTGCCAGACCAACTGCATGCTCAATGGCGCGCTGCGAGGTTCTTGAAGTTGAGAGTATGAGAAGTATGTTTTTCATAATAAGGATAGAGGATAGAGGATAGAGGCTGGAGGTTGGAGGCATTTGCCTCATCCCTCCCACCTCAAACCTCAAACGGCTATTCCCCTCTCTATTTAAATCTTTATCCCAATCATCGGCCAGTAAAATCTCGCCGTCAGATTAAAGACCAGCCATGCGATTATCATCATTGCAATGCCGGCCTTTGCCATATCCCTTGTAGTTATGTAGCCCGATGAGACTGCTATTGCATTCGCAGGCGTTGACATGGGAAAACAAAAGGCTAACCCCGCCGGCACAGCTATGGCATACGCAATGGTTTTGGGGTCAAGGTTAAACCTGGACGCCATGCCTATGCCAACAGGGAGCAGCACCGCTATTACCGCAGCATTGCTCATTCCTTCAGTCAAGAGTATGGTTAAAAGAGAAAGTATTGCTATCACCAGCAAAGGATTATTAGCCCAATCGCCGATTACAACATTTGCCATCCATGCCGCTGCGCCTGACTTTTCCATTGATGCGCCCAGTGTTATAGCGCCGCCATACATAAGTATAACACCCCAGTTGACATATTCCTCTATATCCTTCCATCGGACAAGTTTCAAGATAAAGAGCGCAACAACCGAAACAATTGCTATGCCGGCAATACCGATTGTCTTGCCGAAGAAAATCCAGAAAAATATTGTTATAGCCATTAAGGTTCCAACGGCATATTCAACATAACTTATTTTCCCAAGCTCCTTAAGCTTGCTCTCAAACACCCCCTTTGCAAGATGCATATCTTCAATATCCTGAGGAAAAAATCTTGTAAGTCCGAAATAACCGATAAAAAGCAAGAGCGTCACAGTTGGAAATACTATGCTTGTATATTCAAAAAAACCAATGGTTATGCCTGTTGCCTCTTTCAACATCCCAACCGTGAGAGGAACCCTTGCCCCTCCCAGAAATGTTGCAACACCGCCGATTATACAGCCCCATGCAAGGGCAAGGAACAATGATTTTGCATAATTTGACTTGCCCGGTTTTAGATTTAAGCCTCGCGCAATCTCTATCACAATGGGAAATAGCATGGCAGCAACGGCATGCTCTGACATAAAAAACGATAGAATCGCAGCAAGAAAAAATATTGAGGCAAGCAGTCCCCTCGGGGTGCCGCCGAATCTGTTCATGATCGCCAGCGCTATACGGTTTGACAAACCTGAGTGCATTACGGCGCCGGAAAGGATAAATGCGCCCAGGATAAAAAATACAGCCTCATTTCCAAAAAGGGCATAGGTTGTCTTTTTATCCAACACATCCAAAAGAGCAACCAACACAATCGCCATAAGACTTGTTATTGCAAGGGGCAGCGCCTCGGTAACCCATAGGATAAGGCACACTGCAAAAAGCGCAATCGCCCTTTGCCCCTGGATTGTTAATCCGTCTGGTGTAGGAAGGTTTATAAGATAAAAGAAGAGCAGTCCAATTGCCAAAAAGAATGCCGGCCTGAAACTTCTTAATATAATAATAAGCCAGATGGGGCGTCTATCTATCTCTACCCTCATATCCCCATCCTTACCGCTCAGAATGGTCTGATGGTTCCCCTACCTTAACCTTCAACTTCCTACGCAAGGTTGCAAGACTCCATGCTGCCTTCAGTCCTAATCTGGATTTATAAAAATTCTGTATAAATGTTTTCATCCTGGCCTCGTCACCAACAAAAAATCTTCCTTCTAATGGCGTTGTTACCACACTTATATCTCTAAACCAGTTTGTATTTACTTTATTTGCAATAACTGCCCTGTAAAGATAACCGTATATCGGCGCAATGGTCGCTGTAGATGGTATTGCATATTGCAATAGTTTTGCGCTTGATGAAGGACGATACACGGGGAGTATTGGCACAACTCCCATATTAGCCAAAAAATCTATACCTGCTACTGTTGACTCCATTGGTTCAAGTCCGACAATCAGATGCGACGCAACAGTTCCATTCGGAAATATAGTTGCAGCATACCGCAGGGCATTAAGGTATCTTTCTCTGCCTATAAGAGCCGCTCTTCCGGGGCATATCTCTTCAAATAACTTCGGATCAAATATTTCCAGATTATACAAAATCGAGTCAGCCCCTACTGCATACGTCTCATCTATCCATTTATTATCTCTTGGCGGAAGCGCTTCTACGGCAACAAGGGTGTTAAAATGCTTCTTGATTGCCTTAATATAAGGCTTTAAGAATTCCACGCCGCCATCCGCAGTTTCTGAAAAGCCCATAGATAGATATACTACCTCTGCCTTACCTTCCTTATATGCAGCCTCAACAGTTTCCAATACCTCTTCAACTGTATAAACTGTCCCCTTTCCTTTTTTAATATCAAGATTTCCTGCACAGTACCTGCATTCTATATCCTTATTAAAAAAATCACACTGGGTTGCAGGCGTTATCGCAACGTATCCGCCATGGACAAGGCCTATTTTAGATAGCTGAATCCCTGAAGTTGTCTTAAGTCTGTAAAACTTAGGTGTTTTAACAACTGAAACCTTAACTGATTTATGACCGTCGGTTATAAAAAAAATCCCACTTTTTTCTACAAGCTCATAGGGAGAATCATTTACAAAGTCCTCGGCATAAGGAACAGTTGCCCATGTATTATGAGGCAGGATAATATCCAATCCACATATAATATTTGCAACATCACGGCATTTATCCAGATTTGCCTTTTTTAAAACCTTGCCATCAACCCTTAAACCCTTGAGAATGAGGTCTATCTTTAAGTAACCGGGGTTGTTGAGGTATGGATTAGATTTTTTCATAGAAATCAGAATAGGCTATGGGCTATGGGCTATAGGAAAATATTTTTCTGCCTTTTGTTTTACCTATTGCCTCTTGCCTATAGCCCCTTGCCTGTCTTCTTACGCCTCGCACTTCGCCGCTTGAATTTCACACGCCTCTTCATAGGTAATAAGCTCTTTTATCGTGGCCTTGTCACTGCAGAGGGCGCACTCAGGGTCTTTCCTCACCTTCACTTTTCTAAAGTTCATACCTAAGGCATCAAAAATTAAAAGATTACCCGCAAGGGTATTGCCAATCTTCAAGAGTTCTTTTACTGTTTCCACTGCTTGTATAACTCCAATCACGCCTGCCAATGCTCCAAGAACGCCTGCCTCCTGACAGCTTGGCACAAGGCCCTTGGGCGGCGGTTCTGGATAAAGGCATCTATAGCAAGGCTGCCCTGCATGAGGCTTGAATATTGTAACCTGTCCATCAAATCTAAACATACTGCCGGATATTAAGGTTTTCTTTTCAAAAAATGCCGCATCGTTCATCAAATATCTTGTGGGAAAATTATCGCTTCCGTCCATCACAATATCATAACCTCTTATTATTTCCCTTATATTGTCTGCATTAAGCCTTTCTTTATATATTACCACTTTAACATCCGGGTTAAGTGCCTCAATTGACTGCTTTGCAGATACAGCCTTGTGGGTGCCGATCCTGTTTGTGTCATGGATTATCTGCCTCTGCAAATTGCTCAAATCAACGCAATCACCGTCAGCTATGCCAATTGTGCCGACGCCGGCGGCGGCAAGATACAATAGTATCGGTGAGCCAAGCCCGCCTGCGCCAAGCACAAAGACCTTTGACTTAAGCAGTTTGGCCTGCCCTTTTCCTCCAACCTCCGGAAGTATTATATGCCTTGAATATCGCTCTATCTGTTCTTCTGTGAAATTCATAAAAATCAATTAAGAATTACGAATTATGAATTACGAATTTTAGAACAGGAATCTTTTGTAATTTAATTCCTAATTCGTAATTCCTAATTTATAATTCTCATCTCCTCCTCTCTAAATGGTTCTGTTTCTTCATCAAATGTCCATGATTTGACAGAAATATCTTTCCCATTCCGGACGGAAATAATGATATACGCATAAGAAGGCCATCCCCTTTCCCTGTCAAAACCAGACGGCCTGTCAGGGTGATCCGGGTGGGAATGATAGAAACCAATCACCTGCAGGCCATCAGCAGATGCCTCTTTCTCAATCTTTAATAATTCTTTGGGGTTTATTTCATACCTGTCATGCGCCCTATCTTTATTGATATTTTCCATTCTATAAATTTTTAGAACATTTTTTGATATCTCTTGTTCCCGACCTTTAAATTTAGATTGCAGCTCTCCTACCAATGCTCCGCAAACCTCATGAGGATATATCTCCTTCGCATGGCTAATCATTTCTTCATAAATCTTTTTAGAAAAATAGAGCATAAAACCGTCCTCCGTGTCCGTTATTCGTGTCCGTAAAAACAAAAAGTTTTTTGAAAACCTGTTTTTCACGGTCAACGGTCACGGTTCACGGTATCACTATCAATCCCACAACCTTGTAGATAGATATCTGTCTCCGCCATCAGGGAATAGAGCTACCACAACCCCTGCCTTTAATTTCTTTGCAACCTCGATCGCTCCCCACATTGCAGCGCCTGATGACTGTCCAACAAATAACCCCTCTTCAATTGCAAGCCTCTTAGCCATATCATATGATTCCTCGGTAGGCGCAGGCACCTTGCCATCCAGTTTTTCCTCGTGGTATATACCCGGAACAATTGATGTAGCCATATGTTTTAAACCTTCCAGTCCGTGCAGGGGCGTTGCAGGCTCAACTGCTATCACCTGTATAATAGAGTTAAATTCCTTCAACCTCCTGCCAGTGCCCATAATCGTGCCGCTCGTCCCAATACTTGCCACAAAATGGGTTATTTTGCCGCCCGTCTGCTCTATGAGTTCAGGGCCTGTTGTATCATAATGCGCCAGGGGATTTGAAGGGTTATTATATTGGTCAAGCTTACAGTATTTATCAGGGTTATCCACATAAAGCTTCCATGCAAGCCGTATAGCCCCATCAGATCCTTCCAGAGGGTTTGAAAATATAACCTTCGCTCCAAATGCCTTGAGTATCTTCTTCCTTTCTTCACTCACATTTTGTGGAACAACCAACTCAACACCATAACCCTTTACAGCCCCAATCCATGCATAGGCTATGCCGGTATTGCCTGATGTTGAATCAAGGATTATCTTATCTTTCGTAAGCCTGCCTGCCTTTTCTGCATCCTCTATCATCCTTTTAGCTGCCCTGTCCTTTACAGAGCCGCCAGGGTTATAACTCTCAAGCTTTGCATAAACCTCCACAGATTCCGGAAGGTCTTTTGTAATCCTATTTATCTTAATAAGGGGCGTATTGCCCACCATATCGACAATAGACTGCTTTGGCGAACTCAAGTCCCATCTGATTTGCGGTAACTCAGAAATAACATGTCTATTCATATTAACTATCTCTCCGGCTTGCATTAAGGGCTGTTGAGAAAGACATCAACAGCCTTGATTACACAGATTATAAAAAATGATTACACAGATATTTCAATGAGTTTTAATCTGTGAAATCTAATCTTTTATCTGTGTAATCAGAGATTGTTGAGTTTTTCAACAAGCTCTTAAAGAAAAGTTGAGTCTTTTACTCTTGTATAATACTTTACTATATTTGTCAAGATAAAATTGGCTATATAACTCGTGAATCATATTAGAAAATTAATTTTTAGATATGAATCTATTAGCAAAGCTAACATAAGGATGGGCTTCTAACGGAATAAAACCAGCAGACAATAAAAAGGCCTAATATAATCAAAATATTAGGCCCGATATAGAGCGGAAATCAGAATCAGAAAATTGCTTTAAGCCCCTAATCCCTTATCCTCTGTCTTTTAATGCCTCTATCACCTTTTCTATTATCCAGTTTGGCGTAGATGCGCCTGCTGTTATGCCTACATTTTTTGCGCCGTTAAACTGTATTTGATTCAATTCTTCCGGCACCTCTATATGATAGGTTTTAGGCTGAATCTTTCTGCAAATCTCTGTCAGACGGTTGGTATTGGCGCTGTTCCTGCCGCCAACCACAATCATGCAGTCCACCTGTTTTGCAAGCTCTATCGATTCCTGCTGCCTCACAGATGTTGCATTACATATGGTATTAAATATCTTAAGCTCTGACGCCTTTTTGAGGCAGTGGGCGACTACCGCCTGAAGGTTCTCTATGGATTGGGTTGTCTGCGCCACTATGCCTATCTTTTTCCTTCTCGGCATATCCTTTAAATCTTCTACAGAAGCGGCGGCAATAATGTCCTTTCTGCCATAGCTTAAAATACCTTTGACCTCAGGGTGCTCCTTTTCCCCCACTACAATCACGGAATACCCTTCTCTCGTTAATAGCTCCACATACTCATGGGCCTTTTTAACAAAAGGACATGTTGCATCAATGATCTCAAGTCCCTTCTCCTGTATGAGTTTCATTTCATCGGATGTAACTCCGTGAGAGCGCACTATAATAGTCCCATTATTTATTTCTTCAACTTTATCTACTTTGGATATGCCCGACTCCTCCAACTCTTTAACAACCTGAGGATTGTGTATGATAGGACCAAGTGTGTAAATATTGCCAGTAGCCTCTTTAGCGCAATCCTGGGCCATATTTATCGCCCTCTTAACCCCAAAACAAAAGCCCGCATTTTTAGCAACAAGTATTTCCAATGGAAATCCTCTCCTTAACGGTTTTCAGCATAACATTTAAAACCTCTTCCAAATTCATATTGCT
>MGRL01000121.1 GCA_001798165.1 Deltaproteobacteria bacterium RIFCSPHIGHO2_02_FULL_43_33
GGGTTTGGGCAACAGACAGTAAAAATCTAACATATTGGTGAAGGTGTTACAATGGTTGTGTTAGTTGTGCTACTATAATAATCCTTATGCTCAAGAAACTCCCTATATTTGTCAGACACACATTTTATTACGATATGAAGGCCGCAATCCTGTTCGGTATATTCGGCGGTGCGTTACTGCCGTTCATTGCCATTGTCGGCAGAAAGATTGGCGCAACTGAGTTTCAGATTGCCTTGCTCATGGCAGCGCCATATATTGCAAATACCTTTGCGCTTCTCTGGACAGAGGATGTCTTTGGCAGAGGCAGGGTCTGGTATGTGGTTTGGCCGAATGTCATAGGCAGGGCTGTGCTAATCAGCATGTTTTTTGTTACAAACGCATTTAATTACACGATGATTATATTCGTGTATATGATAATCACCGCAATACCATTCCCTTCCTATGCATCTGTGATGAAGACCAATTACCCTGATAGAGAAAGGGGAAGGCTTATGAGTTATATCAGGATAGGGACGGCCTGTTTCTGGATTCTAAGCTCAACGGTTGCAGGGTGGATTTTAGAAGGCAGCACTGAAAATTATCATTATATATTTCCTGTTGCCGCGCTATTCGGCGTATTATCTGCCCTTGAGTTTGGCAATATAAAAATAAGGCGAGAAGTAAAACAGCGCGAAAACTTTGCGGCATTTTCGCATATCACCGCCCCTTTTCAAAATAAGCCTTTCCGCACATTTTTACTGATTTATTCTGTCTTTGAATTCGGTCTTTTGCTTGTTCTCCCGCTGTTTCCTCTGATACAGGTTGACAAGGCGCATATTCCTAATTTTGTTGCAGGCATCTTTGGAACCATATTTTCAGGAACGTGGCTTGCGGGTTTTTTCTTTTGGGGGCGCTTTGTAGATAAACATCCTCTGAAAAGCCTATTGGCATTGTTATTTTTTGTTGCAAGCGGCCTGCCGTTCATTTATATTTTTACCTATAATTTATGGTTTCTATCTGTTGCGCAAGGGGTTGCCGGTTTTGTATTTGCAGCAATTGAGCTTATAGGCTATGTTGTGATAACGAGGATGGCATCTCAAAAAGAGACTCCAAGATATATGGCGGTACACACTGTTTTGGGCGGGATTCGTGGCGCAACCGCGCCGTTTCTTGGTCCGGTAATCATGAATAGTTTTGGCGCAGATATTGCTTTTGGCGTCTCAGCGGCCTTGATGATATCCGCGTTTTTTTTCATAAAGATTAAAAAAGGTTTGATGATGTAAGGCAAGAAATTATCAGAATTTGATTTTTGTCATATCCATTTGCATTGTATTGCTGCACAATATAGCAAAAATCACATATAAGGAGGCAATACAAGTAATAATATGGAAAAGATACTGGATGTAAGAGAGATGGTGCCAAAGGATAGGCATTCAAAGATATTTGGGACATTTAAGGAGCTTAAGCCTGGAGAATCCTTTGTTCTGATAAACGACCATGAGCCAAAGCCTTTACTGTATCAGTTTCAGGCGGAACATCACGGCGAGTTTAACTGGTGGCCTCTGGAAACAGGGCCTCAGGTTTGGAGGGTAGCTATTGCGAAAAGAGAGGTAAACGACTCCAAAAGGACGGTTACTGAATATCTGCAGACAGATCACAAGAGGCTTGATAATATCTTTAATAAGTTTCTCGAAGATGTTAAGGACAAAAACTGGGATAAGGCATCTAAAGATTTTAGAGAATTCAGGATTGGGCTTAAAAGGCATATACGGGCTGAAGAAGATATCCTTTTTCCAGTGTTTGAGCAGAAGACAGGCATGCATGAAGGCGGACCTACAGCTGTTATGCGCATGGAGCATAAAGAGATACAGGAGCTCTTGGATAAAATACTCTCAGCAACAGATTCAAAAGATTCTGCTCAGATACCGAATACCACCAATGCGCTTGTGAATATTTTGACAGACCATAATATGAAGGAAGAGCATATCCTTTATCCTGAGTCTGATGAGTTTTTATCAGAGGCGGAGAGGTCTGAGGTGGTTAAGAAGGCACAGGCTTTTTAAGATTGAAAAGCAGCGTCAAAGAGTCATAGAGCAAAGCTTTTATTCTGACCCTTTGACACTTTGAGACTCTGGCACTATAATAACGATATGTTACAACTTTCCTTATTTCTCCATATTGTTTCTGCCATATTCTGGATAGGCGGGATGCTGTTTTTAACCCTTGTGGTTGCGCCGTTTTTAAAAACCATACAGGATGTTAAGGAAAAGTCACGCATATATCAGTTTGTCGGCAAGGGCTTCAGGTTCTGGGGGTGGGTTGCCATAGGTATACTCGCTATCACAGGGCCTTTAAATCTGCATTTAATGGGCGTCCCTTTAAAGAGCCTTATTGACCCTGTCTTTCATTCAACACCATATGGAAAGGCATTGGCCGTTAAAAGCGCGTTGGTCATTCTGATTGTGCTGACCAGCCTTTCCCATGACTTTTTCTTCGGCCCAAAGGCAAGAACCTCGCCTGCTTACAGCGCTTTTGCCAAATGGTTGGGCAGGTCTAATCTTTTTATAGCCCTTGCTATAGTGGTTTTTGCTGTACTCTTAAGGCTCGGAGGATTTTAATGCCTCATAAATTCAACCCTGAGAATATTGGACTTCTCATTGGCAATGACAGGATGAATGAATTGAACCCAGCTCAATTCCTTATTGAAAACGGCCTCAAAAAAGGGATGAGCCTTGCGGATATTGGATGCGGCCCTGGATTCTTCAGCATACCTGCTGCTGATATCGTTGGTATGACCGGTATCGTATATGCAATTGATATCCATGATGAGATGTTGAACAAGTTAAAAGAAAGAAGGCCGCCAAAGAATTTAAAGATTATCAAATCAAAGGAGAGCCTCATTCCTATAGAAGACAGCGCCGTAGATTTTGCCCTGCTTGTCTTTGCGCTTCATGAAGCTGAAGACAAACCTATATTCTTAAAGGAGATTAAAAGGCTTCTGAAGCGAGACGGCAGCCTTCTACTGTTGGAATGGGAAAAGATTGTCGAGGACAAAGGCCCTCCGTTTGCGGAAAGGCTTGCAAAAGATGATACAAAGGGATTGATAGAGACAACAGGCTTCACAATACAGGGGATTTCCAATCAAAACCCATCCCAGTATAAGATAAAGGCTCAAAAATAATACTGCGCAGCATCTTTTGTAAAGGGTTTAGGGTTTAAAAAATCCTTGACAAGAAGTAATTTTTTGTTTAATCTCTGAATTGATTGTAAGCAATAAACTTTAAAGAAAGGAGGAAGAAAATGCGCAACATCATATGGTTGGTAGCATTGGTAGTAAGCCTTGCATTTGCCGGGACTGCTTTAGCAACAGATGGTGCAGAAACCTTTAAGGCAAAGTGTGCAGCATGCCATGGTAAGGCTGGTGAAGGTATGAAAGGTATGGCGCCGGCTCTTAAGGGCAATGCATTTGTTAAGGGAACTGCGGCAGATGTAAAAAAGACTTTCTTGGAAGGTCGTGCCGGGGCAGCAAAGAAGTATAAAGAATTCCCAATTGAGATGCCAAAGAACCCAATGGCAGATGCTGATGCCGACTCGCTTGTGAAGTTCCTGCAAGGCGATCTGCAGAAGTAGGTTTTAGCTGCAAAGTGTTTTTTAAACAGCCCCCCGATTGTCATCGGGGGGCTGTTTTATTTTAATCCCTCGCATTATTTATCAATAGACCCCTTTAGATAAGATACAGAACTGGCTCCGTTTAATCAATGCCCCCCCAAAAAACAAAGTCTATTTTAGGGTATCCCAAAAAATATCCCAAAAAATCCCAAAAAAGTCTTGACAATAAGCATAAAATTCATTAAATTAGACTATTCAAAATTTTGCTTAAGAAAATTAGGGGTAATTATTATGAAAACTGAATTTGTAAAACAACACGATAAGGCCAAGTGGCATATTGTGGATGCACAGGATAAAATCCTTGGCAGGATGGCTACGCGCATAGCTACTGTGTTAAGGGGAAAACATAAACCAAGCTATACGCCGTTTATGGATTCAGGAGACTTTGTAGTGGTGGTAAATGCTGAAAAGATAGCTGTAACAGGCAAAAAACTTACTGACAAAATATACTATCATCATAGTATGTATCCAGGCGGGTTGAAGGCAGAGGCATTGGAAAAACGTTTGGCCAGAAAACCGGAAGATGTAATACATCATGCAGTATGGGGTATGCTTCCAAAGGGCAGCCTTGGCAGAGATATGATAAAGAAGTTGAAGGTCTATACAGGTGCAACCCATCCACACCAGGCACAAAGGCCGGAAAAACTCGCAATCTAAAGAAGGAGCGTAATTTATTATGGCAGTAACAACTTACCAGGCAGTAGGCAGAAGAAAGACATCCGTAGCACGGGTTCGGCTGATAAAAGGCAGCGGCCAAGTAACAATAAATGATAAACCAATGGATGATTACTTTGGCAGTGAAACCCTTATAATGATTGTCAAGCAGCCTCTTGAGGCAACAAAGAGTTTGAATCAATTTGATATCTATGCAAATGTCTATGGCGGCGGCAGCGCAGGCCAGGCAGGCGCAATAAGACATGGTATTACCAGGGCGCTTTTAGAGGTCAATCCTGATATGAGGCTGACCCTTAAGAAGGCAGGCTTTATTACCAGAGACCCGAGAATGAAAGAAAGGAAAAAGTACGGACAGAAAGGTGCAAGAAAGCGCTTCCAGTTCTCAAAGAGATAATATTCAATTTGATATTGATTACCGAAAGGGAAGGTCATCTGGCCTTCCCTTTTTTATTTTCCACATAAAGGATAAACTATGATTAAGACAGCAATAGTCGGCGGAAGCGGTTATACAGGATTAGAACTCCTGCGCATTTTAGAAAACCACACCAGGGCAGAGGTTATTGCCGTGACATCACGGCAATATAAAGGGAGAACACTTGAAGATGTGTTTCCAAGCTTAAGCGGATTCTCAAGGCTAAAATTTGAAGATCCTGCCAATCATAATGCACTCTCAAAGGCAGACCTCATATTCTCATGTCTTCCCCATCATACCTCCATGGAGATAGTGCCGTCACTATTAAAAAATGGAAAGAAGGTTATAGACCTGAGCGCAGATTTTCGGCTGAAGAACGCAAAAACATACGAGGCATGGTATGGAAAACATATAGCCAAAGATTGGTTAAAAAAGGCTGTATATGGCCTGCCAGAGCTTCACAGAGGCAAGATAAAGAATGCAGATTTGGTTGCAAATCCAGGATGTTATCCAACAGGGGCTATCCTCGGCCTTACACCTGCGATAGATGCAGGCATTATAGATATTGAAACAATAGTGATAGACTCAAAGAGCGGCGTATCAGGCGCTGGAAGGGCGGCATTACTGGACACTTCATTTGTAGAAGTGAATGAAGGGTTCAAGGCATACAAGGTGGGCGAGCATCGCCACACACCTGAGATAGAGCAGGAAATCAGTTTGCTTGCCGGAAAAACTATCACGGTAACATTCACACCGCACCTTTTGCCTGTAACCAGGGGTATATTAAGCACGATATATGCGCATTTAAACAGTAAAGGTGCGTCTTATGAAAAAGTTGTCAACGTATACAAAAAATATTACAGTGACGAATTCTTTATCCGCATTATGCCTGAAGGGGTTTTCCCAAATATATCGCAGGTAAAGGGTTCTAATTTTTGCGACATAGGCTTAAAGATAGATGAGCGGACTAACCGCTTAATTATAATTACAGCCATTGACAATCTTGTCAAAGGCGCATCGGGTCAGGCAGTGCAAAATATGAATATCATGTTTGCTCTTCCTGAAACATCAGGCCTTAGCATGTCCCCTTTATCTCTCTAAGGGAAGACACACTGAAAAAATTGTTTGCAAATATATACTCAATATGCTAAATAACCCCAAGATGCTCAAAGAGGAGGTGAGGCTGCCAAAATATACAGGTTCAAGTTGCAAGCTGTAATTCAAGGCTTTAGTCTTTACTCTGCTGAGCAGGGTAAAAAAAACCCAAAGGAGGTAAGTATGAAGAAAGTATTAGTTGGAATTGTTGTTGCCAGTATGATGTTTGCAGGTTCAGCTTTCGCAGCAGGTGAGTTCCGTCAGAACACAGGCTGTGGTCTCGGTACAGCGGCATTAGGCAAGGCAGCATTCGCTGACACACTGATTGGAAATCTTGTGGTAACTTTCTTAAATGGAATCTCCGGCAATCAGACCTTTGGCATCACCACAGGCACCTCTGAATGTAAAGCCCCGTCCAAGGTAGCTGATAATGGAATATTAAAGGAATTTGTTGTAGCTAATATGGACAATCTGGCAAAGGATATTGCTATGGGGCAAGGCGAGTCTCTTACAACTTTGGCTGAACTCATGGGGATTGCTAAAGACAGCAGAACCGCGGTATATGCCAAATTACAGTCCAATTTCTCAAACATTTTTACCTCTGAAAATGTTGATGCGGCGCATGTAGTTGATAATATAATAACTGTAATCATGTAAGCATGGGGTACCCAAAAATAGACTTTGATTTTTGGGGAAACCTGCAAGTTGCCTGCCAGACGAGGCAGAGGCCATTTTTGCGACGAGCCGTATGTTCACCGATACGGTGAGGAGCAAAAATGCGCCAATAACGAAGTATGGCAGGCAAATCGCAGGTTTGTAAAATAGCGAGGTTTTTAATCGCTATTTTACGGGAGTAATCTCTTCTTGACAGCCTCACTTGTAAAGGGATATGGACTCTTTAAGATGTCCATATCCCTTTTTATTTTTACCTTGTTATTCAGAGCGTCATAAATAGAGCCTCATGCAGAGCGTCAGAACAAAGCAGGTATGCGAAGTTATGATGCTCTGCAAGAAGCTTTTTCTATCAGAGCAAAATTCATGATGGAGATAAAAGGGTTCTTAATAAGCGGGCTTCTAACGGGGTTCATCTGTGCCTTTTGCATCCCTGCGTCTGCAATATCTGAAGACAATTCACATCTCAATGAACTCCTAAAAAAGGCAGAAGAAAAAAGACTCTCTGCAGATAGATACTGGCAGGTTCTTCTCCATTACAAGCCTGCAACAACAGGCTTTGAGAGTTTGATAGACGACTCTCAATTTTTTTTATCGCCTGAGGGTAAAACAAATCCCAAGGCAGAACTTGAGGCTACCATAATAGCGCTGTTTCAAAGCGATAAAAAAGGTGATGAGCACCCTAAATGCAGATTCATTGCACGATACGAATGGCTGAAAACGGAAATAAGCTTTAATGAATTATTATTTTCAAATATAACCTGCAAAGAATACAATAAAATTGCTGAGATTATCCAACCAAAGTCTGTAGTCTTGGTCTTTCCAGCCTCCTATATGAATAACCCTGCCTCTATGTTCGGCCACACCTTAATAAGGATTGACAGCTCACATGAGAGCAAACTGTTATCCTACGCTGCAAACTATGCTGCATACGTAGAAGATGATATAGGATTTCTTTACGCATTTAGGGGCATCTTCGGTTTCTATAAAGGCTATTTCAAAGTATTCCCTTATTATGAACGGGTCAAGGAATATAACGACACTGAACAACGTGATATGTGGGAGTATAATCTTAATCTCACTGAAAAAGAAGTTGACAGGATGTTTAAGCATCTCTGGGAGCTTAAGGATATATATTCCTATTATTACTTCTTTGATGAAAACTGCTCGTATAATTTATTATTCCTGTTAGAGGCTGCAAGGCCGTCTCTGCACTTAACAGATATGGCAATGCCGTGGGTTATACCTGTGGATACTATAAGAACAGTGAAGGATAGCGGCATAGTAGAAAATATTGAGTTCAGGCCTGCTAAGGCGACTAAAATCAGACATATTGCTTCCTTGCTTGGTGAAGATTCTCAAAAGACAGCGCTCAAAATAGCAGACCAAAAAATAAATTCCGATTCTATACCAACTCATAACAATGAAGAAAAAATAATGATACTTGATTTAGCTGTAGAGGCTGTGCAATACAGATACAATAATGCAGAGCTGACCCAAGATGAATATTTAAAGCTTTTTTTATCTATCTTAAGGGAGCGCAGCAAACTGGGTAAGTCTGAAGAAGGCTACTATACTATCACTGCGCCAGCACCTCCTGAAGAAGGTCATCTTTCCAGCAGATTTAGCTTAGGCGCCGGTATAACAGATGATGTTCTCTTTCAGGAGATTAGGTTCAGACCTGCCTATCACAGCCTTATTGACCCGGATCAGGGGTTTGTAGAAGGCTCTCAGATTATATTTGCTGATACGGCAATACGGTATTATACCGACGGCCGGATAAAGCTTGAGGATTTTGACCTGGTTGATATTGTTTCCCTCTCTCCAAAGAGCAATTTTTTCAACCCGCTTTCATGGAAGGTAAAAACAGGTCTCACACAGAAAATGTTTCAGGACAAAGAAGAACATTTGATATATCAATTAAATCCTGGGTTTGGTCTTGCCTATAAAAACGGGATAATAGGGTTATGGTACATATTGGCCGAGGGAGACCTCAATATAGGCGGCGAATTCAAAGAAGATTATGCAGCAGGCGCCGGGATACAGATTGGCGCAATTAAGAAGATAACAGATTATTGGAAGATTAACCTTTCTGCAGAAACCTTATTTTACGGGATACGAGAATGGTTTCATGAAAACAAGGCCTCTGCTGTCCAAACCTTTACACTCAATCAGAGTAGCAGCCTTAATTTGTATCTCTCGTGGCAAGAGATTTTTAACAACGAACAGACGGAGATAAAACTGAATTGGAATTATTATTTTTAGCGCGGCAGGCTTATGAACGCAAAAGAGAGGATGAAGAAATCAGAAGTCAGTGGCCTGCCCCCGCAGGCTTTAAGCGGGGGTCAGGAGTCAGGAGTTAAAAAAACCAGATTGTTTTTACTCTTGACTCTTCACTTATCACTTTTCACTGTCTTTTATGGCTGCTCCTCCGTATTCTTTTACCCCCAAAAAGAACTCATAGACAATCCATATCTAAAGCAGGTTTCTTACGAAGATATATTTTTTATAACATCCGATGCTGTGAAACTGCACGGATGGCATATCAAGGCAAAAGGTAAGAGTCAGGGAATTATCGTTCAGCTGCACGGAAATGCCGAGAACATAAGCACTCATGTAAATAGTGTGCTATGGCTTGCCTCTGAAGGTTATGACATCTTTACCTTTGACTATAGAGGTTATGGAAGGTCTGAAGGGCGCCCTTCTCTGGACGGAGTCCATAGGGATAGCCGTGCTGCTTTAGAAACAGTTCTGAAATTGCCGGATATTAACAAAGAGCGAATCTTTATATTAGGGCAAAGTTTAGGCGGCGCTATTGCCGTCTATACCGTAGCTGCTTCCCCATATAAAAACCAAATAAAGGCCGTTATTATTGACAGCGCCTTTTCAAGCTATAGAGGAATTGCCAGAGAAAAGCTCAGCCAGTTTATATTAACCTGGCCGCTCCAATACCCCTTATCCTTTTTAATCAATGATTATTACAGCCCTGTGAAATGGATTAAAAATATCTCCCCTTTGCCTATCTTAATCATGCATGGCGAGCAAGATATTATTGTCCCAATCCACCACGGTTCAATCCTTTACGAGGCGGCATTAGAACCAAAAGAGTTTTGGCAGATAGAAGGCATAGGGCATATCCAGGCATTTGCTTTAAAAGATATAAGGGAAAGGTTTTTACAGTATCTGCAGGCCATAAAATAAAAACCTGTAAAACTCCTATCCAATAGGAATCAGCAATTATAGCAATAAATCAATTATTATGATATAAGCGTTTTGAATTATGCTCCGCATCATATCCTGCACAAAGACCGGTGAATTTAAAGAGCCTGCTGTTGAAAGGCTTTCTGAACTACTTTCAGGCAAAGACAGCCTCACATGGGTAGACCTCTATGACCCGACAGATAATGAGGCCAAAATACTTGCCGATGTGTTTAAATTCCATCCACTCGCTGTAGAGGATTGCCTGGCAACTGTGCCTAATCCAAAGATAGATGACTACGGCGAATATCTCTATATAGTAATCCACGGCATCAATGCAGAGGCTTTAAAAAAGGATGAGCTTGAAACCCATGATTTAGATATATTTCTTGGAAAGAATTATCTCGTCACATTTCACAAAGGCCATTTCAGAAGCATAGAGTCTGTTATGGAGAGGTGTAAAAAGAACTGCTCTCTCATACAGACTGACCCTGAATTTCTGATGCATAAGATTATAGATACGCTGGTTGACAACTACCTGCCTATCATTGACGACATTGGAGAAAAAGTAGACGAGCTTGAAAAGGAAATTTTTGAAAAGGCAAACCAAAAAGCCCTTAATAAACTTTTTACCCTCAAAAAAGATATTCTCTATCTCCGACGCATTATCCATCCCCAAAGGGAAATACTGCGCAATATTGCCAGTGGTGAGCATAAGCAGATATGCTTTGAGTGCAGTCTGCATTTTAAAGATGTATATGACCATTTATTTATGATATCTGAGCTTATAGAATCGTATCGCGATACCATGAGCAGCGCAATGGATGCGTATCTCTCTGTTGTTTCCAATCGGCTCAACGAGGTTATGAAGGTCTTAACCATCATTGCGACTATCATTATGCCTTTAACACTTATTACCGGAATCTTTGGAATGAACTTTGATAACATGCCTCTCCTGAAATCGCCGCACGGCTTTTTAACTACAATGGGAATAATGGGAATTATTGCCTTTATCATGCTCTATCTCTTTAAGAGAAAAGGGTGGTGGTAACTATAGGCTATAGGCATTGGGCGAGAGGCGATAGGAAATACCCATAGCCTATCGCCTATTAACCATAGCCTATATTTTATTGACAAACCTTTTTCTACTTGTCATAATTGCCACCGTCTTCAAAATAATATAAAAATATGTCTGAAAATAAAAAAATTAAAATTACACCATTGCATCAAATCCATAAAGAACTCAATGCGCGGTTAGTTCCATTCGCAGGGTGGGAAATGCCTGTGCAATATACAGGCGTAATAGAGGAGCATCTTGCTGTCAGAAAGGGTGTGGGCCTCTTTGATGTAAGCCATATGGGTGAAATAGAGGTATCCGGCACAAAGGCCTTGGAAGCAGTGCAAATTATAACAACTAATGATGCTTCTAAACTTAAGGACGGCCAGGTTCAGTATACCTTTTTATGTTATCCCAATGGCGGTGTAGTTGATGATGTTACGCTCTATAAATTCAGTGACACACGGTATATGTTTTGCGTCAATGCATCAAATACGGAAAAAGACTTTAACTGGATAAAGGAGAATGCCGGGAAACTATCTGATGTAAAGGATATGAGCAGCCGTTTTGGCCAGCTTGCCATTCAAGGGCCTCTGTCCGAAGAAATTCTACAAAATACTTGCAATCTTGATTTATCTTTAATAAGGTATTATCATTTCCTTCATGGAAATGTTGCCGGCGTAGATGCAATTATTTCAAGGACAGGCTATACAGGTGAAGACGGTTTTGAAATTTATATGCCATGGGATGCAACGGTTAAGGTCTGGCAGGGACTCATGGAGGCAGGCAATAGATTTGGCATAAAACCGATTGGGCTTGGGGCAAGAGACACTTTAAGATTAGAGATGGGCTTCCCTCTGTATGGAAATGAACTTAATGAAAAAACAACCCCCCTTGAGGCAGGCCTGCATAGATTTATAAACTTGGATAAGCATCATTTTGTTGGCAGAGATGCGTTAGAAAAACAGGCTATACAGGGCATACAGAGAAAACTTATTGGCATTGAGATGACTGAATCGGGCATACCCCGAAGCGGCTATAAAATCTTTGTAAAAGACAGAATGGTTGGAGAGGTAACAAGCGGAACCATGTCTCCATCTCTGGGTAAGGCCATTGGGATGGGTTATATAGAAACAGTTCTCGCATCCATGGGAGCAGAATTAAATATTGAGGTAAGGAACAGGCGCATCGCTGCACGTGTTACAAAAATCCCATTTTATACAAAAAAAACAGTTCAAACAGCAGTAAACTAAATTAAGAAAGGAGAGGAAAAGAAGTTATGGAATTTCCAAAAGATGTAAAATATACCAAGGAGCATGAATGGGTACGGGTAGAAGGAAACATTGCGACCGTCGGAGTTACCGATTATGCCCAGGACTCGCTTGGGGATGTTGTCTACTTAGAGCTTCCGCAAGATGGGGCAAATGTTACTAAGGATGAAACATTTGGCGTTGTTGAGTCAGTCAAGGCAGTATCTGACCTTTATTCTCCAATCAGTGGGACTGTGGCAGAAATAAATGATGCCTTGGTAGACAACCCGGAGGTTATCAATGACGACCCTTACGGCGACGCATGGATGCTGAAAGTAGAAATGAGCAGCCCGGCTGAAATTAAGGAACTGCTTACAGCAGATGAATACAAAAAGTATGTGGAAGAGGAGAAGTAGATTTACGATTTTAGATTTACGATTTGAGATTTATAGTTCTTTTGGATTTTAAATCGTAATTCGTAATTCGTAAATCTCAAATTGTCATGTCCTACATCCCCCATACTGAAAAAGACATCCATGAAATGCTGAAGGTCATCGGCTCGGCATCTGTAGAAGATCTTTTTAAACCTATTCCAGACACCCTGAGGGTAAAAAAACCATTAAATCTACCCTCACCGCTTTCTGAACAGGAACTAATTCAAGAGCTGACAACCCTCAGCAAAAAGAATGCTACTATAGAAGAGTATGTTTCCTTTCTTGGAGCAGGCGCATACAATCACTATACCCCGAGTATTGTAAATCATCTCATATCCCGCTCAGAGTTTTATACGGCCTATACCCCTTATCAACCTGAGATAAGCCAGGGCACATTGCAGGCCATATTTGAATACCAGACCCTCATCTGCCAGCTTACCGGCATGGAGGTTGCTAACGCATCTATGTATGACGGCGCATCCGCAACTGCCGAGGCAGTTTTGATGGCAAGGAGAATTAATAATAGAGCAAAGGTTATGCTATCTTCCGCACTTCATCCTGAATATAGCGAGGTAGTTAAAACATATCTTTCCAAAGACAATAATAATATAAAAGAGATTCTCTACTGCACAGAGACAGGCAGGACATTGCCTGACGCAATAGAAAAATTGCTGGATAAAGATACCTCCTGTGTTGTGATTCAACAGCCCAATTTCTTCGGCTCAATTGAAGACATCAAAACCATTTCTGAAGTTGTTCATAAAAATAACAGCATCCTGATTGTTGCCATAACCGAGCCTATATCTCTCGGCCTTCTGAAACCACCGGCGGAACTCGGCGCAGATATAGTAATCGGCGAAGGTCAGGCATTCGGCAACGGCCTGAACTTCGGCGGACCATATCTCGGCTTTTTTGCAACCCTTGAAAAATATCTCCGGCAGATGCCGGGGAGGCTGGTGGGCGAAACGGTTGATAAAAATAATAAGCGCGGTTATGTCCTCACCATGGCTACGCGGGAGCAGCACATCCGCAGAGAAAAGGCCACATCAAACATCTGCACAAATGAAGGGCTTTGCGCTTTGGCAGCGGCTATTTATCTTACCGCCCTTGGGAAAAACGGCTTAATGGAACTGGCAAGGCTTAATCTTTCCAAGTCGCACTATCTGAAAGGACAGCTGAAAAACATCAAAGGCATAAAACCCGCATTCACCGCGGCGACATTCAATGAATTTGTGATAGAAATAGAAAAAGAACCTGATGCAGTTTTAAAGGCACTCTTAAAAAAAGGCGTGATTGCAGGATTGCCGTTAAAAAGATTCTATCCTGAACTTTCAAAACACATTCTGCTCTGCGCAACAGAGATGAATACCAAAGAGCAGATGGATGAGTTGGTGGAGGGGTTGGGGAAGATAACAGAATAAGATATATAAGTGGTAATCCGGCACCCTAAAAATAGGTTGGCAATAAACAAAGACACTGGACTCCTGCTTTTGCAGACTACCTTTCTCCATAGTGTATATAACGGAATAGAAAAAATAAGGATATGCTATGACAAAAGATGAAATTTTGAAGATTCTTAACAGCGAACTTCCTTTTCTGGGGGAAAAATATGGCATCAGCAAGATAGGCCTGTTTGGTTTCGTATTCGCGGAATCAAGGGAGACCGGATAGCGACATTGACCTCCTCGTTCAATTTGAAAGACCTATCGGTTTCTTCAAGTTTATTGCAATTGAGGAACATCTGTCAAAAAGGCTTGGGGCCACGGTTGAACTGGTCACCGAGGATATCCTGAAGCCTGTTATAAAGCCCGTCATACTGAGAGAAGTCGTTTATGCCTGATGCGCCGAGAGATGTCAGGCTGTTCATATCGGATATTCTGGAAGCGATAGGGAAAATAGACCGGTTTACCGGCAACATGAGCTATGAAGAATTTTTTTTAAAGGACGAACGGACGCAGGATACTGTTTTAAGAAATTTGGAAATCATCGGCGAGGCAGTCAAAAACATTCCGACAGAGATAAAAAGACCATTATCCTGATATTGATTGGAAAGGCGCCAGCGGAATGAGAGATAAGTTAATACACGAATATTTTGGCGTGAGTTTTTACATCGTATGGAAAACCATAAAAACCGACCTTCCGTCCCTCAAACAGAAGATGAGTAAGATAAGTAAGTAGTGTTGGCTGCGCCCACCCTACAGAAATCATATAAAGGATAAAACTACAATGAGCGAACCTCTCATATTTGAAAAAAGTTCTGCAAAGAGAAAGGGTGTATCAATACCGAAACCGGATTGTCCTGAAACTAATCCGCCGGATGTTATCTCAAAGGAATTTTTACGGGATGACATCAAGGGATTTCCGGAGGTGTCTGAGGTAGATACTGTCCGTCATTGGACGCGGCTTTCCCAGTGGAACTTCGGCGTTGATTCCGGTTTTTATCCGCTCGGCTCATGCACCATGAAATACAATCCAAAGATAAATGAAGACACGGCACGGCTTGCGGGATTTTCCAAGGCTCATCCGTATCAATCCGATGAACTGAGTCAGGGCGCATTGCAGCTCATGTATGAGTTGGAGGGATTTCTGTGTGAGATAAGCGGCATGGATACGGTAACGCTTCAGCCCGCTGCTGGCGCGCACGGGGAGTTGTGCGGTATGCTTATGATAGCGCAATATTTTAAGGAAAAGGGCAAGCCAAGGAAGAAGGTAATCATCCCTGATACTGCCCATGGCACCAATCCTGCAAGCTCTCATCTTGCCGGTTTTTCTGTTGTGTCGATAAAAGAGGAGAATGGCGGGGTGATAACGCCGGACGTGGTGGCTGCGGCAATGGATGAAGATACGGCAGCGCTGATGCTTACCAATCCCAACACCCTCGGCCTTTTTGAACTGAATATAAAAGAAATCGCTGACATTGTGCATAAGAAGGGTGGATTTATTTATTGCGACGGCGCAAATCTCAACGCACTGATGGGCATTGCAAAGTTGGGGGAGATGGGTGTTGATGTAATCCAGTTCAATCTGCACAAGACCTTTTCAACGCCACACGGCGGCGGCGGCCCTGGGAGCGGGCCCGTAGGCGTGGAAAAATCCCTTGAGCCTTTCCTGCCGAAACCAAGGATAATAAAAAAAGGCAAAAGATTCAGCCTTGATTATAACAGACCAAAGAGCATCGGGAGGCTTAAAGCATTTTACGGCAACTTTGCAATTATGCTGAGGGCATACAGTTATATAAGGGCAATGGGGGCTGATGGCCTTAAAAAGGCAAGCGAGATGGCTGTTCTGAATGCTAATTATATTAAAGAAAAGCTGAAAGGCCATTATTACCTCCCCTATGACCAGACATGCATGCATGAAAGCGTATTCTCGGATAAGTTACAGGCTGAAAGTGATGTTCATACGCTGGATATTGCCAAAAGGTTGATAGATTATGGCTTTCATCCGCCGACCATCTATTTCCCTCTTATTGTGCCAGGCGCAATCATGATAGAGCCGACAGAAACCGAGACCAAAGAGGTGCTTGACGAATTTATTGGCGCAATGATAAAGATTGCGAAAGAGGCTAAAGATAATCCGGATATTGTCAAAAATGCGCCGCATACTACAAGAGTAAGCAGGCTTGACGAGGCAAGGGCAGCAAGGAGTCCGGTATTGAGGTGGAAAGGGTAGCTTGGATTTGCGATTTGCGATTTGAGATTTTGGATTTGAAATCCCAATTCCGAAATCTAAAATCCGAAATATTATAAGGGGGGCATATTATGGACAGAAACTTAGCCATAGAGGTTGTAAGGGTTACAGAGGCTGCGGCGTTATCCAGTGCAAGGCTTATGGGCAGGGGCGATGAAAAGGCCGCTGATCAAGCTGCGGTAGATGCCATGAGGAAGGCATTGAATTCAATTAAAATGAGTGGCACGGTAGTAATAGGCGAAGGTGAACGGGATGAGGCGCCAATGCTCTATATTGGAGAAAAGGTGGGCTATGGCGATGGCAACTCTAATAAAATAGATATTGCCCTTGACCCTCTGGAAGGCACTACCCTTACAGCAACAGGCGCACCAAATGCCCTCTCAGTTATAGCCATTGCCAAGAAAGGAAATTTTCTGCACGCGCCTGATACCTATATGGAAAAGATTGCTGTTGGTCCAGAGGCAAAAGGGGCAATTGATTTAAATAAAACACCAACTAAAAATCTGCATAATATCGCGGATTGTAAAAAGGTTAATGTTGAAGACCTTACCGTTATCATCCTCAATAGACCACGACATAAAGAACTCATAGATGAAGTAAGAAGGACAGGGGCACGGATAAAGCTTATCCCTGATGGCGATGTTTCAGCAGCTATTGCAACTGCGAAGGAAGAAAGCGGCGTTGATGTTCTCATGGGCATTGGCGGCGCTCCAGAAGGAGTTATTGCAGCTGCGGCCTTGCGGTGCGTTGGCGGCGATATGCAGGGAAGGCTAAAACCGAGAAATGACGATGAAATAGCGCGGGCAAAAAAGATGGGCATAAAGGATATAAATAAAATCTACCACATAGAAGAACTTGCTCAAGGCGATGTAATGTTTGCAGCAACAGGCGTTACAGACGGTGATTTTTTGAGGGGAGTTAGGTTCTTTGGCGGTGGTGCGGAAACCCACTCTGTTGTGATGCGGTCACAGACAAGGACAATCCGCTATATTACCGCAACACACCACTTTGAGCATAAGCCGAATTATTAAGTGAATCTCCCGCCAGCAAGTAGGCGGGGTAATTCACTGCCGGATCATCTCCATTGTATTTGGACTTTACCTGAAGTAGATGCTGATTATTCCAAAAGATGGGATTTGATTAAGGCAAGATTTACGAAAACGGTATCTACAGAACTTTTGACTTTCATTCCAAAAGGAGGTGCTTTATGAAAAAGGTGCAACTCGTTTTAGCCGCGCTGCTCATGGTTTTAACCGTTGCCACGTTAAGCAGCCATCCTCTCCAATTTTAACATAAAGTCGTTTTTATAAACTACATGGCAGTCTTCGGGTTGCCATGGATTTTTTAAGGAGGTCTATGAAGAAGATTATAATTATAGTTATTGCAGCTATTGTAATTATCGGCGCTATTATTAGCGGCGGTTATTACTGGCATAAGAGGCAGAATGAACCGCCTCCTGTTGTGGTTTACCAGGACATTGCAGAGGTTGATAACGATATAGCGAGGTTTGAGCCTCTTTATAAGGCAGGTAAGTTGAGATGGCAGGATATATATCTGCTGGGCGTTGCCTATATGCAAAAGGGAAGAGTGGCCGATGCTGCTAAAATCCTTGAAGAGGTTGTAAAACTTCACCCCAATTTCTATAAGACATACGAATCATTGGGCATGGCATATTACAGGATGGATGATATTGAAAAGGCTGTTTCAATCTGGGAAAAGGTAGTAAAGATGAGCCCGCAGACAGTCCATCTTGAGGATATGATAAACAAGGGAAAGCAGAGGATTGAACTTAAGAAAAGGGTTGTATCGCTTGAACAGGAGATGAAACAGGGACAGGTAGATTGGCAGAAAAAGTTTGAACTTGCCATACTGTATATTGCTACAAAAAGGGTGGCTGATGCAAAGACACTTTTGGAAGATGTGTTAAAGACAAAGAAAGACAGCGCTGAGGTTTATGATGTAGTTGCCCAGGCGTATGCCATGAGCGGTGATTTTGAAAAGGCAGTGAATGCCGAGAAAAAGGCTGTCAAGCTAAAGCCAAAGGATGAAAATTTTAAGAAAAGACTTGCTGAGATGGAAAGGGTGAGGGAGGGGTTTAAGAAAGGGGAGTATCATAAGAACAGGCAATAGGTGATAGGCAATAGGCAGAGCTTGTAGCCCAGCGCTCATAGTCTATAGCCTACAAGGGAGAGAAAAAAGATATGTTTCAGAAAATTCTTACAGCATTGGATAACTCGCCTTATTCAGACTATGGAATGGGGAATGCCATTGCTATTGCAAAGGCATATAAGGCAGCTGTTACAGGTTGCCATGTCTATGCAGCCCGCCTTCATGAGACAAGATTTATGGATATGGAATCCGGGCTTCCCGAGCGGTATCAATCAGAGACAATACTCAAACGGCAGAGAGATATACATGCAAGCCTTATAACAAAAGGCCTTGGGATTATATCAGATTCTTATTTGGACAGGTTTGAGAAAAGATGCCGGGATGCCGGTGTTGTCTGCGAGCGCAAGAACAGGGAAGGGAAAAACTTTACAGAGATAGTAAAAGAGACAGAGGAAGGTGATTATGACCTTGTAGTCATGGGTAATCTTGGTATGGGGGTTGTAGAAAATAGCTTGATAGGCAGTGTATGCGAGAGGGTTGTGAGAAAGACAAGAAAAGACATCCTTGTTGTTAAAGATAATACCCCTATCAAGGGCACTATCCTTGTAGCCATAGATGGAAGCCCATACGCCTACTGGGGATTAATGGTTGCCCTTGGATTGCAAAAGTCTTTTAGCTGCGCGATAGAGGCAGTGGCTGCATTTGACCCGTACTTTCATCAGGTGGCTTTTAAGAATATTGCAGATGCCTTGTCAGAAGAGGCGGCAAAGGTCTTTAAATTCAAGGAGCAAGAAAAACTGCATGACGAGATTATTGATAAAGGTATGGCAAAACTGTACGAGGGCCATCTGGAAATGGCAGCAAAGGTAGCCAGCGCCAGGGGTGTGGAGATAAAGACAACCCTTTTATCAGGCAAGGCGTATAATGAGATACTGAAAACCATCCAGATGAAAAGGCCTTCCCTGCTTATTATGGGCCGTTTTGGTCTTCATCAGGTTACTGAATCTGATATTGGCAGCAATGCAGAAAATCTGTTACGGCTTGCGCCATGCAATGTTTTTATTGGCGGAAAGGGTTTCAATCCTCATGAAGTTATTAAAACCACCTCAGATGCCGCTCCTGCTATAGAATGGACTGAGGAGGCATTGAAAAGATTGGGGAAGGTTCCTCCATTTGCCAAGGGTATGGCAAAGAAGGCGATTGAGGATTATGCAAAAGAAAAAAGGCATAACAAGATAACTGAGGCAGTTATGGATGAGGCGGTTAAAAAACTGCTCCCCCCATCTGCCAAAAGGGCAATGGGGATTCCTGACGAATAAAATAGATACTTTGCATTATATACATTTATCTGTTGTCAACAAATAGATTTGTCCGCTTTTAGAGCAAATGAATTGTCCACTTTTAGATTGGCAGGAAAGGCACGTAGGGCGT
>MGRL01000122.1 GCA_001798165.1 Deltaproteobacteria bacterium RIFCSPHIGHO2_02_FULL_43_33
CATCAGGCATACAAAAATTAAAACTCTATTTTATTATAGGCCTTCCAACAGAGACCCTTGATGATATAAATGCCATTACTGAGCTTACCTTACGGATAAAGTCTGCAATGCAAGGCGGACTAATTACACTGAGTATTAACCCATTTATACCAAAGCCATTTACCCCGTTTCAGTGGTGCGCTTATGAGGATATAAAATCTTTAAAAAACAAACTGGATATAATTAAAAATGGTCTGAGAAGCGAAAAGGGAATAAAAATATCTTCTTTATCTCCAAGGGAAGGTTATATTCAGACGCTTCTGTCTGTGGGAGACAGGAGGGTGGGCAGGGTATTGGTTGCTGCACATGCAAAAGGCTGGAAGGCTGCGCTCAAAGAGACAGAGCCAAATGCAGATTTTATAGACAATGGGATAAAAAAGGAATACCTATGGAAGGAATACCGGCGGGCATTGAAGGCTCAAACAACACCGCCATGCGATGTGGGAAGGTGTATGAGATGCGGCGTATGTGCTGTTTAACCCACAGCTTATGGGTTTTACCCATTGCCTCTTGCCCATCGCCTATTGCCTATCTTTTATCCCTTTACATTTTTTATCTGTTTGCTAAAATGCAAAACTATGGGGCTGAAAGAAGATTTAGATATACTTGATGCAAAGATAAACAAGCTCAAGGTAGATTATGAGCAGTATTTTACCAAGATACTCAAGAGGGAGCCTACCCTTTTAAGGGATGAGATAGACCGCCTTATCATCAAATACAGCAATCAATCCATTACCAATACATCCTTAAAATTCAGATATTCTACCCTTGCCTCCAAATATACCTCCTATAAGCAGTTCTGGAACAGAATATTAAGACAAATAGAAGAAGGGACTTTTGAGCGGGGCGCTGGAGTTGGGGCGAGAGTGCCGGAAGTTCCTATCGGTGTAGAGCCTCGTAAAGAAGAATTACCCGGCGAGAGTAAATTCAAGTCTGTTTACCAGCAATACAGGGAAGCAAGAAGGGCAGCTAATGACCCATCAAAGGATATGAGTTATGAAGAATTTACGAAGGCTATTATGCAGCAGACAGAAAAGATAAAAAAAGATTACAAATGTAAGGACGTGGAATATAAGGTTGCTGTAAAGGATGGAAAGGCAAAGATAACTCTTATTCCGGTAGATAAGAAATAAAAATAGAAAGTTTCCTTTACTTACTCTTCAGAAACTGATTCAGTAAGGATTGTCACCTTTTCCAGCCCCACCTCTGCATAGCCCGGGCCTATAACGATACGCTTTGTATCTGTCCCTTTTTTATAGATACAACTGCCCGGTTTTAAGGAAGTGAGAAAAGGGGTATGCCCTGCGAGTACGCCAAATTCGCCTTCGCTGCCCGGCGCTGTCATCTCATCAACCTGCTCAGCGAAAAAGAGCCTGCCTGGTGTAACTATTTCAAGTAAGAATGTGTCTGCCATAATAAACACCGTGAACCGTGACCGTGCTTCGTGTCCGTTGATAAATCAACAATCTTAAACCAGTATTTTACCTTTCCGGTCACGGACAACGGACACTGATAACGTTTTTTTAAACTGTTGCCCTTAATTTCTCCGCCTTTTCCATGGCCTCTTCTATTGTGCCGACCAGATAGAAGGCCTGCTCCGGGATGTCGTCATACTTGCCTTCGGCAATCTCTTTAAAACCTTTGATGGTGTCTTTTACGCCAACATATTTCCCGGGCGAACCTGTGAATGCCTCTGCAACAAAGAACGGCTGGCTCAGGAATCTCTGGATTTTTCTTGCCCTTGAAACGGCCAGTTTGTCATCTTCTGAAAGTTCGTCCATGCCGAGGATGGCTATGATATCCTGAAGGTCTTTATATTTCTGCAAAACCTGCTGAACCTTTCTTGCAACAGCATAATGCTCCTCGCCTATAATCTGCGGGTCAAGGATTCTTGAAGTGGAATCAAGCGGGTCAACCGCGGGGTAGATGCCCAATTCCGCTATCTGTCTTGAAAGAACCGTTGTCGCGTCCAGGTGGGCGAATGTTGTGGCAGGCGCGGGATCTGTAAGGTCGTCGGCAGGCACATATATTGCCTGAACCGATGTGATAGACCCTTTTGTTGTTGAGGTAATCCTCTCCTGCAACTCTCCCACATCTGTTGAAAGCGTGGGCTGATAGCCGACCGCAGACGGTATCCTTCCGAGAAGCGCGGAGACCTCGGAGTTTGCCTGAACAAACCTGAATATATTATCTATAAAGAGGAGCACATCCTGATTTTCCTCGTCCCTGAAATACTCGGCTGTTGTAAGCGCTGTCAATGCAACCCTTGCCCTTGCCCCGGGAGGCTCGTTCATCTGGCCGTAGATAAGAGCGGTCTTGTCAATAACCCCGGATTCCTTCATCTCAAGCCAGAGGTCATTGCCTTCCCTTGTTCTTTCGCCCACGCCGCCGAATACGGAATATCCGCCGTGCTGCATGGCAACGTTATTTATAAGTTCCATAATCAGAACTGTCTTCCCAACGCCCGCGCCGCCGAAGAGCCCGATTTTGCCGCCTTTCAGATACGGCGTTAAAAGGTCAATAACCTTTATGCCTGTTTCAAAAACCTCTGCTGTCGTTGATTGCTGATCAAATGAAGGCGCAGGCCTGTGAATCGGATATTTTTTATCCGCCTTTACAGGACCCATCTCGTCAACAGGCTCTCCTATCACATTCAATATCCTTCCCAGAACGCCTTTGCCCACAGGAACCAAAATGCCGTCGCCTGTATCCCATGCCTCCATTCCCCTCACAAGGCCTTCGGTTGAATCCATAGCAATACACCTCACCGTATTTTCACCGAGGTGCTGCGCAACCTCCAGAGTCAGGTTCCACTGCTGGTCGTTTATGCTGGAGTTTGTAACCTTTACGGCATTGTATATGGCTGGTAAATTCCCCGGGGAAAATTCTATATCCAGAACCGCTCCGATGACCTGCGTTACCTTGCCGATATTCTTCTTTTCCATTGAAAAACCCTCCGTAAATACCGTGCACCGTGTCCGTGCACCGTGTCCGTAAAAACAAAGATATTTTTACACGGTCACGGATAACGGTCACGGATAACGATTTTTTATCCTTTCAGCGCCTCTGCTCCGCCGATAATTTCCATCAATTCCTTTGTAATAGCTGCCTGACGCAGTCTGTTGTATCTTAAGGTAAGGCCTTCAATCATTTCCTTGGCATTCTTTGTTGCAGAATCCATTGCAGCCATCCTGGCGCCGTGTTCGCTGGCAGAGGTTTCTAAAAGCGCCTTGAAGATCTGCATCTCTATATATTTTGGTAATATATCAGCAAGGATTGCCTCCTGAGACGGTTCATAAATATATTCTGTAGTCTCTTCAACCTCTGCCGGCGGTTCAATTGGCAAGAGCCTCTGTAATACGGGTTGCTGGCTTAAAGCAGATTTGAATTCACTGTATATGAGATATGTTTCGTCAAAGCTCTCTTTTATGTATGAATCCACGATCTCTTTTCCAATCTCTGCAGCAGCAGCGTATTTTGGTCTGCCTGAGCCCACAGGCCTTTCCTGCCGGATGGTTAAATCTCTACGTTTAAAATAGTCTTTTCCCTTTTTGCCGACAAGGTTGAGGGTTATATTGGAACTATTGCCGCTCTTTCTTATAAAGCCTTCTGCGGTTCTTATGAGATTGCTGTTAAAACCGCCGCACAAGCCCCTGTCAGATGTAAGAATAAGAAGCTCAACCCTGCTGCCTTCTCGCTTTGAAAGGAGAGGATGGGCATCAGGTCTTACCCTTGAGGCAAGGCTGTTGATTATATCCAGCATCTTTTGCGTATAAGGCCGCGCTGCTACAATGTCATCATGGGCGCGCTTAAGTTTTGCAGCGGCGACCATCTTCATTGCCTTGGTAATCTGCTGGGTGTTCTTTACGCTTTTTATTCTGCGTTTTATGTCTCTTAAACTGGGCATGGTTTTGATAGGGTCAGAGAGTCATAGAGTCAAAGTAAAAGATTTTCCCTGACCCTTTGACTCTCTGACCCTTTGACACTTTATTTCCCTTCTGCTACAAACAATCCCTTAAAATCATCCAGAGCCTTTTTTAGCTTTGGTTTAATGACGTCGTCTATTGCCTTCTTTTCTTTAAGTTCCTTAACCAATTCGGGTTGCCTTGTGTCAAAGAATGCGTAAAGCTCTTCTTCATACTTTTTAAGAGCAGAGGCAGGATAGCCATCTATATAGCCGTTGGTTGCGGCAAAGATAATTAATACCTGTTTCTCAACGGGCAGAGGTTTATACTGGCCTTGTTTTAATACCTCAACAAGCCTTGAACCTCTTGCAAGCTGTCTCTGTGTTGCAGGATCAAGGTCGCTGCCGAACTGGGCGAATGCTGCAAGCTCTCTATATTGGGCAAGCTCAAGTCTGAGCGTACCGGCAACCTGTTTCATTGCCTTGACCTGCGCGCTGCCGCCGACACGGGAGACAGAAAGGCCGACATTTATGGCAGGCCTTACGCCTGCATAAAAAAGGTCTGTCTCAAGATATATCTGTCCGTCTGTAATGGAAATAACATTTGTTGGGATGTATGCCGACACATCTCCTGCCTGAGTTTCAATGACGGGGAGCGCTGTTAAAGAGCCGCCGCCCAACTCATCCTTTAATTTAGCAGCCCTTTCAAGAAGCCTTGAGTGGAGATAAAATACATCTCCAGGATATGCCTCTCTTCCAGGCGGTCTTCTTAAAAGGAGAGACAATTGTCTGTATGCTACCGCATGCTTTGAAAGGTCGTCATATATGATAAGCGCGTGTTTGCCGTTGTCCCTGAAATGCTCGCCGATGGTGCATCCTGCGTAAGGCGCCGTAAACTGAAGCGGCGCTGATTCACTTGCAGTTGCAGCAACAACAACTGTGTAATCCATCGCGCCAAACTGTTTTAATTTTTCAACTACCTGAGCAACAGTTGACTGCTTCTGCCCTATGGCCACATATATACAGAAGACCCCTTGGCCTTTTTGGTTTATGATGGTGTCAATGGCAACGGCTGTCTTTCCTGTCTGCCTGTCTCCGATTATCAACTCTCTCTGCCCCCTGCCAATGGGGATCATTGCATCTATTGCCTTGATGCCTGTCTGGAGAGGCTCTTTAACAGGTTTTCTATCAACTATGCCGCGTGCCTTTACTTCAACTCGTCTTGTGGTTTTTGTTTCCAATGGTCCTTTGCCGTCTACCGGAATACCAAGGGCATTGATAACCCTGCCCATAAGAGCTTCGCCTACAGGAACCTCTACGATTTTACCGGTCCTCTTAACGACATCGCCTTCTTTAATCTTGTAATCTTCACCGAGTATGGCTGCGCCAACATTGTCTTCTTCAAGGTTCAGCACCATGCCGCGTATATTGTGAGGAAATTCTATAAGCTCGCCTGCCATCGCGTTTTCAAGTCCATAGATTCTGGCAATACCATCTCCAACTGATATAACAGTGCCTATCTCCTTTACATCAATTGTCTTCTCAAACCCCTTAATCTGGGTTTTTATAAGCTGACTTATCTCGTCTGCCTTAATCATATTAGATCACCCCTCTTGTGAATAATTTTTGATTGCGGATTTCGGATTTTAAATCCCAAATTCCACATCGCAAATCTCAAATCTGAGTTATTCTTTCCCGCACCCTTTCCAACTGGGTTTTTATGCTGCCGTCCAATATGGTGTTCCCAATTCTAAAGACAAGCCCGCCAATCAATGCAGGGTTTTTTTCAACAGTAAGTATGCTTTCCTTTTTTATAGCTTCATTTAATTTTCTTTTTATCTCATTGATACGGCCTTCATTTAAGTCTACAGCAGATTCTATCTTTACCTTAATTCTGCCTGCCAACTCATCCTCCATCTTGGAATAGGCAGCGCATATCTCTTCAATTATCCCAATGCTCCTGGTCTCCGTTAAAATGGCTAAAAACTGTTTAACAACATCAGAAACTCCAACAGCAGCAGCCACCTTTCCTATAAGGCCATGCCTGTCTTCCAACTTATGCATAGGATTAAGGGCAAACCTTCTGAGTTCAGGATTACCGGCAAATACGGCGGATATATCTCTCAGCTCATTGCCGATTTCCTTGTATCGCTTCGCTTCTTGCCCTAACTCAATAAGGGACTTTGCGCATCTTTTAGCAACAGTGTTTTTTTTCATAAATTCAAATCCAATACAGGCAATGGGCTATAGGCTATGGGTTTTCCTATTGCCTATCGTCCCTTGCCTATAGCCTATTCTTTAGTGCAGTCTGACCTTTTCCAGATATTCCTTTATAAGTCTTTCCTGGTCTGCGGCAGTCAGTTCGTGCCTTAATATTTCCTCTGCCATCTCAACCGCCACTTTTGCAATCTCTCCTTTAATCTCCTGCTTTGCCTTTTTAATCTCCTGCTCTGCTGCAAGCCTTGCCTGCTCCTTTATTTTTTCAGCAGCCTGTCTCGCCTCTTCTATAATCTTTTTCTTTTCTATCTCGCCTTCTGCCTTAATTTCATGATGAATCTCTTCTATCCTTTTATTGAGAAGGTTTAAATTTGCTTCAAATTCCCGCACTTTTCTTTCAGCCTCTTCCTTTGCCTTTCTGGCCTCCTCCAATTCAGCCTTTATTGATTCCTTTCTATTGGCAAAAAAATCTTTTAACTTTAAATATCTGGCTGCCAGAAATACTGCTGTAACAAGTATTATAAAATTTATAATACGCCATACAGTGCCGGCAGCGCTGCCTTCATGCCCGCCTTCTTCAGCAGCAAAGGCCTGTGAAACCAGAGAGAAGACAGAGACAAGCATAAGAAATGAGAAAAGGGGAATGAGGAATGAGAAAAAACGTTTTTCTAATTTCTGATTTCTAATTTCCAATTTTTGGTTTTTCATCTCATGCTACCTTTCTCTCCAATATCTTCCCTGCAATATCCTTTGAAATAGTTTTGCTTTCTTCTTTCAGTTGGGTTAATGCTGATTTTACATCCTTCTCAAGCTCTGCCTTTGCCGCCATGAGGCTGTCTTGGGAGTCCTTTCGTGCGTTCTCAAGCAATTCCCGCTCTTTATCCAAGCCTTCCTGTCTTATGCGGAGTCTTTCTTCCTGTGCCTTTGCCTTTGCCTCATTGAGTTTGTTTTCGTATTCCAGCAGTTTTTTCTGAAGCTCGGCTTCTAATGTTTCAGCCTCTTTTTTTGTTCCGGCTATATTTTTATCTCGCTCTTCAAGGATTTTGAGGACAGGTTTGTATAAAAGGACATTTAAAATAAAATAGAGGATAAAAAAACCTGCTATCTGATACAACAAAGTAAGATTTAACTCTATCATAGTAAAAATATTCCTTAAATTAAGCGGACTTTACCCTTATAAAGCAATACCTAAAATGAAAGAGAAGATTGGTATCACAGAGAGATGGATTTTGTCAAGGAAATTTTAGGTTGAAACAAAATCTCTTGACATGTTTATTTTGATAGGATATTCTTCACCTTTATCATGAAGCCGTATAAACTGCATATCCTTGTGTGTCATGGGAAGACCTGTTCCAACGTTGGCTCTGAGAGATTGCTTGAAGCGCTGCGGGATAAATTAGACTCAGAAGGGCTAACGAGTGAGATAAAGACATCTAAGGGCGGGTGCTTTAGCGTATGCAAGGAAACTAATCCCAAAGGCGGTTTTTGCCCTGTGATTGTTATCTATCCTCAGGGCGTATGGTATCGCAATGTGTCTGAAAATGACATACATGAGATTGTGGAAAAACATGTTAAGAATGACAGGATAGTAGAAAGACTTTTACATTATAAGATGTAAAAAAGATACAAAGACTTTGAACCAGAAGGACTCAAATAAAACTCACAAGGAAAGGAGAAGTACAATGGTAAGAAGAAGTGTGATTTTAAGCAGCATATGCGCATTCATGCTGGCAATTGTTATTTCCGGCTGCGGCCAGCAATTAAAGCAGGAGAACGAACAGCTCAAGGGCCAGGTTCAGACCTTGACTGATGAGAATAGCAGCTTGAAGAGCCAGGTAGAGAGCATGAAAAAAGAAGCTGATGACTTGAAGGCTCAGGTTGCAACCTTAACTCAGGAGAAGGATAATCTGAAGAAAGAGATTGGGGCATCAAAGGCAAAGACAAAGCCGGCAGCAAAGGAAGCTCCAAAAAAGAAGACAACCACAAAGAAGAAGTAATAGTCTTCTAAAGTCTTGAAAAAAGGCCATAACATTACAAACAAAGAGATTCTTTGGTTCAAAGAAATAAGGGGAGCGTAATAACTCCCCTTTTTATTTTTACCCTGCTTTAAAATCCTTGTAATAAAAGTTTACCTCATTATACCAAAAAATCTTTATTAGAAAGGCGCATATGCATTTTTTGGAGTTTACAATTGTAATCTTCTTGAGTATACTACTTTACCTATGGCAAATATTATAGATGGAAAAACCCTGGCCAAAAAGTTCAAGGATAGGCTAAAGGATGAAGTAACCTTTCTCAAAGGGCATGGCATAAAACCAGGTCTGGCGGTTGTGCTTGTTGGAGATAACCCTGCCTCGCAGGTGTATGTGAAGGCAAAGGGGAAGGCGTGTGAAGAGATAGGCGTCAATTCTTTTCAGCATACCCTCCATAAAGAAATTGCGCAGGAAGAGCTGCTCTGGCAGATATCCGAATTAAATAATGACTCCAATGTCCATGGCATTCTTGTCCAGCTTCCGCTGCCCGACCATCTGAATGAGGAAGTAATTTTAGAGGCCATATCACCTGAGAAGGATATAGATGGATTCCATCCCTTGAATATCGGAAGGCTTGTCATCAACCAGCCTTTATTCCAGCCATGCACGCCGCTTGGTATCATGAAACTTTTGGAAGATACGGGGATAGATATATCGGGAAAAGAGGCTGTGGTTGTAGGGAGAAGCAATATCGTTGGCAAGCCTATAGCCCTTATGCTTCTTCACAAGAACGCAACAGTCACTATATGTCATTCAAGGACGCAGAATCTTGAAGAGAAGATAGGAAAGGCAGACATCGTGATTGCAGCAATCGGCAAGCCGGCTATAATCAAAGGAAATTGGATAAAACAAGGGGCTATTGTTATAGATGTCGGGATAAACCGTCTTGACAACGGGAAGCTGGTAGGCGATGTAGAGTTTGAAGAGGCTTCGAAAAGGGCATCGTTTATAACACCGGTGCCTGGCGGTGTCGGGCCTATGACGATTGCAATGCTTTTGCATAATACCGTAGAGGCGGCGAAAAGACAGTCCAAGGGTCTAAAAGTCTAAAAGTAAAAGCTATGATTATTACAAAGAAAAAAGATTTTTCAAAAATACTGGAATATCTAAAAGGAAGGGATAGGGTTTATCTCTTTGGCTGCAATTCCTGCGCAGAGCAGTGTGAGACAGGTGGCGAGAGGGAAGTAAAGGCTATGGCTGAACTGCTTGAAAAGCAGGGCAAGAAGATAACCGGCTCCTCAATACCTGACGAAACATGCTACAGCATGCTGATAAAGAAGCATTTCCGTGAGGATAAAAATGCAATTGAAAAGACTGATGCATTTCTTGTGTTGGCTTGTGGCGCAGGTGTAAAGGCAGTTGCTGATGCGGCAGGAGATGAAAAACCTGCCTTCCCGGCGCTTGATTCTTTATATCTTGCTAATGTTACGCGGTATGGGCATTTCTTTGAAGGATGCTCCCTTTGTGGAGATTGCGTTCTGGGCGAAACTGGAGGCATATGCCCTCATACCCAGTGCCCTAAAGGTCTATTAAACGGACCCTGCGGCGGCATGGCAAATGGCAAGTGCGAGGTCAATATGGAAAATGACTGTGCTTGGATACTGATTTATAAAAGGCTCAAGGCCCAGGGGAGGTTGGGCGCTTTAAAAAGGATTGCCTCTCCCAAGGATTATTCAAATGGTGTAAAACCCAGGACAGTCGTTGTAGAGTCAAGGATAAAAAAATAAAGGCCTCATAGAATGCACACCTTAAAAGATTCTCTTTCTTCAAAAAAATTTACAATCACTGCTGAGATATGTCCGCCTAAGGGCACGGATGTTTCTGATTTTCTGAAAAAGGCGCAGCTTTTAAAAGATAAGATAGCTGCTGCCAATGTTACGGACAATCAAAGGGCTGTGATGCGGCTTTCTTCCCTTGCCTGCTCTGTGCTTTTGCTGAAACAGGGGCTTGACCCTGTATTTCAGATGACATGCAGGGACAGAAACAGGATTGCCATTCAATCGGATATCATGGGCGCATGGACGCTGGGCGTAAAAAATATCCTTGCCCTGTCAGGAGACCATGTTTCCTTTGGGGATCATAGAGAGGCAAAGGCTGTATTTGATTTGGATTCTGTCCAGCTTGTTCAGGTCATCAATAAGTTGAATAGCGGAACAAATATGAAGGAGACGCCTTTAAAGGGAGGAACCGGTTTTTTTATAGGCGCTGTTGTTGCGCCTGAGGCAGAGCCGTGGGAGCCTGAGATGATAAAGTTTGAAAAAAAGATAGAGGCAGGGGCAAGATTCTTTCAGACTCAAGCCATATACGATATTGACAAATTCCACAAATTTTATGAATATGCAAGGAAGTTTGATGTAAAGATTTTAGGCGGCATACTCCTTCTCAAATCAGCAAAGATGGCGCATTTTCTGAATACCAATGTTCCTGGTGTAACAGTGCCCAAGCATCTTATAGATGAATTAGAGAAGGCGAAGGATCAGCTTGAAAAGGGTATTGAGATTGCAGCCAGGCAGGTGAAAGAATTAAAGAAATTCTGCGACGGCGCCCATATTATGGCAATAGGGCAGGAAGAGAGTGTGGTTAAGATAATTGAAGGAGCAGGTTAATAGAATTGTAACTTGAAGATTGTAAATTGAAAATTATAAAATGGAGTATAACTGTGCAATTTAATATTTACAATCTTCACTTTATAATTTGGTGCTCGTATTTATGCCATTGTCTCCATAGTAGTTTTAAAGTGTTCCATAAAATCTTCGCCATGCAGCGGCCTTATAATTATCCATTTTTTCTTCTTGTCAAGCGCCAACTCAACCTCAGCGCCGGGTATGAGTTCGAGATATCTCAAATAATCCTCCGGTAAAACTACCCCTTCTTCACCTTTTGCTATCCTAACAATTTTTTCCTTCATTTTTAAATACCTCCAAACTACAGTTTGTAGTTTATAGTTTGGAGTTCGGAGCTAATCTTTTACTCCTAACTCCCAACTCATAACTGTTTCTTATCTACTTGCTCATTGATTTGAGAAAGTCCTTATTCGTCTCAGTACTCTGTACTTTATCCAAAAGGAATTCCATGCTCTCTACAGGATTGAGCGGCTGCATTACCTTACGCAGTATCCAGATGCGGTTCAACTCTTCTTTGGTGAGTAAGAGTTCTTCTTTCCTTGTGCCGGACCTGTTAATATCAATTGCAGGGAAGATACGTCTGTCAGACAGCTTTCTATCAAGGACTATTTCCATATTGCCTGTGCCTTTAAATTCTTCAAATATAACTTCATCCATCCTGCTGCCTGTTTCAATCAATGCCGTTGCCATAATAGTAAGGCTTCCGCCTTCTTCAACATTCCTTGCAGCGCCAAAAAACCTCTTTGGCTTATGCAGCGCATTGGAATCCACGCCGCCGGAAAGCACCTTGCCGCTCGGAGGCACAACAGTATTGTATGCCCGTGCAAGCCTTGTAATAGAATCCAATAAGATAACAACATCTCTCTGATGTTCAACCAGTCTTTTTGCCTTTTCTATTACCATTTCTGCAACCTGGACATGTCTTTGGGCAGGTTCATCAAATGTGGAACTTATTACCTCGCCTTTTACAGAGCGCTGCATATCAGTAACCTCTTCAGGCCTTTCATCAATGAGAAGCACAATCAGAGAAATCTCCGGATGGTTTGTTGTTATGCTATTGGCAATTTTTTGGAGTAAAACCGTTTTGCCGGCCCTTGGCGGCGATACAATAAGTCCTCTTTGTCCCTTCCCGGTCGGCGTAAAGAGATCCATTATCCTCATGGAGAGGTCTGTTTTTTTGCCGGCCAGCTCAAGTTTAATTTTTTCTTGAGGGTATAAGGGGGTGAGGTTGTCAAAAAGTATCTTTTCTCTTGCTACATCAGGGTCTTCATAATTTACCTTTTCTACCTTTAGAAGGGCAAAATATCTTTCCCCCTCTTTTGGCGGCCTTATTTGGCCTGAGACGATGTCGCCGGTCCTGAGATTAAATCTCCTTATCTGTGAAGGCGATACATATATATCATCCGGACCCGGCAGATAGTTATAATCAGGCGCCCGCAAAAAACCGAAGCCGTCAGGCAAGGTTTCCAAAACGCCTTCGCTGTATATAAGCCCATTCTGTTCTGACTGTGACTGAAGCAGCGCAAATATGAGGTCTTGCTTTCTCATGCTTGCAGCGCCTTCTATATTGTACTGCTTGGCAAGCGTTGTCAGCTCGCCAATCTTTTTTTCTTTAAGTTCTTTTAGATTCATAAACTACTCCTCGTTTTTAGTTGTTTTACACAATTACTGGTTTGGCACTTGCCCTTATCAAAGGTATTGAACGATATTTTAAAAGTATCCATTATTTAATAAGCGACCTCTTCTCTGGATTTGCAGGAAGCTTCCTTTTTTTGGGTGGGAGGTTTCTAAGGTAAGACAAACCATATTGTATCCAGCCTTATTGATATTTATCCATGGCGAGTAATGTTGTTGAGTTGGGGTATATCCCAACTTGTAAATATTTGTGCTTGACTTTCAATCTATCTTTGGGGTCATTAAGGTAATATCATTCAGGTTGTATAATGATGAGATTTGGAAAATCGTAATAAATATTTTTTAAGGTGTCTTAATTTGAGAGGTTAGAGGTTAGATTAAAAATAGCACAATATATGAAAACCTGTCAATAGTTTTTTGCATATAGTGTAAAATTTATGGATTGGGGTAATGTGCTTAGCGGTGAAAGAAAAACAGGGGAAGTATTGCTGTCGGCTTACCTGAAGTCAATCGGGGCGTTTATTATATGGATAAAATAAGCAAGATAATACAGTTTTTATTCATAAACTTTTTGGTTTATTTGTATAAAACTCTTATGCTAAAATTTAATGTTGTCAACAAATAGATTTGTCCGCTTTTAGAGCAAATGAATTGTCCACTTTTAGATTGGCAGGA
>MGRL01000123.1 GCA_001798165.1 Deltaproteobacteria bacterium RIFCSPHIGHO2_02_FULL_43_33
GAAGCTTATAGCCCAAGAGATTTACAGGGCGGTAAGGTCTGAAGAGCATCTTTATCGCCACATAATTTGTAAACCACCCTATGATTGCCCCTGCGATTGGCGGGATAAATATTTTGTAATCCATAAATAAGACAGGCAATAGGTTATGGGTAAGGGGCTATAGCTAAAAAACCTATTGCCTCTTGCCTATAGCCCATTGCCTGTATTTAATCTAAAATCTTTTCTTATCTAATTCCTCCTGATAATATTTCTTATATAATACCTCCCACTCCTTGCTCCCTTCTGGAATAGGCTTTGACAATGACCTTATTTTGTTTCTTGCAACATTATCTGCCCCATCTTCTATCTTTAAATAATCCGCAATACTCTTTTTCGTTTCGTGTAAAACCTTGTCCTCATCTACAAAATCAACCAAATCATCGTTCCATATTCCATCGGTTATAAGATGCGCCAGGTGCGATATCCTGTCTTCTGAAAGCCTCATAGCACGATACCCCTTTCTCTGGCCAGTTTTGTTTTAGTAAGGCTAAACATCTTGCGATAATCCATGCGGCCTGCCTCTATTTCTCGCTCATGCACCTTGAGCAGTTTCTCCACTTCTTTATCAAGTTCGTCTTCAGCCCTCATGTCCTTGAGAAATATTTCAACAATCCTGCTTAATACCGCCTCTTCCTGAGCTTTAAATACAATAAGCTCTTTTGCCTTTAAATGATTCAATATAAGCTTAGAAATCTTTTCTACCTGTTCTTTGGAGAGCCGCATAATCACCTCATTATAAAGTTATTCCAGCGTTAAAATAACATACTTAAGTATTTCTTTGCAACGATTAATCCCAACCACAAAAATGTCTTTGGGTTTTATTCTTTTGGGTATTGACAAGATTGACATCTTTAGTCTATATTGGAAAGACTTTAGGGGGATGAAAGATGGCGAGAAGGCAAAAAGACTATATCTGTCTTATCTTCGGGGTAATACTCATCATGGTTGGAGCGGTAGGGTTTCTCTATCCTGAGGTTACATTTAAAAGGGCGAAGACTATAAAACTTGGGCCTGTAAGCGTAGAAGAGCCGCAAAGGCAGATATTAAATATATCACCATATGTTGCTATTGGCCTTATCGGCAGCGGAATAGTATTGATTTATATAAGTCTCAAGAAATAGATGTTACGGAGGCAACATACATGAGAAAAATGAAAACAGGGTTTGCTTTTAAGTCTATTACTTTATATCTGGCGTTCATTTCTTTCCTGATTGCCAGCATACCTCAAAACTCGTGGGCATATTTTATTGAATCGCAGCCTTTAAGCTACTCAAGAGAGGCTGATATAAATAAAATTCAGCGGGTGCTGGAGTCTAAAATGGTAAGCCAACGTTTGTCTGAACTTGGCCTATCTGTGGGCGACATAAATTCAAGAGTGAATGAATTAAACGATGCAGACATTCACCAGTTTGCATCACAGTTAGACAGCCTTATGCCTGGAGGAGATGCTGCAATTACCATCATGGCGCTTTTAGTGATAGCTATCCTTGTGCTCGTCATTCTGCAACTTGCGGGATATAAGGTAATAATAAAATAATAAGATGTTAAAGATAGTCTTTAAAAATTATAAAGGGATGGCTTTTGCCATCCCTTTATTTGTTTTATTGGGCTGTGGGCTAAACATAGGCACAATCAAACAAGGAATCTATAGCAATCCTGCAACAGGTTTTTATATCAAGGATGTCCCATTTTTTCCACAAACGAGATACTATTGCGGCCCAGCCTCACTTGCGAGCGTTATGAATTACTATGGCCTATCCGTAACAGAAGAGGAGATAGCCAAAGAAATATATATAACTAAACTCAGCGGCACCCTTCCAATGGATATTTTGAGATATGCCAGAACAAAAGGGCTTGATGGCTTATACTATAAAGGCAGTATAGATGATATAAAGAAACACATCTCCATGGGCAGACCCGTAATTTTATTTTTGGATCTCGGTTATGCCGTCTATCCTTTAAGGCACTACATTGTGGCAACCGGCTATAATGACGAGATGGGTTATCTTATAGCCCATTCAGGCAGGGAAAAAGAGAAGGTATTTTCTTATAAACAAATACAGGAAGCATGGGGAAAAACAGGGTTTGGGACTATTTTAGTTACCCCAAAGGGGAAGTGATGCATAAAAACAGGTTGAGGATGAGGTTAAGGCTGAGGTCGGGATTAAGAAATTTCTCAGCCTCAACCTTAACCTGTCTTTTCTTGACGCTCTGTGGCTGTGCCGGTCATCAGATAATTATCACCAAAGACCCTCTGAAGGCTGAGGAGCATGTGAAGCTTGCGCAAGTTTATGAAGCAAAAGGAGAGGCAGAACTTGCAACAGAGGAATATAAAAGGGCATTAGAACAGGACAATACAAACCCGATGGCATACTTTGGGCTTGGGAATATATCTTTTAGAAAAGGCAATCATGCAGATGCAGAGGCATATTATAAAAAGACAATTGAAAACTCTAAGCCTGATGACACAAAATGCGCAATGTTTTATAATAACCTGAGCTGGGTCTATATTGAGACCAATAAGAAGCTTGCGGAGGCGGAAACACTTGCTCAGAAGGCTGCACGTCTGGATACCGCAAGGGTCTACATATATCTTGATACACTCGGAGTTATATACACAAGGTTAAAAGAATATGAAAAGGCTGAGGACTCACTATTGTCTGCTTTGAAAAATGCGCCAGATGACAAAACTGCCTTAAGGCATATCAATATGCACCTCATTGAACTTTATCAGTTGCAAGGTAATAAAGATAAACTCCACGAAATAGCTGAAAGGCTTAAGGAACTTAGCAAATGAAACTTACACCAAAAGAGAGACTTATATTTGCCCTTGATGTTACCTCTGTGCAGGAGGTGAAAAGATGGGTTAGGCTTCTCAAAGGCTATGTAGAAATATTTAAAGTCGGAAAAGAACTTTTCACCGCCTGCGGGCCAAAGGTGGTGGAGATAATTCACAAAGCAGGCGGAGAGGTATTTCTTGATTTAAAATTTCACGACATTCCGAATACCGTTGCAAAGGCAGGGGCAGTGGCTGCCGGCCTTGTCGTCAAAATGTTCAATGTTCACACACTCGGCGGACTCAAGATGATGGAGGCTGTGAGGGAATCGGTAGATAAAACCTGCAAAAGAGGAAGACGGCCTATTATTCTCGGCGTCACAATCTTAACCAGCATGGATGAGAAGGCAATAAAACAGGTCGGCATACAGGGGCCTGTAAAAAACAGGGTTCTGCACTTGGCATCTCTGGCAAAAAGGGCCGGGCTTGATGGAGTTGTTGCATCACCACTGGAAGTTAAGGATATTAAAAAAAAACTGGGAAAAGATTTTATTGCAGTAACACCCGGCATCCGTATGCCTGACTCAAAGCCCGATGACCAGCACCGCACCATGACACCGGCAGAGGCAATTAAGGCAGGGGCAGATTATATTGTAGTCGGCAGGCTGATAAGAGAGGCAAAAGAGCCGGTAGAGGCTGTGAAGAAGATATTGGAAGAAACTTAGTATTCCACTTCTTTCAAAAACAAACCATGCGGCGGCGCGGTCATGCCGGCAAGCCTTCTGTCTTTAGCGTCAATTATAGCCTGAAAATCATTCGGCTCAATCTTCCCTTTGCCGATAGCAACAAGGGTTCCGACCATTATCCTTACCATGTGCCGCAAGAAGGCTGTACCTTTGACTTCAAGCTCAATAAATCCCTCCTTATCGCACCCCGTACCTCTGGGGACAGATTTAAAATCTGTCCCCACTATAGGGGAAGTAAGTATCTTGATTGAAAAAAAAAGTATCTCCCTAATTGAATGCGGCGCATCGCACTCAGCAGCCCTGAAGGATGTAAAATCCTTTTTGCCGATAAGATAACCGGCCGCTTTTCTCATGGCATCTATGTCTAATTTCTGAAACACATGCCATGAAAAGTTTCTGTAAATGGCAGAGGGGTAAGGCCTGTTGAGGATTAGGTATCTGTAGGTTTTTGCCTTTGCATTTTTCCGTGAATTAAAGTCCGGTAAAACCTCTTCTGCATTCTTTATCACAATATCATCAGGTAGAAGGGCGTTGAGACCCATTTGGAAAGAATGAGGCTGGATACGACTTTCTGTATGAAAATTTGCCACTTGACCCAATGCATGAACGCCTGCGTCAGTTCTGCTGGCTGAGGTGAGCTCAATTTCCTCACCGGTAAGGGTTTTTAGTTTTTCCTGGATTGCGCCTTGAATTGTAGAAAGGTTTTGCTGAATTTGCCAGCCTTTGTAATTAGTGCCTTGGTATTCGATGAGGAGTTTGATGTTGCGCATAAAAACCGCGATTCGTGACCGTGTCCCGTGTCCGTAAAGATAAAAACCTTTGCCTTGTGTTTTTACGGTTAACGGTCACGGCTCACGGACACGGTTTTCTTTACAAGTATTCCCTTATCAAAACCTCCGCTATCTGAACCGCATTAAGCGCAGCGCCCTTCCGGAGATTGTCGGATACAATCCACATATTGATACCATTGGGTATAGACTCATCCTCTCTTATCCTGCCGACAAAGACAGGGTCTTTTTCAGAGGCATCTACAGGCATTGGGTACCCCAATTTCTTTGTATCATCTACCACTTGTACCCCAGGGGCCTTTGAGAGAAGTTCTTTTACCTCTTTTGCTGTTATCTTCTTTTCAGTCTCTATGTTCACAGCCTCAGAGTGGCAGTTAAATACAGGAACGCGAACCGTCGTGGCGGTAATTTTTATTGAATCATCTTCCATAATCTTTTTGGTTTCAAGCGCCATCTTCATCTCTTCCTTGGTGTAACCATTGTCAAGAAATACATCTATCTGAGGAATGCAGTTAAATGCAATCTGATGAGGAAAAATATTTTTTTCTATATCCCTCTGATTGACTACCGCAAGCACTTGGCTGTAGAGTTCGTCCATAGCCTCTTTGCCTGCTCCTGAAACCGCCTGATATGTGGAGACTACAACCCTCTTTATCCTTACCGCATCGTGAATAGGCTTTAATGCAACCACCATCTGGATTGTTGAACAATTTGGATTGGCAATGATGCTTCTCTTTTTGTATTGGGCTATAGCCTGTGGATTCACCTCCGGCACAACCAAAGGCACATCCGACTCCATCCTGAACTGGCTTGTATTATCTATGACAACACAGCTGGCCTTTGCAGCCTTGGGCGCATAAACAGCGCTTACTGATGCGCCCGGAGAAAACAGCCCTATATCAATGCCTTCAAAGGTCTCCTCTGAAAGAACATGAACTTTTTCGGGTTTACCGTTATATTCAAGAAATAGCCCGGCAGACCGCTCTGAGGCCAGAAGTTTTATCTTGTCTACCGGAAACTTTCTTTGTTCCAGTATCCTTATCATCTCCTGTCCGACAACACCGGTTGCGCCGACTACTGCTACATTATATTTTGGCCTTTTCATGATTATTACTCCTTAAATCTCACTTATTATTGCCTCACCCATCCCCTTGCACCCCACAAGCTTCATTCCATGCTGATTTATATCTGCTGTGCGATAGCCTTTATTGAGAACACTTTCAACAGCCTTCTCAATGGCATCAGCCTCATTTGTGAGATTAAAAGAAAACCTCAACATCATTGCAACAGAAAGAATGGTGGCAATCGGATTTGCCTTGTCAGTGCCTGCTATGTCCGGGGCGCTGCCGTGGATAGGTTCGTAAAGTCCGACTTTCCCGCCGAGGCTTGCGGATGGCAGCATACCGATAGAACCGGTGAGCATTGCAGCCTCATCAGAAAGGATGTCTCCAAAGGTATTCTCTGTTACAATAACATCAAACTGCTTTGGATTTCTTATAAGCTGCATGGCACAGTTGTCTACATACATGTGGTTAAGCTCAACATCCTGATATTCCTTATGCACCTTTATAACAACCTTTCTCCAAAGCTCGGTGGTCTCCAATACATTCGCCTTGTCAACGGAGGTAACCTTTTTCCTCCGTTTCCGCGCCACATCAAAGGCAATCTTTGCGATTCTCTCTATCTCAGGTGTTGTATATATCATTGTATTTACGCCGCGCTCTGTGCCGTCAGGAAGTTTTGTAACACCCTTTGGTGTCCCAAAATAGAGCCCTCCTGTAAGCTCCCTTATTACCATAATGTCAACGCCATCAATGACCTCTTTCTTGAGGGTTGATGCGTCTGCTAAGACAGGATAAATCTTTGCAGGCCTTAAATTTGCAAAAAGCCCAAGTTCTTTTCTCAGGGCGAGCAAAGCCCTCTCAGGCCTTATCGAATAATCAAGGCCTTCCCATTTGGGGCCTCCCACAGCGCCAAGCAACACTGCATCGCTTTGTTTCACAAGTTTTAACGTATCATCGGTTAGCGAAATACCGTATTTATCAATGGATGCGCCGCCAACAAGGGCTTCGTGTAAATCAAATTTTATATTATGCTTTTTGCCTACAGTCTTTAAGACCTTTACAGCCTCTCCGACTATCTCAGGCCCGATGCCGTCGCCGGGCAGAACAGCAATTTTATAACCTTTCACATAATCCCCTTTTATCAGTGTAGCCTACCGATCCCGTTTAAATACATAACGGGACAAGTTTATCGGCGGTTTTAGATGCGCCCATAAATGGGCAGACTACTCCTTACTATCCGCTATCTTCTGTATCGCATCAACAAATGCTGATAGGCCGCTGTGCGGTATTACCACCGTGCTTCTCCTGTCATTGGAGAGTTCTGCAATCTGCAAAAACTTGCCTCCATCATTTTCCTTTAAATCCACAAAAATAGTTTTATTCTCTATGTGGAGTTTGTCGCTAGATATTACCCTGCTCTTTGCGCCTTCCCTCTTCATTATTCCCCCTTTTTAAAATTAAAGTTGAGGTTAAGATTTAGGTTCAGAAAAGTCCTATTTTTTCCTCTCAACCTCAACCTTAGCCTTAACCTATTTTTTTCTTCACCCATTCCATCAATCCGCCGGTATTTATAAGCTCCTGCATAAATGACGGTATTGGCTGGCTGTTAAAGGCTTTGTTCTTTGTTAAATTTACAATTTTGCCGGTATCTATATCTACCTCTATTTCATCGCCTCCGCTTATAGCCCCCGCCGCCTCCGGACATTCCAGAATGGGCAGTCCCATATTAAATGAATTGCGGTAAAATATCCTGGCAAAACTCTTTGCTATAACGCAAGAAATTCCTGCCGCCTTGATTGATATGGGGGCATGCTCTCTGGATGAGCCGCAGCCAAAATTTTTATCAGCAACGATGATATCTCCGGGCTTCATCTTGTTTACAAACTGCGGGTCTGCATCCTCCATGCAGTGCTTTGCAAGCTCTTTTGGATCAGATGTATTCAAATATCTCGCTGGAATAATCTGGTCAGTATCAACATCTGCTCCAAATTTCCATGCCTTGCCTCTAAATTTCATACAATCTCCTTCTTGCCTATCCTTTCTTTTCTACTACCTCATTCAATTCCTTCACCAGTTTTTCCAGATTAATAAAATGCAGCTTACATGCTGTTTCAATAGTAACAAGCTTTGCCAAGGATTTTCTCGCTACAACATTAGATAGAAGCCCAAAACAATGCCCCTGTTTAACAAATACATTTAGAGTTTCTGGATATTTAGTAAGCACATCTTCAACTATCATATCTTTTGTAATTTTCATAGAGAACCTCCGTCCTTTTTAAGCATTTACAACAATAACCTGCAATACCCCTTGTGCCAGCAACCTTCTGTTAAAGTTTTTAAATCCGGCGTCTCTTAATTCTTTTTGCAAATCAGCATTGATAAATTCTTTTGCTGTTTCACGCTCGGCAAATATAAAAAATGCCTTCTGAAGAAATCCTGCAAAGCCTTCTGCTTTGTGATAATCAAAGATAACAAATTTTCCATTCTCTTTAAGAACCCTCCTTATTTCTTTAAATATATCCCTGCTTACATCAAAAGGCATTTCGTGAAGCCCTATTGATGCAACTGCTCTGTCAAAGGCCTTTTCTTTAAATGGCATTGAGGCAACATCCGACTGAACCAGCCTGAGATTTACTTTTTGTCTTTGCGCCTTTTCCCTGGCAACATTTAACATGCCGCGGCTTATATCAAGACCATAAACCGATGCGCCTTTTTCTGCTGACATGAGGGATATTGTCGCAGTACCGCAGCATATCTCAAGAGTTTTACAGCCTGGTGCAGGACTTATTGTTTCAACTGCAAGGTTTCTTAATTTTCTCTCTCCGCCCAGCAGCAGGCCAATTAACCATATCCCAAAATCGTACAAAGGTGCAAAGATATCAAATGCAGGACGGTAGTAAGAAGGCCTGGACATAATGCACGATTAAGGTATGAGGTCTGAGGAAAAAAGCCTCTATCCTCTAACCTCTAACTTTTACTTCCTCACCACTTCATCCGGATGCGCAATCCTTCCTTTTACTGCTGTTGCAGCGGCAATTGCCGGGTTTGCAAGATATACCTCGCTCTTGGGATGTCCCATCCTGCCCACAAAGTTTCTGTTGGTTGTTGCCAATGCCCTTTCACCCTCTGCAAGGATTCCCATGTGCCCGCCAAGGCACGGCCCGCAGGTGGGCGGGCTGATTATCGCGCCTGCCTTGAGATAAATCTCAAACAGCCCCTCTTTCATTGCCTGTCTGTAAATAAGCGGAGTTGCAGGGATTACAATTAATCTTACGTAAGGCGCAACCTTCCTCCCCTTTAATATCTTTGCAGCAACCCTCAAATCTTCAAGTCTGCCATTTGTGCAGGAGCCGATAACAACCTGGTCAATTTTCACATTGCCGACATCGGAAATATTTTTTGTATTCTCCGGAAGATGAGGAAATGCAACCTGCGGCTCTATCTTTGAGCAGTCGTATTCCCGCACATCTGAGTAAACTGCGTCTTCATCGCTTGCATAAAATTTATACGGCCTTTCAGCCCTTTTGTCCACATATGCCTTTGTAGTTTTATCCGGCGCAATAATGCCGTTCTTTGCCCCTGCCTCAATTGCCATATTGCACATGGACAGGCGGCTGTCCATGGAGAGCCTTTCAATAGCAGGGCCGCAAAACTCCATTGCCCTGTATAAGGCGCCGTCAACGCCGATATCGCCTATTGTGTAGAGGATAAGGTCTTTCCCATCAACCCACTTATTGAGCTTGCCATGAAAAATAAACTTCATGGATTCCGGCACTTTGAACCATGCCTCGCCGGTAACCATGGCAGCAGCCAAATCTGTTGAGCCGACGCCTGTTGCAAATGCGCCAAGAGCACCATAGGTGCAGGTATGGCTGTCAGCGCCGATCACTAAGTCTCCGGGAACAACGATGCCTTTCTCCGGAAGCAGGGCATGCTCTACGCCCACATCGCCGCCGTCAAAATAATGTGTTAACTTCTGCTCTTGTGCAAACTCTCTTAATATCTTGCACTGCTCAGCAGATTTTATGTCCTTATTCGGCGTAAAGTGGTCAGGCACCAACACAACTTTATTTTTATTGAAAACCTTATCTGCGCCAGCCGAATGAAACTCCTTTATGGCAATAGGCGCGGTTATATCATTGCCTAAGGCAATATCCACCTTTGCATTTATAAGCTGACCCGGCCTCACCTCTTTCAGCCCCGCATGTTTTGCAAGTATTTTTTCAGTAATCGTCATCGGCATTACACCACCCTCTCCTTCTTCTCCCTCTTCTTATACTCAAGTTTATTCAGCGCATTTATGTATGCCTTTGCGCTGGCAACGATAATATCTGTATGCGCGCCCTGGCCCAGCACAATATGGTCATCTTCCTGTAATCTAACAGTCACCTCTCCCTGGGCATCTGTGCCGCCGGTTATGGCATTTACAGAAAACTTAAGCAGCCTGCTCTTTGTCTTTGTCATCTTTGCAATGGTTTTATACACCGCATCCACAGGCCCGTCGCCGGTTCCTGTCTCTTTTTCATGCCTGCCGTCTATAAACATCTCCACCATTGCCGTGGGAACCGTTTCCGTGCCGCTTGCCACATGGAGTTTTTCCAGTCTGAACCGTTCAGGAAGTTCTATGCGTAAAATCTCTTCCGCGACAATGGCCTCGATGTCTTCGTCGAAAATCTCTTTTTTCTGATCAGCGAGAACCTTGAACCGCTCAAACGCCTTGTTAAGATTTTCTTCGGACAATTCATAGCCCAATTCTTTCAACCTTGTCTTGAACGCGTGCCTGCCCGAATGCTTGCCCATAACTAACGTTGACTGGCTGAGGCCGATGGATTCCGGCCTCATTATCTCATAAGTTGTTTTCTCTTTTAAAAGCCCGTCCTGATGAATGCCGGATTCATGCGCAAAGGCATTGTCTCCTACAATCGCCTTGTTGGGCTGAACCATGATGCCGGTTATGCTGCTGATGAGCCTGCTCGTGGGATGGATATGCTCGGTTGTTATTTTGGTATCGATATTCAGGATATCCCGCCGCGTTCTGAGTATCATCACGATCTCTTCCAGCGAGGCATTCCCTGCCCGCTCGCCGATGCCGTTGATCGTGCATTCCACCTGTCTGGCGCCGTTCATCACCGCAGCAAGGGAATTGGCAACCGCAAGGCCGAGATCATTATGGCAGTGGACAGATATTACTGCCTTATTTATATTTGGCACATTATCTTTTATGCCCTTTATCAACTCGCCGAATTCAGAGGGAATTGCATAACCCACAGTATCAGGAATATTCACTGTTGATGCCCCTGCCGCTATTACGGCCTCCAACACCTCATAGAGATATTGAGCATCAGAACGGCTGGCATCCATAGGAGAAAATTCCACATCATCCACATATCCCCTTGCCCGTTTGACCATCTCAACAGCCCGCTTCTTTGCCTCTTCTCTTGTCATCCTGAACTGGTGTTTCAGATGAATGTCAGAGGTAGATATAAATGTATGTATGCGGGGTTTTGGCGCGCCTTTCAATGCCTCCCAAGCCCTGTCAATGTCATCTAACTTTGCCCTTGCAAGACTACATACAATAGGGCCTTCAACCTCGCGGCTAATCCGTCTCACAGCCTCAAAGTCCCCAGGCGAACTGATTGCAAAGCCTGCCTCGATCACATCCACGCCAAGCCTTGAAAGCTGTTTTGCAATTATCACCTTTTCCTCCACGTTCATGGAGGCTCCTGGAGATTGCTCTCCGTCTCTTAAGGTTGTATCAAATATTTTTACATATTCATTCACTTTTTCAGAATTCCTTCGCTCCTATGCAAGTGCTGTTGAATAATTTTTTGCTTCATCCGTTTGTCAACTAATGTGGTAATCGGACCTGATACCGCATAACCTAGTGTCAGGGCGAAAAACATCACCTGCGGCTCAGCGGCCACAACAATTAACAACAATATCAACCCAACTAACAGCCTAAAAGGCATACGTTGCGACGGGTTCAACTCCTTGAAACTATAATATTTGACATTGCTCACCATAAGAAATGCAAGTGCGTAAACCATAACCAATATGGTTACATGTTTTGTTATTTCTTCATATCCAAAATGAAAAAACATTAAGACAGTTGCAGCTACCAGTGAAGCAGCAGCAGGGATAGGCAATCCATTGAATCTCTTGCTTTCAATGGTATTTACCTGTATGTTAAATCTGGCAAGTCTTAATGCCCCGCATACTACATAGAGAAATGCAGCCAGCCAGCCGTATCTGCCAAAAGGTCTGAGCGCCCATGTAAATATCAATATGCCGGGGGCAAGACCGAACGCTATCAGATCCGCCAGCGAGTCATACTCTACACCAAATTTACTTGTTGATTTGGTAAGCCTTGCAACCCTGCCGTCCAGGCCGTCCAATACAGCAGATATAATGATGGCAATAGCTGCCTTATCAAATTCTCCGTCCAGAGACGCAATAATAGAGTAGAAGCCTCCGAAAAGACTGGCTGATGTAATAAGATTAGGGAGAAGATATATACCCTTTTTTATGCCGCTGGGCTTTTGTCTTGTCTTTATTTCCTCGTCTATCATGTTGAACCTCCATCACTACGATGTTAGAGGTTGGAGGATTAAGGTTGAAAGTTTTTACCTCCCACCTCTAACCTCTATCCTCTCACCACTATTTCTTACTTACCAATACGCCAGAATTGAACTCCCTGCCCTAACTTTATCGCCCAAAGCAACTTTGATTTTACAATCCACCGGCAGGTATACATCCAATCGTGAACCAAATCTTATCATGCCAAACCGTTTGCCTTTTTCCACTATATTGCCTTGTTTTGTATAACAGACTATCCTTCTTGCAATGAGCCCGGCAATCTGATTCACAATAAATTTCTTTCCATTTTTTGCCTCAATAAGCACAGCATTCTGTTCATTTTCAAGGGATGCCTTATCCTTGTCGGCAGAAAAAAACTTGCCAGGGTTGTAAAAAACACCTAACACCTTGCCTGACGCAGGAACCCTGTTGACATGAACATTAAAAACATTCATAAATATGCTTATCTTTATTGTCTCCTGGGGGCAGATTTTAAATCTGTCCCCAATTCTGTCTTCCGTAACCTTCTGGGCAATTATAATTTTCCCGTCAGCCGGCGATACAATGGAATCGTCTCTTGATGGTATTTGCCTTTCAGGATCGCGAAAAAAAGAAACAATGAAAATAGTTATTCCGAAAGATATATAACTTAAGCCCCTCATGCCAAGCGACCAGATTATTATTGTAACAAAAATAGAGGCCAGGATAAAGGGATAACCCTCCCTGGCCAATGGAATACGCATGTCGCTTTGCTCCAATGCAAAATGTTTGAGGTATGAGGTTTGAGGCAAAATCCTCTAACCTCCAACCTCTATCCTCTAACCTTTTTAATTCTTACTCTTATCCACTATCTTTCCCT
>MGRL01000124.1 GCA_001798165.1 Deltaproteobacteria bacterium RIFCSPHIGHO2_02_FULL_43_33
CTCTCGCCCGGGCAAGGGCAGAGGAGGAAGCCAAATTGCGGGTCAATGCAGAGTCCTTATGGACAGCAAACCGCCTCAAGGAGCATATGCGTGTTGAACTGGGCGGGAAGAAATTATTTCTTGCGTCAAACCGGGAACCTTACATGCATATAAGGGAAGGCCGCGCCATAAAGAGCATTATCCCTGCGGGCGGTCTGGTCACAGCATTAGACCCTGTGATGCGTATATGCGACGGCGTTTGGATTGCGCACGGAAGCGGAGAGGCAGACCGTGAAGCGGTAGACAACAACGATAAACTGCGTGTGCCGCCTGAAGAGCCTGCGTACACTCTCAAAAGGGTGTGGCTTACCAAAGAAGAAGAAAAAGGCTACTACTACGGCTTTTCAAATGAAGGCATCTGGCCGCTCTGCCATATTACCCATACCCGTCCTGTCTTTCGTTTGGAGGACTGGATTTATTATCAGAGGGTAAATGAAAAATTTGCCGATACATTACTAAAAGAAATTGCCGATGAAGACTCCCCCCTGATTTTGATTCAAGACTATCATCTTGCCCTTGTTCCGTTATTGGTCAAAGAGAAACGTCCTGATGCAAAGACGGCGATCTTTTGGCACATTCCATGGCCGAATCCGGAGGTTTTTGGCATCTGTCCGTGGCAAAAGGAGATTCTCATCGGAATGCTGGGGGCAGACATCATCGGTTTTCATATACAGGCACACTGCAATAATTTTTTAGATACTGTAGATAGATTTTTGGAATCAAAAATCGATTGGGCTCAATTCTCGGTTAATCGCGGCGCACATACCACATTGATAAAACCTTTCCCGATTAGCGTCAGTTTTGAGGGTTTTTTGGATAAAACGGTTGCGGGTGAAGAACGGGAGGCGCTTAAGAAAAATATACTCAAGGAGATAGGTGTTGAGGCAATATACCTTGGGGTAGGTGTTGACCGAGTTGATTACACCAAAGGTATCCCTGAGCGTTTCAGGGCAATTGAACGGTTTTTGGAGAAATACCCGGAATTTATGGAGAAGTTTACTTTTGTTGAACTGGGCGCCCCAAGCCGGACGCATATAAAACGATACCATGACCTGCTGGCAGAGGTGGAAGAGACAGTTGATGCAATCAACTGGCGTTTTCGCACAAAGGCATGGAAGCCGATTGTGTTTCTTAAGGGACATCACAGCCATGAAGCCATCAATCCTTTCTACAGGGCGTCCGACATCTGCATGGTAACTTCCTTGCATGACGGGATGAATCTGGTTGCCAAGGAATTTGTTGCCTCCCGTGATGACGAGGATGGCGCGCTGATTCTCAGCCAATTCGCTGGCGCTTCCCGTGAGTTGAAAGATGCAATTATTATCAATCCTTATGACATTGAGGCGACGGCAGACGCCATCTATCTTTCGCTTAAGATGGAGGCCGCTGAAAGGTCTGAAAGAATGAAACGGATGCGCGCGGTGGTTAAAGAATATAACATTTATCGCTGGGCAGGCAACCTGATTGCAGATCTGGCGCGGCTACGGTTGTCAGAGGCCGTAAAACAAAGGGATGAATAAGGTTTATGATGCAATATTTTTTTACATCCGGCGGCCTGTCTGAAGTAATGCATCCGAATAAAAAAATCGCCTTGTTTCTGGATTATGACGGGACATTAGTCCCGATCAGGAAAAACCCTGCGCAGTGTATCTTATCCGAAAAAATAAAAAAACAACTCCGATTGCTGGCTGGTTCTAATCGTTGTTATTTGACAATTTTAAGTGGAAGATCATTGTCGGATATAAAGAAAATGGTCGGCCTTCAGAATATCTATTACGGAGGCAATCACGGTCTTGATATCTCCGGCCCCCGGATAAGATATACGCATCCTCATGCGCTATTAACAAAACCTGTTATTGATAAGGTAAAACATTTGCTGATAAAAGAGGTTAAAAATATAGATGGCGCATGGATTGAGGATAAGAAATTTACAATAAGCCTTCACTTCCGCTCCGTTAAAAAGGAAAATATCTCATCTGTCAAAAATGTGTTGCATCGGGCGGCAGTTTGTTTTTGTGAAAGCGAATCTTTATCCATCATCAAAGGCAAGAAGGTCCTGGAATTAGCTCCCTCTGCCTCATGGGATAAGGGGAGGGCTGCCCTTTGGATTTTAAGGCAATTGAAACATCGGTGTTTGCCCATATATATTGGCGATGACCAGACAGATGAGACTGCTTTTAAAGCGCTTCGCAAACAAGGTATTACGATACGGGTTGGGAAGTCAAAGAAGAGCGCCGCAGATTTCTATCTTAAGGGTTATTGGGAGGTTTCACAATTACTGCGGGAAATTTTACATTTTTTAAATGGACGTCTGCCATAGCCCTCGGCTATTTTGCAAGCATCGGGTGCTGGTGGGTTATGGCAAACTGGGTTAGGTAAGGTTTCTGTTCCGATTTTGTATCATTTTTTAAGATTTGGGATTGCAATTTGATGTCTAACCGATATAATATCTCCAAGAGATATATCCATGAAGACAGAACAGATAATAATATTTGGTTTTGCAATTGCAGTAGGCTATCTTCTCTACCTTATCATAGCCCCGTTTTTAACTGCAATCCTGTGGGGTATAACCCTTACCATACTATTTTATCCGGTTTACAATTGGCTGAGAGGGCATTTCCGTTTAAAGGAAGTAGCTGCGTCCCTCTTAACGTGTGCTACCATCACCATTTTTTTAACAGTGCCTCTTGTTTTTTTGGCTATTGCATTAGTCAATGAAGTGCTGGGTGTTTATACATGGATAGAAACATATCTAAAGGAATCAGCCACTCATTTCCACAACTCGCCATATTTCTTGCCGCAATATATTTTAGATATATTGAATAGATATATAGATATGTCTAATCTAAATATTAGAGATATCTTGTTGAGAGGCGCACAAGAGGTTAGCGACTTCATCGTCCACAATCTTACAGGCGCTATTACAAATTTAACTGACCTTACCTTAGCCATAATCTTAATTCCATTTACGATGTATTATCTGTTCAAAGAGGGTGATACTGTTTTGGATGAGGTAAAGACACTTTTGCCGTTATCTAAGAAGGATAAGGAGGCAATCTTTAAAAAGAGTAAAGATATAGTCTATGCAACCCTCTACGGCGGGGTATTGGTGTCAATACTTCAAGGGGTCGTTGAAGGGTTAACATTTTGGGCTCTGGGTATATCGTCGCCGATATTCTGGGGAACTATGATGGCTCTGCTATCTTTCTTGCCTGTGGTTGGCACCCCGCTCGTATGGGTGCCTGCTGCGATATATCTATTTATCAAGGTTAGCTATATAAAGGCAATAATACTCATTGCTATCAGCGTATTTCTCATAGTTCTTATTGATACCTTCCTGAAACCCATGATAGTAAGCGGGAAAACACAGATGCACCCCTTGCTTCTCATATTCAGTATCCTTGGGGGGATAAAAATTATGGGTTTCATCGGCATTATAGCCGGCCCCATAATTCTGTCGTTTTCATTGACAATGCTTGAGATATATAAGGCAGGGTATCTTAAGAGAGAAGATTAAGGTTGAGGATTAGGCTGAGGAGTTAGCCACTGCCTTTTCAAAAATCTCCAGGGCTTTTTTCATTTCTTCCATTTTTGTAATTAAGGGGGGCATAAAGCGGATAATATTTTTATCAATGCCGCACTCTATAAGGATAAGGCCTTTTTTGTAACATTTATTTAAGACCTTCTTTAAGAATTCTCTGTCAGGGCTTTTATCTCTTCCCGTCTTCGTGCCTGACGGGGCATGTTTTACAAACTCTATCCCCATCATAAGGCCTATACCACGTACATCGCCCATTACAGGGTATTTCTTCTGCATCTCTTTAAGCTTTTTTAAGGCATAACCTCCAACCTTTTCTGCATTATCCAAAAGCTCATCTTTCACAATAGTCTCTATGGTTGCTATGCCTGCTGCGCATGATACAGGATTTCCGCCGAAGGTTGTGCCGTGCGCGCCCGGCAGCCACTTTGACATAATCTCTTTTGTTGAGACAACGGCGCTCAATGGAAAGCCGGATGCAATACCCTTTGCGATGGTCATTATGTCGGGTGCTATCCCAAAGTGTTCGCAGGCAAACCATTTGCCTGTCCTGCCAAAGCCTGTCTGAACCTCATCAACAATCAGAAGGATGCCGTGTTGTGTGCAGAGTTTCCTCAATTCTTTCAGGTAATCTTTCGGAGGCACAGCATATCCGCCTTCGCCGAGCACCGGTTCAATGATAATTGCGGCAACTTCATCTGGATTAATCTCATGTTTGAGCATTTTTTGAAGATAAGCAAAGCAGTCCATTCCGCAGGTATCAGGATTCTGACCCAGAAAACATCTATAGCAATATGGATACGGAGCCCTGAAGATAGAAGGGAGAAGGGGGTGGTAATTCCGTCTGTATTTTGCAGTAGATGTTGTCAGAGAAACAGCACCCATTGTGCGGCCATGAAAAGCGCCTGTATATGCGATTATCCCCTGTCTCTTTGTTACAAACCGCGCAAGCTTTATAGCGCCTTCAACTGCCTCTGCGCCGCTATTGGAAAAGAAAAACATGTCTAATTTGCCGGGGGTTATTTCCTTGAGTCTTTCTGCAAGTTCAATTTCAGAGTTGTAACGAAAGATGCACCCTGAATGGATAATCTCATCTAATTGTTTCTTTGCAGCCTTAACTACCCTTGGCGGGCAGTGGCCTATATTGGTTGTTGCAAGGCCAGAGGAAAAATCCATATATATTTTGCCGGAAGCATCCTCTACATAAAGTCCTCCGGCCTTTTTTACAACAATATCAGTATGAAAAATGAGGGCAGGTGTGAGCAGTTGATTAGCTTTTTTGATTATATCCTCTTTTTTCATTAAGCCTCCTTGAGGCAACTCTAATCTACAAAAATATTAGTCTTGGTCTATCACCTCAGGTTTACAAAGGAGAGAGTCATAAACAGACAGGCGGCCGCAGTTTCTACATATATACTCAATATTATCTATCATCTTTGCGCAAACATGTCTGACGTCATTAACCTTCTTTTTGCAAAACTCACAGGTAAACGGAACGCCCTCTTTCAGTGGGTGGCATAGATGACCCCTTCCACTGGCTCGTCCACCGCATGTGGGGCATGGATATGTTT
>MGRL01000125.1 GCA_001798165.1 Deltaproteobacteria bacterium RIFCSPHIGHO2_02_FULL_43_33
TTCTTTATTATCCTCGTCGGGATTTTATTTTGATTACGGAGAGAATAGCCTTTTTTGTTACTTATTTCAAAATTACACAGAGGATTTTACATTACCCAGAGGGTCTAAACCTTTGACAGCATTCCTTTTATAGGCTATACTTCAACTAAAGGAGGCCTCTATGACTTTTACCGTTACTATCTCTGAACTTGCGCTACTGCTTGCTGCCATAGCCTTTTTTATATTAGTAATATATCTTATTCCTGCAATTATTCAACTCCGCAATACTGCAAGGGCAGTTGAAGATTTATCGCAAAAAGGGAAAGAGGCAATAGAGGATATAGGCTCGCTGGCCAAGAAGGTGAATGGTCAGAGTGAAGATGTGGGAGAGGTCGTAAAAAAGATTAAAGAGGTCGGATTGAAGGCTGTGTATTTGGCCGATGTCGTGTTAACCCAGCTGAAAGGGCCTATAATCACTATTACCAGCATTATAGCCGGTGTTGAGTTTGGTTTAAAACATTTTAGAAAAAAAGAAAAGGGGGGTGATAAAGATGTCAGAGAATAACGGCAACACGCTATTGGCGTTTATAGTTGGAGGAATTATCGGGGCGGGACTTGCCCTGCTGTATGCGCCGTCTTCGGGGGAAGAAACAAGGAGACGTTTAAGAGAACAAGTAGATCAGGCGAGAGACAGGGTGCAGCAAGGTTATGAATCAGCAGTAGATACTGTGGAAGAGGGTATGGGTAAAGTGACGGAAATTATTGAGGAGAGGAAAGGCGAGGTTGTGACAGCTTACCAGGCAGGTAAAGAGGCTTACCAGAGAGAGAAGGGAAAACATATAAAGGAAACTGCATAAGATACAGCTTATTGCCATTGACATTTCAAAAGAGCAGAGGCAAGGGCATATGAGGCAAGAATGATAATTACCTGTCGTGTTCTTTTATGTCTTTCACTTTTTCAATAATAGCCTCTGCCCTTGCCTTATAGTCTAATGCAGTCTTGTTGAATGGGTCAACTTCAAGCACCAGCTCCCATTCTTTTATTGCCGATTCCAGCTCTTCTTTCTGAAAATAATCAATCCCCTTTTTAAGGTGTAAATTAACAAGCTCATCTCTTTCTTTTTTAGCTGCATCTAAAAGTTTATCCGTATCCTGATAAGAAGGGACTAATTTTATTACAACATTAAACTCATCTATCGCTTTGGTGAACTGTTTTGAGTTAAGCAATATAACGCCCTTATTATAGTGTGTCTTTGCAAGGCTCTCTGGATTTATGCCTTTTGCCTTTCCTTCCTGAAGTGGTATGCTCCTCTGTTCTACAGAATCAAGTTTCTGGCGAATAGGCTGATTCGTAGGATCAAGTTTAAGCGCTGTTTTATATTCATCTGCTGCAATGGGATAAAGGCCTGCCTTTTCGTACTCCTCGCCGAGATCTCCATATCTCTCTGCAAGCCTTGATGCAAGGATGTCTATCCTTGTAAGCAATTTTTGCGCCTCCTTATAGTTTGGCTCTCCTCTTTTGATTTCTAAAGCCTTTTCCCTTGCCTCAATGAGCATTCCAGCATTGTATAAAATAAGCGTTTTCTCATACGCTGATGCCGTAATATATTGAGGGGTTAATTGAGCACAACCGCCAGAGATTACAAGCAGTGTTATTATCAAATATTTAACCTCATAAGAAAGTTTTTTCCATAAGGTTATACCGCTGTCTGATGATAACCTTTCTAAATGGTTCTTTCTGACCGGGTTAAAACGCAATGCCTTCCCTCCTCATATTATTCATGGTGGAATTGACAACAGTGTCAATTTCTGTTTTCCATCCCTCTTTTGTATCTAAAATATTGTAAATTGGAAATGGTTTTTCAATACCTTTTATGTTTGCATCAGGCAGTTTTATGGTAGAGATGTATTCCTGCATCTGCATATAAACCTTTTCACCGATAAGCACTTCACCCTCTTTTGCAATGCCTGTGAGTCTTGACGCCACATTTACTGCGTCGCCTATCGCAGTGTATTCCATTCTCACCTTGGAACCCATGCTTCCTACAATGACATCTCCAGAGTCAAGCCCAAGCCCCATGGGGAGCAGAGCCAACCCCTGTTTCTCTCTGGAACGGTTTACCTCTGACATTATCCTCTTAATAACAAGGGCAGCCTTTATGCCCTGTTTAACATGGTCTTCTCTGGGAATGGGGGAGCCAAACACGCCCATGACTTCATCACCGATAAATTTGTCCACGGTTCCATCAAAATAGAATATAACCTCTGTTAGAATAGTAAAATATCTGTTTAAAAGCTCTACGATGGTTTCCGGTTGCATCTGTCTTGTTAGGGCGGTAAATCCTCTGATATCTGCAAATAGCACCGTTATCTTTCTTCTTTCTCCGCCCAACTGTATCTTTTCGGGGCTCTTCAGTATCTCATTTGCAACCGGCTCGCTGACATATCGGTTAAAGGCGCCTTTTAGTATCTCCTTTTTTTCCAACTCCGATGTCATGTAATTAAATGAATCAATAAGGTCTCCAATCTCATCTTTTTTGCCAGGGGGGATGCGGTACCAGAGATTACCGAGGGCTATTTCCTTTGTCCCCTTGACGAGCATAAATATCGGCTTGAGCAATTCAGATGCCAGCGGGACTGAAAGAAGGACAACAATGATGATTACGGAAATTGTTATTAAGACTATTTTATTCTGCGACTCCTTTATTTTCTCATTGATAAAGTCTTTTGAAAATGCAATGACTACATAACCAACCGTTGTTTCTTTAAATGTGACAGGAGAGGCAAAGGTAAAGGCATCTGGTTTATTGTGGATAAGCCATGGATGAGGCCCTGTTGCATTTGATATGTTTTTTTCATCCCCATAGTACTTTATGCCAACCTCGTGCAGTTCTTTGTGTCCCTCAATAAAGAATTTTTCATTGAGTATATAGGCATTAACTATGCCGCGGTATTTAAGGGCATTCTGCACAAGGAGATTCATAGTGAGATGGTCATTTTGTAAAAGTGGCATCTTGGTGTCGTTGGCGAGTGCATCCGTAATAGTGCTTGCCATGTTTTGCATCTGGGCTTCAAGTGCGGTTTTTTGGTGCGCTACCATGATAATGCCTATAGCAATGGTTATAAGAGACATAGTGATGGACAGGACTAAAGTAAGCTTTGTTCCGACTGAAATTCTGAAAGGAGGATGTATATTGTTTTTTCTCAATATCTCCAGATTCATCAATTTTTGTAGAATATCTATCTTCACTGAATATCCTATTAGAAAGAAAGCTCCGCCATTTATGGCGGGATTATTCTCAATTGCAGGTTTGAGGTTTTATAAAATAGTATGCAGGTATTAAGAGTTAATATACCCCGCCCACAGGGCAGGGTATATGGCTGGCCATGGCAGTTAAACCAACACCTTGCATAATATACATACCCAATAAAGCTATTTGCGCTTGGTTCTTAGAAGCTCAATGCTTGTCTTAGCGTCTGCTGATAGCTCATGGTCTGGATAGTCTTTTAAAAAGGCCTCAAATGTCAATCGTGCATCATCTGTCATGCCCGCTTCTGTGTAAGCATAGGCGAGAGATAAAACAGCTATCGGTTTTAAAGGACTATCAGGATAGGTTTGCCCAAACGATCTGAGAATCTCTATAGCGCCTTCAAAATCCTTTTTATTTATCAGAGACTCTACGGCTGCCATTGCAGCGCCATCCTTGCTTTGCTCCTTGCCTTTCCAGTAAGGTGTCAGCTCTTTACCCTTTTCTTGTTCAGCGCCGCGCAATCCTGCCACTGAGGTTGGAACATTGGTATGTCCTTTTTTGCCCATCTTTGCAATCTTTGACCAAAAGGAGGCCATCCAGTCTTGTATGCCGCTTGTTGTTGTCTCAGTCTTTTTAGCCTCCCTCCCTTTCTCTTTGCCTGCTTCCTGAGCATTAAGCTCAGAAAAACCAGCATAAAACGCCAGTATTGCTGTGAATATTACAATGAGTAGCTTCATAGTAACCTCCTTAAAATACAGGCTATGGGCAACGGGCTATAGGCTATGGGTTATGGGGTTTTTTCCATTACCTATTGCCTATTACCCATCGCCTGTCTTCTTGCCCATTGCCTTTTGCCTGTTCTTACTGAAACAAAAGCGAATCCAGAAAGCCCTTTTCATACTTTATCAATGGTTTTATGTCAACTGCCTCTTTAAACTTTGTCTGCGCCTCCCTCAGCATCCCTTTTTTATAATATGCTATCGCAAGGTTTATCTTTATTTCTGCATCATCTGACGAGAGGGCCTCGGCCTTTTTATAATTTTCCAGGGCATTGTCAATTTTCCCGCTGAGCAGATATATGTTGCCAATGTTTGTATACGCATCTGTGTATGTTGAATCTAAGGCAATTATATTGTTAAATTCATTCATTGCCTCAGCATAAAGTTCATTGTCAGCATATATCAGACCAAGTTGCATACGCACATTCAAGTCATTAGGATTTTTACCCAAAATCTCTTGATAAGGTTTTATTAGCCCCATTATCTTTTTAGCCTTTTGCAGATTAATCTCCAGCGCCATGATAGCGTCTATTTTATCCTTTGTTGGCAGTGTCGGACTCCAGGTTGCGGGCGGCAATGTGGCAGGTTGGTAAGCAGCCCACGCATCATGAATCTTCGTTATCTCCACCTTTTTATTTTTCTCCCACCTATAATAAATTTCGCTCCCCTTATACCATGCTTCATTGAAGGGAGAGCCAAGGGCTGTTGCCTCAAGCGGTATCCATATCTGATTATCAAGGATTACATATTGTTCAGGGTTAAGGGATACAGTGTCTGCCCTTTTGGGGTCAATGTCCAGTTTGAACATCAGGTGCAGATGGCCCGGCGTGCCAATCAGAGCAGTCTCTATGCCGAGATTTTCCAGAAGGGCGGCAATAAGAGTTGAGAGGTCATCGCAGTCGCCGGTCTTTAGTTTCAATGTTTCTCTCGGATATTGCAGGGAATCGACAGCGCCTATGTCTGTTGATACCTTTTCATACGGATTATTCGGGTCAGGAGAATAGACAATGCCATAAGCGCCCAATGCGTCAAATATGAGCATGGCTGCGGCCATTTGTTTATTTGTCAGGGCTGTGCTGTGCTCAGGATACATCTGCACAAGCCCTCTTGCAAAATCCTTTACAGGTTCATCTTTTGGCGTAACAAATGCCGCTGTCATGGCCGGCGTAATCCATGTAAGCGCATTTCTGTTGTATATGGTAAACGGGATAGTTAAGGTAGTCTTTTCTTCTTTCTGCTCTATATAGTAACTTGCCTCGATAGCTGCCTGAGCCGGGGTATCTTCTACAATCTCCAGAATTTTGTTGTTGAACGAGGCATAAAGGGGAATAGTTTTAGTTGCCCCCGGTTTAATATTCTTGACTTCTCTATCTGTTGAGAAGTCCATATAATTCAAAACCTTTAAACTTACCTTTACCTTTGGGAATGTTTCTGCAGAGTTGTTGGTTATCTTAATTTCGCCGATTGGGGTTGTATTGTAAAATTTGTAAAGCGAAGAAAAGACCTTATTGATAGTAACATTTTGGATATCTATAAGAGGACCGGCCATTTTGCCTTGTTCTGCCCTTCTCTTTTCTTCATATGCCTGATTGAGGTCTTGTTTGAAGGCATCGCTGACAGGATCAAGCTTTGATGCCGTTGCAAATGCGTCAATTGCCTCGCTGAACATCTTCTTTTTTAAGAATGCCTTGCCCATCAGGTTATATGCTATCGCTTCTTTGGGAAGAGTAGCAGTAATGGCCTGAAATTCTGCTATAGCCTTGTCAGGCAGATTATTATCAATATATATCCTCCCCAGTTCAATACGGGCCCTGGTATCATCATTATCTGTCTCAATTGCTGTCTTCAGGATATTCATAGCCTCGCCGCTTTTGCCGAGGGCATTGAGGCTTTTTCCCATTAACAGATAGGCATCAATATTCTTTGGGTCTATTTTTATAACCCGTTCCGACTCCTGTATTGCGCCCTCATAATCTTTTTGAGTAAAGAGAAGAAAGCCGAGCGGGTATACAACAGCCATAGGCCCTTCTAATCCGCCTTTTGCAACTGTTGTAATGCCGTATATGGAATACGGGTTGTCTTTTTGATATTCAAGGTTAAATGATGGTGTTGATATTTCATCAACAACCCTGAAACCTGCGGTATTGTCTTTCGCTGCATAAATCTTATATCCTTTAACAAATGATTCTGGCGCCTTTGTCCATCTGATATTTGCGCCATTCCCTTCTATGGCAGCCATGTGGATGCCTTCCGGGGCATTTGCAGGGGCATCTTTTAAAGATAATAGTTGCAGCCGTTTATTTACTGTATCGGCTACGGCAATGAATATATTATCCGCTTGAGAGATAAGCGTTATGGCAGATGCCTTGCCTATATCCAATATGCCGTTGCCTGCTGCGCCAAATTTTCTCAAGTATCTGTCCATAGAATCAAAGACCTGAACCCTGTTTTTTTTGTATGACTCCAGAACAAAAACCCTGTCCTCGCTGTCTATAAATATGCTCCGCGGTCCTGTAAACTCACCGCGACCTTCTCCTTTTTTGCCAAGAGCCCTTAAAAACCTCCCGTCCTGGGAAAATACCTGTATTCTGCCGTTTCCAAAATCTGCCACATATAGCTCACCCCTGCTACTCATCGCTATATCCATCGGTTTATTGAGCATACCATCTTCGCTGCCGCTTTTCCCAAATTGTCCAAGATATATGCCGTCTTTGCTGAAGGTTTGAATTCTGTTATTTCCTGTGTCGCTAATCCAGAGTCTACCTTTTGTATAAATTATTCCCTGGGGGTTATTTAATTTGCCGTCACTGCTTCCTGAGCCTCCAAACTCAAAAAGATACCCGCCGCTGTTATCAATGACCTGAATACGGTTATTGCCTGTGTCAGATATATATATATTGCCATTTTCATCCAATGCAATACCTGTGGGATCACTGAGCATGCCCTGTTTTATACCCTTAGCGCCAAAGCTGTTAATGATATTTCCATTCATATCCATGACTATAATCTTGGCTGCTTCTTTATCCAGAATAAAAAGATTCCCTTTGCTGCCTACGGCGATGTCTGCTGCTGATACAGGAATGGTTTTATGAAAAGAGACCCTATCTTCTAAAGGCGCCTGTATAAATGGATGAAATTGAGCAGGGTCTTCTTCTTTGCCAAGATTAAAGACCTGAATTCTGTGGTTGCCTGTATCAGCGATATAACACAGACTGCTTGTTGAAAAAACCGATTGAGGCTCTCTGAACTGCGCCCTTCCATTGCCTTTGCTGCCAAATAAACCCAGAAAAACCCCTTTGCTGTTCAGCACATGCAGTCTGCTGTTTCCGCTATCAACTACTATTACCTTTCCTGAAGGGTCAATTGCAATGCCTGTTGGCTTCAATAAACTATTTCTTTCAGACCCTTGAGAGCCGATGGATGATAGATATTTTCCTTTGGTGTCAAAAAGCTGCACCCTGTTATTTCCTGTATCAGTTATCCAGACCCTTCCGTCAATAGATATTGCTACGGCTGTTGGTTCATACAACTGGTCTGCGCCATTGCCTTTTGTTCCAATATTATCAAGGAAAAGGCCGTCTATAGTAAATACGGCTATACGGCTATTTCCAGAGTCAGCTACAAAAACCCTTTCTTGATCATCCAATGCAATTCCCATGGGATAGCTTAATTCGCTGTCACTGCTTCCGTCTCTTCCAAAACTGTATAAAAATCCGCCATCTTTATCAAAGACCTGTATCCGGCCATTTTTACTATCTGTTATAAATAGTCTGCTGTCTGTTCCAATGGCTATGCCGAATGGAGCGCGAAATTGTCCGTTGCCTTTGCCTTTTGTGCCAAATGTTTTTATAAACTGACTGCCACTGTTAAATATCTGCACCCTGTTGTTTTCAGAGTCTACAACATAAATATTTCCATCAGGCGCTATAGCAATTCCGGTTGGTTCAGAGAATTGACCATCGCTGATGCCTTTTTCAGAGCCTATCTGGAGGGCAAAGGAAACATTCACTGCATGGGCATTTACTGGAATGCAGAGGGATAGAAATAGGTTTAGTAAAATAAGACAAGAACATCTGAGGGTTTTCTTCATCCCGTTATAAGGTTTCCACACAAGAAAATGTAAAGCCATGTCCCCGAAGGTTTTAATCGGGGATTGGGTCCGGCAATAATAGTATTGAGATATCCTTCTAACGGGGTTCATAGTGCAGCTCCTGAGCTTAAATTTAATACAAATTGTAAATCCTTTTAACCCTAATGTCAATCTCCATGGTCCCGCTGCACATAACCATATCTGCTTGTAGTTATTGACAATTTTTATTTTAGAGTATATCATCTTGTTGAACGGGATGCCCGCTGTAACCCCGCCCATTTAAGGATAGGCAGAGGCGAACGTTGTAAACAACAAATTCCTTACCGAGGAGAATCTCCGTCATTTATGGCCGGGATTCTTCAATGACATAGAAATAGAGAACGAACAAGCTTTGATGGCCGAATCTCAAATTCTTTTTTATACAGAGCGTCATAACTTCGCATACCTGTCCGCCTTAGGCGGATCGCGCCTTGGTCTGCTTTGTTCTGACGCTCTGTATGCTGTTCTATTTATGTTGCTGTGAATAAGAGGAGGCGTAGTTGTGCTAATAAGATGCTGGGGCTCAAGGGGGTCTATACCTGTTTCAGGCAAGTCGTATCTGAAATACGGCGGCGATACCACATGCATTGAGCTTCGGACAAAAAATGATGACATCATTATCATAGATGCAGGTTCCGGCATAAGGAGGCTTGGAAACACCCTTATAAAGGAAGGCAGAAAAGACCTCAACATAATCTTTACCCATGCACACTGGGATCATATCTTGGGTTTCCCATTTTTTAAGCCATTATATTTTGAAGGAACAAGCATAAACATGCTTGGTTCCCCCATTGCCCAGGATTCTATAAAGCATATTATATCCAAGACCATGCAGGCGCCAAATTTCCCTGTGCGGTTTGAAGATATGAAGGCAGAGATATCGTATATAGGCGCATGCCCTGACTGGTTCAGGATAAAGGCGATTTCCATAGAGCCCATCCGCATCAGCCATCCTAATCAAGGAATGGGCTACAAATTTACTGAAGACAGCAAGAGTTTTGTATTCCTTACCGACAATGAACTAACCTATGTGCATCCTGGCGGGCTTACGTATGAGGGTTATTGTGAATTTGCCAGAGGCGCAGACCTTTTGATCCATGATTCTGAATATCTGCCTGAGGAGTATGCCAAACATACAAAAACATGGGGGCATTCTATCTATCTGGACAGCTTAAATCTTGCATTAGAGGCTGGTGTAAAAAGTTTTGGGCTGTTTCATCATAACCAGGAAAGGTCAGATGAGCAGATTGATAAAATGGTTGAAGACTGCAAAAGTATAATCAAGGAAAGGGGTTCCAAAATGGAATGCTTTGCAGTTGCCCAGGATATGGTGTTGGAGGTGTGAATATAAAATGTCGATTTCCGGTTTTCGATTGTCGAATTTAATTCGTAAATCGTAAAAGGAGGTGCTTTATGCTGGCAGAATTTAGCGTTATTCCTATTGGCATTGGTGAAAGCATGGGTGACCAGATTGCAAGGGTTTTAAAAATCGTGGATGAAAGTGGTCTTGCATATAAGGCAAACCCCATGGGAACAGTGATTGAGGGGAGTTGGGAGGATGTGATGGCAATTATTAAGAAGTGCCATCAAGAGGTCATAAAGAGTTCTCCAAGGATTGTGACCTCCATATCTATTGACGACAGGCCCGGCAAACCAAACCGCATCACAGAAAAGTTAAAATCAATTGAAAAGAGATTGGGGAAAGAAGTAAAAAAATAAGAAATTGTTGGCGGAAGCTATAGTCAAAATTGACGGCTCTCATGGCGAAGGCGGCGGCCAGATACTCAGGACAGGCCTTGCCCTTTCAGCAATATTAGGAAGACCTCTTGAGACTTTCAACATCAGGGTTGGCCGCAAAGAGCCTGGCTTAAAGCCTCAGCACGTAATGAGTGCAAAGGCAGTAGCAGCGCTATCTGATGGGAGACTGGGAGGCGCCGAGTTAAATTCCCAAACCATGAGGTTCTTCCCATGCAAAATTTTAAACGGCAGATATTCTTTTGATGTAGCAAGTATCAAGGCAAGCGCTGGCGCAACAGGTCTTATTTTCCAGACGATAATCCCTGTATTATCTTTTGCAAATGGTCCATCCGAGGTCAGTATGGCAGGCGGAACCCATGTGCCATGGAGTCCGCCTGTTGATTACTTGCAAGAGGTATTCATTCCCACAGTCGCAAACATGGGGCTTAAAGTCAATATGACTATTCAAAGATTTGGATTCTATCCCATTGGCGGCGGCAGAATAGACATTGCAGTAAAACCGTGCTCAAAACCATTGGAGCCGATTAACCTCATTGAAAGGGGAAAGATAAAAAGGCTTACAGTTACATCTGCTGTTGCAAATTTGCCTGTATCTATCGCAGAGCGGCAGAAGGACAGGGCATTTAAAAAATTGCAAACTGCAAATTGTAAATTTCAAAGCGAGATAAAGGAAGTATCCTCCCCGGGGAAAGGGACATTTCTTTTTATTTTGGCTGATTTTGAAAATGTAAGGGCTGGCTTTATCGGCCTGGGGGCGATAGGAAAAAGGGCGGAGGCTGTGGCAGATGAGGCAGCGGATGATTTTTTACAATATTGGAAGAGAAAAGGGGCATTAGACCCGCATCTATCTGACCAGATAGTCTTATACATGGCTTTAGCAAAAGGACAATCTGCATTTACAACAACAAGGATTACAAACCATCTTCTAACCAATATTTGGGTAATTGAACAATTCTTGCCTGTGAAGTTTGAAGTAAAAGGAAATGTTGGCGAGGAAGGGATGGTGTTTGTAAAAGGGGCGGGATTTAAAATTTGCCTTTAAAAACTATGCTTCAAGACCTCATCTTAACTTTTATCCCGCTTTTTGTTGCATTTGATACTATCGGACTTGTGCCGATTTTCATTTCCCTGACAAAAGGGATGGAGCAAACAGATAGGAAGCGGATACTCCGTCAGTCTGTTATTACGGCCACTGCCATCACACTTGTTTTTCTCATAATAGGCAAGGGGATATTTATTATCCTTGGCATTACAATTCCTGACTTTCAGATAGCAGGCGGCCTTATTCTCCTTGTTATCGCTATAATAGATATTGTTCAGACAGCCAAAGGATATATGGAATCGCCTATCTCACCAACTGTTGGCGTGGTTCCCATAGGCACGCCTATTATTGCAGGCCCTGCAGTATTAACCACCCTCATTATGCTGAATGATATCTATGGTTTTTCAGCTACCGTATTGTCGTTATTGGTGAATCTGACAATCATATATCTAATATTTTCATGGGCAGACCGTATCCTTAAATTCCTTGGCGAGGGCGGGGCAAGGGCAACATCAAAGGTAGTCTCCCTTCTCTTAGCCGCTATTGCCGTTATGATGATACGGATTGGACTAAAAGGGGTAGTAGGATAAACTCTCATGGGAAACCATCTGAAATTACTGTTCCCGCCTGAGGAAATACAACTCGCAGTAAACAGGCTTGCCAATGAGATAAAAAGAGATTACACAGACAAGACGCCGCTTCTTATAGGCATATTGAAAGGTTCTTTTATCTTTTTCTCAGATTTGGTAAGGGCTTTAGACATGCCCCTTGAGATAGACTTTATCAGGGCTGCAAGCTATGGAGATAGAATAGTAAGCTCTGGCGAGGTAAAGATTACAAAAGATATAGACATCAATATCAAAAATCGCGACATATTGGTTATAGAGGATGTTGTGGATACGGGCCTTACGCTCGATGTGATTTTGGAACATCTTAAGACAAGGAATCCTGCATCTCTAAAACTCTGCGCCCTTGTTGATAAACATACCCAGGGGCAATTACCCGTCAAGATTGACTATCTTGGTTTTTCCATAAGAGACGGTTTTCTTGTTGGGTACGGCCTTGACTATAATGAAAAACACAGATATTTGTCAGGGATATATGTAATGGAAAAATAGTTATTACTCGGAGCATTAAAGCATACTGGGGACAGATTTCAAATCTGTCCCCAAGTGATAAACTGCCTTATGCTCTCCTTAATATATATGTAGTTTTTTGGAGGGTTAGAATATGCCCCTTCCGCCAATTATAAATGCGCTGCTCAAAAAAGACGCCCATTCCCTGACAGAAACATTCATGGACAAGCCTGATTTACCGCACACCATTGAACTCAGGCAAACCCACATATCCTATCTCATCTTTACGCCAAAATTTGTATATAAGATTAAAAAGCCTGTTGACTTCGGCTTTCTCGATTTTACGACTCTTGAAAAGCGAAAGTTTTTCTGCGAGCAGGAGGTTATCTTAAACAAGAGGCTTTGCCCTGATATGTATCTCGACGTTGTTGAGATAAGAGAAAAAGAGGGTGTTATAAAGCTTGCCTCTGTGGGTTTTAAACAGGGGATTGAGGGCGACGGCAAAATAGTAGAATACGCAGTAAAGATGAAAAGGCTGCCGTCAGAAAAAATGATGGATATTATGATGAAAAGCAGCGCTGTTACTGGTGAAATGATTGAAAGGATAGCAAAGAGCACGGCAGAATTTCACAAAAAGGCAGACACAAGCCCGCATATAGCAGAATTTG
>MGRL01000126.1 GCA_001798165.1 Deltaproteobacteria bacterium RIFCSPHIGHO2_02_FULL_43_33
CTAATAAAAACAGGCCAAAGGTTGTTAGATAGCCTAATTTTTCTCTAAATCGTTCTATTGAACAGACAATACCTGCCATGATAGCGGCGATTACAAAACTGCCGATAATGGAGTGCGTAAATCCCCGATGGTATTTGAGATAGGCGAGGGGACCTGCAAGCCTCAGGGTTAAGTGGTCAATATCAGGTATTAGTGCGGCAACAATAAAGATTATGGTGGCAGGTCTGCCAAATCTCTGATAGAATCCTGTTCTGGACAGAACGACACCGGAGAGGCCGTGTGTTATTGGATCCATAGGTTTAGATAAGTATATTATATATAATGGTATTAAACAACAGGGGATTTTATCGTTACCTTTTTATGAGAACAATTAAAAGAACAGTTTGTTCAGCCTTTGTTTTATTTATCTTATTCTCGTCAGATGCTGTTGCCGACCTTTATCAGTGGCAGGATGAAAAAGGGGATATCCATGTTGTAGATGATATGCTCCTGGTTCCGCCGCAATATAAAGATAAGGCAAAGAAATTAAAGGCAAGGCCTTCAAGGCAAACCCCTTCTCCCCAACAAAATGTTCAACCCCCTGTGCCGCCTCAAACATCTTCAGAACAAGAAGAGCTGTATGGGGATTATCCTTTGAGTTGGTGGAAAAATGAGTTCAGCAGTAAAAAAAACGAGATTTCTAAACTTGAAAATACTATAAAAGAGCAGAAAAATTTTATAGCTGATTATGAAAGAGGGAGGAGGCTTTATCGATTATACAGCAAGGAAGATACGGATAAATACGAAACCTATAAAAAAGAGCTGTCTGATAATGAGAACCAATTGAACAAACTCAAAACAGATTTGGACGAATTCAGGCGCAAGGCGCAAATCTACGGCGTTCCGAGGGCAATCAGAGAATAGTAATTAACAGGCTGTTGAAAAAGGCATCAACAGCCTTGATTACACAGATTAGGAAAAACGATTACACAGATATTTCAATGAGTTTTAATCTGTGAAATCTAATCTTTTATCCGTGTAATTGAAGTTTGTTGAGTTTTTCAACAAACTGTTAATATGGTAAAACCTGTTATCAGTTGTAGGGCAAGCCTTCAGGCTTGCTTATTTGCAGGGCTAAAGCCCTGCCCTACATCAAGTTATTTATCAAGTTATTTATTGCCTTCACTATAATATGGTAAAACCTATTATCAGAAATAGCATTGCATATCTCTTATGTTTATGCCTCCTTTACCCCGTGACTAAGGTTTTTGGTGTGGATGACGATGCTATAACAATAGTGGCAGCAGGAGACCTTTATCTTGGAGGCTCTGCCAATCCATACTTAAAACAGCGCGGATATTCATATCCATTTGAATCAACCAAGGATGTTTTGCATAGCGCGGATATCGCAGTTGTCAATCTCGAAGCGCCCTTGACCAACAAGACGGAAATATTTATGAATAAAGAGTTTGTCCTTAAGGCTAACCCTGATTCAAGTGAGGCGATAAAGGCTGTGGGTTTTGATGTGGCGACATTGGCAAATAATCACATTATGGATTACGGGCAAGAGGGATTGAAAGATACGATAACCGCACTTAATAAGAGAGGGGTAAGCTATACTGGCGCAGGAGAAGACTTAAATAATGCAAGGAAGCCTGCCATCCTTAATGTTAAAAATAAAAAGATTGCCTTTCTTGCATATTCCAGGGTCTTTCCAGAAGAATTCTATGCTACCGATATCTCTGGCGGAACAGCGCCCGGTTTATTTGAATATATAAGGGACGATATTAAAAAGATAAAGAAAGATGCTGATATTGTTGTTGTTTCTTTTCACTGGAGTGAAGAGCTGTTGAAATATCCCAAAGAATACCAAATTAAACTTGCCCATCTTGCCATTGACAGCGGGGCAAATCTAATCATAGGCCATCACCCGCATGTGATTCAGGGTATAGAGAAATATAAAAACGGCCTCATCTTTTACAGTCTTGGGAATTTTGCCTTTGGATCTATCAGCCAATCATCGCCAGAGGGTATATTGGCCGCTGTCCGGTTTAAGGGTAACCAAATCATCTCGGCTGAGATAATTCCATTAAATGTCAATAATAAAGAGGTTTTTTTTCAGCCAAAGGTTTTGGAAGGAGAAAGGGCGGAAGTTGCAATGAGGAATATTCAAGAAATATCAGACAGATTCAAATTAACCATTATGGCTAGGGAAGGAAAGGGCTACATACAGCTTAACGAGGAGTTAAAATCAGCCTCGCTTCCGTGAATAGGGGTTGTTGTTACAAGTAGAGTTAAGTCAGATATTATGTAAACGTGTGATCCCTTGCTATGCAAGTTTACATAATATATCTTATGCGACAATAAAATTTAGTTAGCCTTAATGGCCTGTTTGGGCTAAAAATCCCTATATTCCATTCGTTTTGCCCCCTGTTATCTTTATCCCGCTTTTCTTTATTGCGCTTTTTATCATCTTTAGTTTCCAATCCCTATGCGCATTAATTGTAGAGAGAACCTCTCTGGGGTTATCGGTTATTTTAACGAGGTCTAAATCTTCCGGAGATATTGTATCTTCCTTTAACATCGTTGTTTTCATCCAGTGGATAAGACCATTCCAATAATCCTTGCCAACCAGAATTAAAGGCAATGGATATATCTTATGAGTCTGAACAAGCGTAAGCGCCTCAAAAAATTCATCAAGGGTTCCAAATCCGCCAGGCATACAGACATAGCCCATGGCATACTTTATAAACATCACCTTTCTGGCAAAAAAGTATTTAAAGGTTAATGATTTATTCTGAAATGGGTTCGGCTTCTGCTCCTTTGGCAGAAGGATGTTGAGTCCTACCGAACCTCCGCCATTCTTGGCAGCGCCTCTGTTGGCAGCCTCCATAATGCCGGGACCGCCGCCGGTTATGATGGTATAGCCATCCTTTGCAAGCAGTGTGGCTATATCTTCGGCCATTTTGTAGTATGTATGATTTTTAGGAAATCTTGCGGAGCCGAATATAGATACAGCCGGCCCTATGGCAGAAAGTTCTTCAAAACCCTCCACGAACTCGCTCATTATTTTAAATATACGCCATGTTTCCTGACCTCTTAAATCTTCAACCATTTTTATTTACTCCCATTCTATAGTACTCGGGGGTTTTGTGCTGATATCATAAACCACCCTGTTGATGCCGCGCACTTCATTTATAATCCTTGAGGAGATCCTTGCCATTAAATCATAGGGAAGCTTTACCCAGTCTGCCGTCATTCCATCCATGCTTTCTACAGCCCTTATTGCGGCAACATTCTCATATGTCCTCTCATCACCCATGACACCCACTGTCCTTACGGGCAAAAGCACTGCAAACGCCTGCCACATCTTTGTGTAAAGGCCGGCCTTTTTTATCTCTTCAAGCACAATACTGTCTGCCTTTCTTAGTATATCACATCTCTCTTTTGTAACCTCGCCTAAAATTCTTATAGCAAGGCCTGGGCCTGGAAATGGGTGTCTGTTTATTATTTCCTCAGACATGCCAAGTTCTTTACCCAGTATCCGCACTTCATCCTTAAACAATTCGCGAAGAGGTTCGACAAGTTTGAGTTTCATTTTTTTTAGAAGACCGCCGACATTATGGTGGCTTTTTATTGTCGCTGAAGGGCCTTTGAAGGATACACTCTCAATCACATCCGGATAAAGAGTGCCTTGTCCAAGAAAGCTCACTTCCTGCCTTTTGCCTCCGCCTCTGGCGGATGAGGCGGATGCCCCCTGTTTTAACTTCATGGCCTCTTCTTCAAAGACCCTTACAAATTCATTGCCTATTATTTTTCTCTTCTTTTCAGGGTCCTCGATACCTTTGAGCTTGTTTAAAAATCTTTGAGAGGCGTCAATACATTTAAAATTCATACGAAAATGCTTCTTTAATGTCTCTTCAACCTTCTTTGCCTCACCCTGCCTCAATACGCCGTTGTCTACAAAGATACAGGTAAGTTTGTTTCCTATGGCCTTATGCATTAATACCGCTGCAACTGCTGAATCCACACCCCCGCTTATGCCGCATACCACCCCCCTGCCCCCTACCCTTTCCCTTATATCCTTTACAGCAGTGTCTACAAATGCCTCCATGGTCCAGATAGGTTTGCATCCACATATCTTGAAAAGGAAATTTCTAATTATCTGCAAGCCCTTTGGCGTATGAACTACTTCCGGATGAAACTGCACGCCAAAGATTTTTCTTTTGGCATCCTTCATAGCACAGATTGGAGAATTACTACTGCGGGCAATAGATGTGAATCCATTAGGCATCTTTCTTACACGGTCGCCGTGGCTCATCCATACAGGCGTGAGGTGTGAGGCGTAAGGCGTGAGGCGTGACAACAAATCATTACTATCATCAATTACCAGTTCAGCGCTTCCGTATTCTCTGTGTGATGATTTTTCAACCTTTCCGCCTAAAAGGTAGGCTGTAAGCTGCATGCCGTAGCATATGCCGAGGATTGGAATGTCCAGATTGAAGAGTTCTTTTGGAATAAGAGGGGCGTTTTTATCGTAGACGCTTGACGGCCCGCCGGAGAGGATTATGCCTTTTGGGTGAAAAGCCCTGATCTTTTCAAGGCCTATATTATAAGGATGTATCTCGCAGTAGACCTTTTGTTCCCGCACCCTCCTTGCAATAAGCTGGGTATATTGGGAACCAAAGTCTAAAATAAGGATTTTTTGCTGATGTATGTTTTGCATTAGGGGAATATTTTATTAAAGTTAAAAAAATATATCTTAAAAAAACCAAATAGACAATAGAAAAATCATGCGTGTAAAAAACCTCTTTCTTGACAGTATCCATTCTGTTATGATAAGAACAGCTCTTTTTTTATACAGAACAAGACTGAATCTTACGATAGAATCATTAAGCAAATCATATAGTTTAATAGGTAGGACACTTCATGTTTCAATTTGTTAAGATAGCAGCGCTATCCTTTATAATAATTATAGCACCTTGGGATTCATTTAAACCAACATATAATAGCGATATATTTCAGTTTATAATAACCTCTTTCAGTTCAGTTGACCTGCCATTTGTATCAAGCAGTCTGCATAGAGAGGAATTGGAACAAGCCTCTGTCTTTTGGAAGTATTTCTTTCTATTAATCTTTTTCCTGTCTGTTGATGGATTCAAAATATTGATTGAAATTTATAAACGTCCGGTCTTACGGACTTATACTTCCAACCCTCAGGATGTAACAGCATTAATCGCATGCTACAATAGCGCTAAAACAATAAAGTTTACGATTGATGACCTTCAAAAGATTTTGTCTAATGATAGGATTATTGTTGTGGATGACGGCAGCACTGATAATACATTTAATATTGCAAAGAATATGGGCGTTCAGGTATATCGGTTTGAAATGAATAAAGGAAAAGTTGCAGCCATTAATTTTGGAATCTACCGTGTTAAAACTAAGTATACTTTGCTATTAGATGATGATACAAGGGTAGGCCCTTTGTCTCCTCCAACCTCTTTGCTGGAGGAAGGGTACACCGGAGTGGCCTTTAACCTTTTACCTTGCCGTAGAACACGAGACTTGACTAATGGGAAAAACTTTGTAAGCTGCCTTCAGAGATACGAGTACAGTAAATCCATGGAGATTGGCAAAAGATTCCAAGACGGCGCATTGAGCGTCAGCTGCATATCCGGCGCAGTAGGCCTGTTTTTGACTTCACGGCTCAATTCTTTCCATCATTTACACTCAACGGTATTTCAGGGAGAAGATTTGGAGAGAACCTTAATAGATTTATTAAAAGGCGGAAAGGTTGCCTTTGTAAATCAAAATGTTTGGACCTTTGCCCCGGATAACTGGTTGAGTCTCACAAAGCAACGGCTTTTTAACTGGTACCCTGGGTTTTACCGCAATATAGACCATTTCTTCCATATACTCTTTGACAAACAACTTCCGTTAAGGCTCAAAGGTGAAATGTTTTATAACATCTTTGTAATTCTGACTGATCCTCTAAGGATATATTCATTTTTTGCCCTGTTTATTTATAAGCAGTGGGCTATGCTTCTTTTCGTATATCTCTTTTATTTAGCTATAGAGATATACCCCTTTATTGTAGTGGAAAAATATCTTCCTGTCGCAAGATATTATATGCCCGCCCTCATCGCATATCCCATATATGGAATTTATAATACCCTATTGCGCTCTCTTGCTTTATTCGTATGGTTGTATAATAGATTTATAACAAAACGGATGAGACCAAAAGGACGCCCGGGGGATAGAATTGCTTAGGAATGCCTTTCTGATTGCTGTATTTCTACTATGGCTGCCAAATGTTGTAATGGGCGCTGACAGCTTAACTATCACAAATGATTATATTATAGATATCAAAGATGGCGGGGATAAAACATATAACGACACATATATCCGCTTAGATTATAAACAGCTCTACGCAGTGGGCTATCTTGGAGAGTGGCAGCATGGCTTTGAAATAGGCGGGTTTATAAAAGATGAACGGATGTCTGCGTATAGCGCAATGTTGCGGGCTCGTGGAAATGATCAGACCTATCAGGTGGGAACCGATCAGGTGTTAGGAATGGGTTTTGTGGGAAAGGTTGATTTACGATACATCCATATTGAAGAATTAGAAAAAACCGGAGATAAACACGACCTTTTTGTTTATGGTTTGGGATTTGATAAATATTATGGTGATTACAACTATTTGACTGCTGTGATTTATAACGACCCCCGGAAGAGTGATAGATTCTCTGTAGTCATCAGTAACACCCTTGCCAATCAGAACTCTTATCTGAGATTAGGTGTCGTTCCGAGAAGCGACGGCACATTGGGCTATTTTGGAACAATAAAATACCACTGGATTGTGGCCGGATATGCCTATACGCGAGAATTTGACTTTACTACCCTTGATAGGAAGGTTTTTACCTTAGCGCTCCAGATACCCTTTGATTTAAAGTGGAACAGAGAAGAACAATAACCCGAAAAGTGCATAATGCCTGTCTGCAAACAACTACTCCACCACCTTATAATTCGGCGCCTCTTTTGTGATTACGACATCATGGACATGACTTTCACGAAGCCCTGCAATGCTTATTCTGACTAATTTGGCATTCTTTCTAAGCTCAGAAATAGTCCTGCACCCGCAATAACCCATACCGGATTTTAGGCCGCCTATAAGCTGAAATATACTTGAAGATACCGGCCCCTTGTGAGGCACCCTCCCCTCAATGCCTTCCGGCACAAGCTTAAGCTCGCTCTCAACATCATCCTGAAAGTATCTGTCTTTGCTCCCTTTCTTCATAGCTTCAATAGATCCCATTCCTCTATACATCTTATAGGTTCGCCCTTGATAAAGAACTGTCTCCCCAGGGCTTTCATCTGTGCCTGCAAATAACCCTCCTATCATAACCGAATCAGCGCCGGCAGCGAGGGCCTTTACAATATCGCCTGAAAACTTTATGCCGCCGTCGGCAATAACCGGTATGTTCTTTTTTCTGGCAACAGCCGCACAATCCATGATGGCTGTTATCTGCGGAACGCCTACCCCTGTCACTATCCTGGTGGTGCATATTGAGCCGGGGCCAATGCCAATCTTTACAGCATCAACGTCAGCCTTTATCAGAGCATTTGCGCCATCGGATGTCCCAACATTGCCTGCTATCAGCTGGCATTTTGGAAAGTTTTTCTTGGTATCTTTAACAGCGGTGAGCACCCCTTTGCTGTGGCCGTGGGCTGTATCAATAACAATAACATCAGCGCCTGCCTTTAAAAGCGCATCTATCCTTGCCTCGCGGTCAAATGATACGCCAACTGCAGCGCCAACCATTAATCGCCCGAGTTTATCCTTGCAAGAGTTTGGATATTTTTCCCGTTTTTCTATGTCAGAGATGGTTATCAGGCCTTTCAACTGCCCATTTTTATCAATTAACGGCAGTTTTTCTATCCTGTGGCGGTGAAGCATATCCTTTGCCTTTTCTATTGATGTGCCGGCCGGAGCTGTTACAAGTTTTTTTGTCATTACCTCGGATATTTTTTTGTTAGGGTTCTTCTCAAATCTTAAGTCCCTGTTGGTAAGGATGCCGACCAATACCCCGTTTTTAACTATAGGGAAACTGGATATCTGCTCTATTTTTTTAATCTGCAATGCATCGGCAATGCGCTGGTCTGGCTCCAGTGTCCTTGGTTTCATTATTACAACACTTTCGTATTTTTTTACTTTGTCAACCTCTATGGCCTGTTCTTCTATGGTCAGGTTTTTATGGATTATGCCCATACCGCCTTCCTGGGCTATTGCAATTGCCATGCGGGATTCCGTTACTGTATCCATAGCGGAGCTTAAAAGAGGTATATTTAATCTGATGGTATTTGTAAGGCGGGTAGAGGTATCTACATCCCTCGGCAAAGCTTCCGAAAATGCCGGTATCAGTAAAACATCGTCAAAGGCAAGACCTTGTTTAATATTTTTTTCTGGCATAAATAAAACCTCCAACAGAAATTGATTGAGGCTGGAGGCAAGAGGTGCGAGGCAAACGACACTACCTCCATCCTCCAACCTCTAACCTGTCTTCTCCAATAGTATCCCTTCCAAAAGCCCCGCATCGCTTACCGTCATTTTATCAAAACCAAAACCTTCCATTGCCTTTAAAACAATAGCTGCGCCTGGGATTATTATGTCTTCCCTCCCCTTTTCAAGAGAGAGAATTTCCTCTCTCTGTTTTAAAGGCAATAAGGCAAGGTGTTGATATATCTTTCTGATAGCCTCATAACTTAATATGTAATTGTTTATCTTGCCTGACTCATATTTCTCAAGTCCCTGATCAATAGCAGCAAGCGTGGTAATAGTACCTGCTGTTCCTACAAATAAGGCGGAGGCTGAAGGTAAACAGCCATCTCTTTTCATCAAATCCTTTAAATCTGCAATAACACCTCTTATCTCATTTTCCATTGCGTCTAACTCACTGTGAGTCGGCGGGTCTGTCTTGAGATAATTTTCTGTGAGATGCACCACCCCCATCTCAAGACTCCACGCACCAAGCATCCTTCCGGCATCTGTTGCAATAAACTCGGTGCTCCCTCCGCCAATATCAACGACAAGGCATTTGGGGATAGATTTTAAATCTGTCCCCACTTTTATGACTGACAGAACCCCAAGCAAAGAAAGCCTTGCCTCTTCATCGCCTGATATTATCTTTATCTCTATCCCTGTCCTTTTCAGGACACTGTTCAGAAATTCTTCCCTGTTCTTTGCCCTGCGTACCACACTGGTTGCAACTGCCCTTACCTCTTTTATATCATACTCTTTTATCTTTTCAGAAAAAAACTCAAGCGCCTTTATTGTCCTTTCCTGAGCCTTCCTGTTTATGCCAATATCTTCTTTATAACCGCCGCCAAGCCTTGTGATGGTTCGTTTTAAGTAAACAGGCTGAAGGTTTTTATTATCTATCTCTGCAATCAGTAACCTTAAGGTGTTTGTGCCAATATCAATGGAGGCGTATTTTGTTGACATAGCTGTATCATTGCTTAATTCAGTTTATGCTCAAAAATATCCCAGATGCAAGGCGCCGAGGAGCGAGCAGCGGAGCATACGCCCTCAGGTATGTGAGCAGCGCAGTGACGAAGGCAACGTAGCAGATGGGTATTTTTCAGCATAAACTATTTCCTTTCCGGCTCTATTGCGATAGATAACTTCTCTGCCCCGGCGCGCTTGGCAATATCCAAAACCTTTACAACTATGCCGTGGAGAACATCTTTATCTGCCTTTATTATTACGATTTTATCAGCTCGAGATGTAATATCTGTTTTTATAGCGTCAAAAAGCATTTCTATGCCGATTGTTTTGTTGTTAATATATATAATACCTCCCGGAGCAATGGAGATAGTTATACCCTTCCCTGTTTCAGTGTCTGCCGTAACCGCCTTTGGCAGCTTTATTTTGAATGATTCCATTATCAGAAGCGGCGTTGTCACCATAAAAATCACAAGCAAGACAAGCATGACATCAGTCAATGGAGTGATATTTATCTCAGAGATAATCTTATCCCTATTACCTGCAAGACTCCATTTTTTCATTTATTGTCCTCAAAAAGCGCATCAATAAATTCTGCTGCCCTGCCTTCTATTTCAACTGCCGCGCTGTTTATTTTTCTTGTAAAGTAATTATATGCAATAACCGCCGGCACAGCCACAAAAAGACCTGCTGCGGTTGCCACAAGGGCCTCTGCAATCCCATCTGCCACAACAGAAGGCCCTGCCCCCTCTGCTATGGCGAGGTCATGGAATGCCCTGATAATTCCAAGCACTGTGCCAAAGAGCCCCACAAAGGGGGCTGTGCTTCCAGTGGTTCCAAGAACGCCTAAATACCGCTCTAAATAAAGAAGCTCTTGTTTTGCTGCCAGCTCCATTGCCTCTCCAACCGCTGTTTTGCCTTCTTTATATTTTGTAAGCCCTGCCTTAAAAATCCTTGCCAGAGGTTCTTCCTTCCCGCAGATGGTAAATGCCGCCTCCCTGTTACCATCCCTTAAAGCCTTTTCAATTTGCAAAGAAAATATTTTAGAACCTCTTCGGAATTTAAATAAAGCCCAAAGTCTCTCCATCATCACGCCGACAGAGAGAACAGAAAAGAAGGCGAGGACAATTACCGTAACGCCGCCTTTTTGAAGCAGGGATATAAGACCAAGATTATCAAACATATTTATATTTCTAAACCTAATGTAATCTGCCGATTTATCGGCTATTCAAAGTTACGCAATAGAAATACGCCCATAAATGGGCAACTACCTTTTATACTCCTTAGAATATTCAATGTAGTTTTTTGCGGATTTCAAAATCCTTGCCACTTCTTCATCTTTAAGCTGTCGGACAACCTTTCCCGGCAGCCCCATGACAAGGCTTTTCGGCGGGATTATGCTCTTTTCAGTAACGAGTGCGCCCGCTCCTATGATGGAATCTTCGCCGATGGTAACGCCATCAAGTATTATTGAACCCATGCCGATGAGGCACCTATCTTTGATCACACAGCCGTGCAGCGTAACATTGTGCCCGACAGTAATATCATTGCCAAGCATCACAGGCCAAACACCTTTTGTGCCGTGAAGGACGCAATTATCCTGGATATTTGTCCTTGCGCCAAGCTTAATATGATGAACATCGCCTCTCAGAACAGCGTTGCACCAAATGCTGGAATATTCGCCTATCTCCACATCGCCGATTACCTGGGCGCTGTCTTCAATATAGGCTGTAGCATGTATTTTTGGATTTATGTTTTTGTAAGGTCTTATCATAAGAAATTACAGATTGTGATATGCCTTATAAATATAGTATAAGGTCTTTTCTTCGGTAGATATTCTCTTCATTAACGCCGCTCTTATTGCAATAATGCCATTTATAAAACCGGTTTCGTCTGCTGTAATGGCTTTTTCATTTTCATACCTTGAAAGAAAATCAAAAATATTCTTGGAAATATCTTTCATGCCGTCTATAAAAATATCAAGCGCAGGCAGCAGTGCGTCTTGTTTAAGCTCTATGGCCTTTTGCCTCATAGCAGGGTAAAACTTATTGTCCTCATCCCGGAGATGATTAATGAGGATAGTTTTAAGCTGTTCAATAATTTTCAATACATAAGCAGTGTCACGGATGTCCTTGTTTTCTATAATAGGCTCTAATTTCTTGAATGCCTTCTCTATCATTGCATGTTCTTTTTCTAAACCCTTAATAAATTTTTCATGCTCCATAACAATGCCCCTCTAAATAAAGACACCAATAAAGGTGTAAAACTATAACAAAAACACCCATCTTTGCGCAAGATTTTGCTGCCACCCAGAAAATCAAAGTCTATTTTTTTGTATCACTTTCTGGGCGTCTTTACAGATGCGATAAATTCAGCGCTGAAAAGCAATATAACTGCCGAATAAAATATCCATAAAAGCATTATCATAATAGCGCCAAGAGAGCCATACATCTTATTAAAACTCCCAAAGTGTGCGAGGTATAAGGCAAAGAGGTGTTTTGCTGTCTCCCATAAAACAGAGAATATTACGCTGCCTAAAATAGCATGTCTTGCCTTTATGTTCTTCCCGGCCATTATTTTGAATATAAAGGCGACGGCAATAATCATAATTACAACTGGCAGGAAATATTTAAAGGTTATACTCTTTGCAACATAGTAGGATATATCTATGCCCAAGACAGCTATTTTTACTCTGCCTAAAATCTCTGCGGCAATCGGAAGACCTATAGAAATAAGAAAAACTGCGCACCAGATAAAAAATACACCCCATACAACTATCCTGGTTTTTATGAAGCCCATCTTCTCTGCTTCTCCAAAAATGAGGTTCATTGCATCCCTTATCGCGAGTATTACAAACTCAGCGCTCCAGATGAGCGTGATAATGCCAATCCAGCCAAAAACCTTTCTGTTAGCTATAAGCCCTTTAATATCATCTACGATGCTGTCGCTCAAATATGGAAGGCTCTCCTTTACAAATTCTAAAATCCGTTCAAAAAGCCGTGTCTCCGTTCCGAGAATAGAGCCTATAAAAGAGAAGAGCAGAAACATGAGCGGGAGCAGAGAGAATAAGGCATAAAATGATATTGCCGCAGCCATAGTAAGACAATTATCATAAGAAAATGCCCTAATGCTGTCAGTTATAATTACAAAAAGTCGTTTCATAATTATTTCTGCCTCTTTCTAAAATAAAGCCGTATGACAACCTTATCAAGGCCAAAGGCCTCTCTCATTTGATTTACAAGGAACCGTTCATAGGAAAAGTGAATACCTTCCGGGTAATTGGCAAAGCCGACAAATGTAGGCGGTTTTATGTCAGTCTGGGTTATATAATAAATTTTCAGCAATTTCCCCTTATACATCGGAGGCTGATGGTGCTTATTGAAGGTGCTAAAAAATTTGTTAAGCTGTGCAGTTGGTATCCTTTTCGTAAGCTGCGCCAATACCTCTTCTACCAATTCAAGGATTTTAAAAATCCTCTGGCCTGTAAGCGCTGACACAAAGATGACAGGGGCGAACTGCAAAAATTTTACCTTCCACCGTATACGTTCTGCATATTGTTTTGCCGTGTTTGTCTCTTTTTCAGGCAAATCCCATTTATTGACAACAATAATACATCCCTTACCCCTTTCATAGGCAAGGCCTGCTATCTTTTCATCCTGCTCTGTCATGCCGCTCATTGCATCTATAACCAATAATGCAACATCGCATCTATCAATACACTTGATTGCCGACATAACTGAATACTGTTCAAGCGCCATGCCTATCCTTGCCTTTTTTCTTATACCGGCTGTATCAACAAGCAGATAATTTTTCTTATTATAATTGAATTGCGTATCAATGGCATCTCTGGTTGTGCCAGGAATATCGCTTACCACAACCCTCTCATAGCCGAGAAGCCTGTTAACAAGGGAAGACTTGCCGACATTTGGTCTTCCAACTACTGCCAATTTTATCCTCTCTTCTTTTTCTTCTTTGACAGCAGCCCTTGGAATAAGGCTTATTGCTTTATCTAATAATTCATCAACCCCCCTTCCCTGTTCAGATGAAACGAGAAAGAGATTTTCCATGCCGAGACTGAAGAAATCAGAAACCCCCTGT